>NZ_CP107031.2:1200714-1518928 GCF_027474845.2 Maribacter aestuarii
GATATTAATATAGGAACTATTCACTCTGCAAAAGGACAAACACATACTTGTACATTGTATTTAGAAACTTTTCATAAAAATGGAGGTGGTGGAAATTATGAATGGCAAAGACTACATAACCAGTTAAAATACACACCGTTTATAAGTAGTACAACCAAAATTGTCAAACAGACACTAAAAATGGCTTATGTTGGTCTATCCAGACCTACTGATTTATTGTGCATTGCAATTCATCAGGAGCGATTCAACATTAATTTAAGTGATATTGACACTGACAAATGGAATGTAATAAATGTCAACAACCCCGAATTATAAAATATGAACAATGATTTAGACGAATTACAATTTCCTAAAAGTTCTAGAAATATTGATTTAGAAACCATTTCCGAGAATTTTTTTAGACCACTTTTTCCTCCTGAAAAGTTTATTTTAAAAAAAGACCCAGTAGACAATGGTATTGACTTTAAGGGAGAAATAAAAAGGAACAGTAATATTTTAGGGTTTGGTTTTAATTTTCAATTAAAAAGTTCGGAAACAATTGATAAAAATGGTGATGGTTCCTATAGCAAATCTGTTGAGACTTCAAATATAGAGTATCTCATAAATAGTGGTCAACCTAGCTTTTACGGTTTTTATTCTGAAAAAGATAATAGCTTTTATTATGAGCACTTGCAAGACTTCATACAAGATTTGTCTTCGAAAGACAAAAACTGGCAAAACCAAAAAACCCATACTTTAAGGTTCATAAAAAAGCTAACCAAAGACGGTGTCGAAAATATATATACAATTGTCTTTGAGCAAGGCCTTACAACCAGATTAATCCGCTCAAAATTAGCAGAGAAATCAAATAGTCTACAGTTTGACGAAAAAATAATCATTGATTACAAAGGAAATGTTTCTAATGATGACGAAATAAAAAGAGTTATTGAGGAAAAAGGTTTGCAACTCAACAATCAATCTAAATGGCTAGATGTAATAGAGTTACATAAAAAAACATCTGTTTCCTTAATTAAATCCTCAAAGTACAATTTGATACTAGGAATCTCATACTTCTATAGAAGTGAATACTATAAATCTCTAGATTTTTTAAAACAATCTAAAAATAAGATTGAAGATTTAGATGAAAACCTTAGGGGTCATCTAATCTTTTTTTATGTACAAATAAGACATCTTTTAGGTATTATTAATAATGAAGAATATCAATCCGAATTAAAAGGACTAAATGATTCTGGAGGGATAAAATCTTATTTAAAATTGGAAGAAATTCTTGAGCTAAGAAAGGAAATGTATACTGGGTTGGATTCGAAATCAGAAGAGTTTGAGAGTAAGATTCAATCGTATATTTCAGATGAAAGTATTACTTCAAAAATGAAAGTTTTAGCAGAGTGTCATCTAAGTGTTTATTATGGAGAAAAATTATTAAACAATCTTGCTAGCCTAATAATTAGTGAACAATATGCGGAAATCAATCAGTACTTTTCTTCAATAAATAAGGATTTCAGGAGATTACTTTTAAAAGCAGAATCTTTAAATTCCGATTTTGATATCTACTACATTGCGTTAAATCAAAACAGGTTCTTACTACATTTTAATGCATTATGTGATTTGTTATTTAAGCCTTTTTTCGAAAAAGAATTGCTAGATGAAATTTTACAAAGCATAAAAAAGGCCTTTACATTTTATGAAAAAATTGGTCACATTGATAACGAATTATTCTCATTATCGGTATTATTAGAATATTATAAATATACTAACCAAAATGATGAAGAAGATAAAATCAAATTAAAACTTGAAACTTATCTTAAAATATATGACGCTCCTGACTTAGTCAATAGAATTAATTTTACAAGAGACGGAGGAACTTTTATACATACTCTTTCTAAAAAGAAAGAAAAGTACAAGAAAGAAGCGGAAAAAATAAAAGAACTAAGAGATGAAATGATTGAATTTGATGAGAATGAAAAAGAATTCAAAAGAGAAAAAGTAGATAGCTACCATATTAACCTATTTCCCATGGGGTACTTCGAAATACCAAAAAAATCAACAGAAATATTGTTTGATATTCTTAACATAGATTCTTCCGAGCTAAAAAACCGTTTGCGTTGGTTTTTTGAAGAAGGTATTGTTCCAGTTGCCAACACTTATGTGGAAAAAATAGTGCAAGAAGGTTCTTTAAATGGCAACATGGAATACAAAGGCTTTAAAAGCTATGAAAATATGCATAGGATAAGAAAGGGGTTATTTCAAAACAAATTTTACAGAACAAATAACTATGGCTAAAACAAAGTACCCATTCTTTTATAATAAGGAACCCATAGAATTTATTTCAGAATTTGAAAAGCCCAAAAAAGGTGTTTTAAAATGTAAATCAAGTTATCTCAATAAAACTGAGGACGTTGAGCTTAATTATTCTAGTAATGAGTTTACCATCGAATTTCAAGAGCTTAAAACTATAATACCTAAAGGGGTCTCCCTCTTGGGGAAAAAAATTAATAACGTAACCTTCCAGAATGACACTCATAAAATTATATTGGAGAGGGTTAGTATGGATTTTTTCACAAAAGGCTATATAAATTCTTTAAAAAGCCATTCATTCAACAAAAAAATTAAAAAATATTTCAAGCTAGTTATACCGCTTAAGAAAGAATTGAATTTTCATTTTATCCTAGAAAAATTCATATTTACCAATGAATACTTTCTATTCTCAACGGAAGGCACTTATATTGAAATTGATAAAGAGAAAATCTTCATACTTGTTCAGGGGGGGCAAAAAAAAAAAAAAGTTTCTAATCATAGAATCAGAAAAGAAACAATACTTTAAAGAATTTGCCGACAAAGCTTATGCAATTAGAGTTTCTTTAGGGTATATAACGGGTCTTTTTCCTGGCAATAAAGGCTATTACTTTTCATACAACAATAAAAAAAGAAAAAAGAGTGCTGGTTTTCTTTTTCACACCTTAAGAAAGGATATGAAAACTTCCATAAATCCAATAGATAGCAATCCGTATAGTTGGATTAGAAAGAAACATATTGCGAATGAAATTTATGATAAAAAAGAACTAAGAGTTCTTTCATCCGAAGAGTTTTCCAGATTGTGCGTTACTACTCTTAACAATGATAATTTTCTTGCAACACTCCTTTTAATTATTGAATCATCAAAGGCTAGTCTTATTTTTAGACCAAGTGGATATTCTGTAGCGCTGGAAACTCTTTCAGACATAATTATAGCGGACAAAAAAGAAAAATTAACTCCAATAGCTTCTAAATCTGAAAGTAAAACGTTTAGAAAAGAGCTAATTAATGTTTTACATAAATATTCCGATAAGGAATCCTTTAAAGATTTGAAAACTTTAGAAAGTAGAATTAATCAGATTAACCAAGTAACAAATAAAGAAAGACTAAAATTACCTTTTAAAATACTCAATATAACGTTACTCGAGGAAGATTTAAATGTGATTTCATCCAGAAATGATTTTTTACATGGTAGAGTTCCAGACTATAAATATATTGGAGAAAATCGGTCAATTGACGATAAAGACCTAGATTTATTTTATGCGTCCGTTAGATTATATACCCTATTAAACATGCTTATTCTTAAATATATAGGATTTGATAATTATGTTTTGAATTTTTCAAAAATAAATGAGAAAAGCACTTCTTATTCTGTAAAAGAAGGTTATTACAGAAAAGTTTAGAGCTCATTTATGAGCTGTCTCATAATTAAACTATAATACAAGAATCCATGAAAGCCTTAGTTGATGTAATTTGAGATACTCGTTCCTCCTTTGGGTTTCTAATATATTTCATAAATTCTTTAAGAGTCGAATGACCGCTTAGTTCCATTATTGAATGAACAGGCATTCCAGCCTTATATTTCAAGGTGCAAAAAGTTCTTCTTGCCGTATGCCCCATGATTAAATCACACTTAGGTATATATTCTATTACTTTATTACCGCTTCGTGTAATCTCATTCTTAATTTGTGAAATTATTCCTGCTTTCTCACCAACAATTTTGATATAATCATTGAGTTTTTGCTCAGCAATTTTTGGCGGCAACTTACCTCCATACCTTTCATTCATGATATTTTCAATAACTGGAGTAATTTTACAGAGTACCTCTTTATCTGTTTTCTCTTGTTTAATTTTAATAAACCTCTCATTTTGATGTTCAACTAATGGCTGTTCTGAAAGATTATGATAATCACTAATTCTTTGCCCAATTTCACAACCAATTATAAAAACGTCTCTAGCCAACTCTAAATGAGGTGTACTGCTTAAATCTAATTCATAAATCTTTTTTAATTCCTCTAATTCTAAATAAATGGCTGTAGTAATTTCGACTAAGACTTTGAATTTTTTATATTTCAGGTTAGTGTGCAACTCCTGTTCCAATGCAGCACCCATAAAAATCCTAAGGTTCTTAACTTGTTTTCCGATGGTATTCAAAGAATAGTGTTTCTCTTCTTTATTGTAGGTATAGGTTTTAAAATTCATATAATCAATAAACTCAGAGTAAAACTCATTATCTAAATCAAAACTCAAAACACATTCATATTCTTCCTCAAAACCCTTTAGATGACCTAAGGTCTGCTCATAGGATTTAACGGTATTATTTTTATACCCATTTCTTTGTTTAGACAACTCCTTTTCTTTCTGTTTAATATATTTTTCTATAAAGACAATTAAGCCAGTAATTTTGGTTTCTTCCTCATCACCCTGTTTAAAGTCTTTATTCCTAAACTCATCTAAATGAGTTTTCATTATTCGATTTGTAATTGGTATTTGTTTTGAATCACAATCAGCAACAAAATCTTCAAGTACAGTTGTTAAATCCCTAATAAGCTTATTTATCTGACCAGCATTTCTAACCGCATTAACATTTTTCACTCTGCCAGTCTGTTTATTCCAATAGTCAGGATTCACAGAGTACCCAATTCCATATCTAAAGCGTTTTCCCCGTCCATAAGAATAGTCTAACCTAATCGGTTTCTCAATATTTTGCGAGTCCTTAAGTCTAAAAACAGGCGATGAACCTTTGATTCTCTTTAAATTTCCCATGCTTAAAATATATATCAAAGATATATAAAGGGACAACAAAAGGGACAAAATTTCGTTAATCCGTATTGGTTTTCGTTAATTAAGTTGAATTAATTTATATTAACACCTTTAAATATAGTATATAAGAAAGATTATTTAGATTCATCAATAATTACATAAAATAAATAACGTAGTACTGGAGGCACCACAAAGAAACCCCTGTATACAGGGGTTTCTTTGTTTTTGGGGGTCACGTTTGGGGGTCACATCTTCCAATATTATTACAATAACCCTAGTTTGCAACCCTTTAAGATTTGTTTGAAGGTTTTACTTCAAAACACATTATAAAACCTGAAAATTCACTGTTTCAATCTCAAATATCATTTATATCTATATTTCCAAGGATTTGCATCGTTATTATTTTTGTACTGGTAGTGCTCAAAGCATTGGGTCATATTGATTGAAGGTTTTGGAAAATTTCTATAATCAATATTTAATCTTAAAATAATCCTCTCCAGAATAATAAAACAATATTACATTAGTTTTCTCATTAACAGTCTAATAGTGCATTTTGACATTTACATTATTTAATTCATCTTAAATTTTACTAGATTTACTCATATTTTGATATCATCAAAATTATCTAAACCTAATTATGAAGAAGGAACATGATATTTACACAATAGGTATTGTGCTTTTAGGAAATTTCAATCCATCAATCATAACCCCTCATTGTTGTCTAACAAGGGGATTATCCGAAACATTGAAGCAGATACCGCAGTTGTAGAAATTATCCATCCTAACATTTCGAAGTTTTCAGTATCGGATTGGTTAAATGTCGAAGCAACGCAAGAAAGAATAGATTTCAAAACAAACAGAGAATCACATTTTGAAATTTTACGAGACTTAGTTGTGAGCGTGTTTAGTAATTTAAGCGAAACACCCGTTAAAGCCTTCGGAATAAATCATCTTTGTCATTTCACAATGAAAGACAAAAAGGATTACGAAAATTTTGGTTATTGGTTATCCCCAGTAAAGATTTTCAATGATTTATTGAAGAAACCAAGATTACAAACCATCCAATTTAGAGATATTGAGCCTGATAAGGAGGGTGAAGGCAATATTACCATAACAATATCACCTTCTGATTTAATTCTAGATGGAAAATCAGTAGTTTTCAACATCAACAATCATTTTAAAGAAACGCAAGGTGATGCGACTTTAATGATTAAAATGTTAGTTAAATCTTGGGAGAATTCATTCTCAAAAGTTAAAAAAGATAAACAATTTGATATGGCAGAAAGCAGAACTTTAGAATCCGAAAGCAAAGGGAATTGGATTAAAGAAAATGTTCTAACCAAATCCAATTACAATGAAGACCAACTAAAGATTTATCAAAGTGTAATTCAAAAGTATTCCAATGACATTTCGAATTACAAGGAGGCAACCAAAGTAATGGATGCAAAAGATAATTCACCAAAATTAAAATTAGAATTTCCAAGACTTCATAGCTCTTATGACCTTTTAAATTCTAAAAAATATTATACCCGAATCCAAAATTGGCAAGGAATGATTACTGAAATTAAAGATGAATCCTTTAAAGCAAAGCTTTCTGATTTAAGTTCTGGCGGCACGGATGAAATTGCTGAATTTGATATAAAAGAAATCTCTCCTAGCGACGAACATTTACTTGAAATTGGGTCTCTTTTCTATTGGAGCTTAGGAAGCTATATGGAAAACGGACAGATGGTCAATAGGTCGGAAATTCGATTTCAACGTTTGATAAATCTAGATGTCAACGACATAGAAAATACAAAAAGAAATATCGAAAAAAAATATTCAAACCTAAAAGAACGTAAGCTTGATCACCCAATCACCCCTTAGTACCGAAGTTGAAGTTACTTTGATTGGTACTGGTGGCGGTTATGGTGAATCAGTCGTGTTGAAACTTGGTATTGACAAATGGATAGTCATAGACAGTTGTGTTAATCCAGAAACTAAAGAACCACTTGCATTAGAATATCTTATAGGTATTGGCGCCGACCTATCTAAGGTCGTTCTAATAGTATGCACACATTGGCATAGTAATCACATTGCCGGTTTATCCAAATTATTAGAAAAATGTCCTAACTGTGAATTTTCTTTTTCTTCAGTAAACGACCTTAATAAATTCCTTTTGCTTTGCGAGCTGGATTACAGTAAAAGTTTGAAAGGTTCAAAAAGTTCAACTAAGGAATTCGCTAAATGTTTAGAGATTATCAACGACAGAGGAACCTATTTCACAAAGGCGCAGAGTGATTTACTACTCATGAAGATTGAAGAAAATTTGTGCAATTTTGAACTATTTGCATTATCTCCATCACCCAAAACTGTGATTAATTTTGACGGTGAAATAAGCAAACTTATCACACAGTTTGGAACTAGAAACACAGCTATAATTAATAAATCTCCAAACGACAAATCAGTTGCTCTGTTATTAAAATTTAACGATGTGAGAGTTTTATTAGGTGCAGATTTAGAGATTGGCAAAGACAATCATGAAGGATGGCGTCACATAGTTTATAAAAGCAAAGCAAAAGATAAAACTAAATCAAAATTATATAAAATACCACATCACGGTTCCCATAACGGATACCTCAAAGAGATTTTTGAGGTGTTAGTTGATGAACACCCAACACTAAAATTAACTCCCTTTAGAAGCAGTAATTTACCCAGGGAGGATATGATAGAAAAATATTCAAATCATTCGAAAGAAATTTATTCAACTTCCGCATTTTTAGTATCTAAAAAACCAAAGAAAAGAGATAAGTCAATTGAAAAAATTATTGAAAGAAATACTTTAGCTATTTCTGAAATAAAATTTAATTATGGTGTCGTCAGGTCTAGAATTAATTATGAAATAAAACATGACACTTGGAAAACCGAAGTATTTGAATCAGGTTTAAAAGTGAAAATTAATCAGGAAGATTAAAGTTTTACTTTTTTCTTAAATTAGATACCCCCCTCTTAAAAATACTTCGAGTAAAATTGTTACTAAGTGGCGATTTTCACGTCCTTTAAACGCTAGTGATTTGACCCCATATACCACTATCAGAAACCATCATATCTTTCTGCTTTGATAATCTAAATTTGGATATTTACATGGGTAATTAAATAAGCAGTTTGGTTGTAATTGGAAAATCATTTATTGATTTGAAACAATATAAAATCCTTACTTCCCAGTAAGGATTTTTTTGTTTTAAAACCTATCTTGCAAACAACTGAAAATCGCACATCTTGATTTATTTTGATGCCCTAAGTCCCATTCCAGCGCTCGAAGAATATTTGTTGAGCGAAAAGTGGTTACGTGCAGATGAACGCATTTCTAAAATAAGTACTGCTGGGGAAGGAAATATGAACGTTGTGTTGCGTATAGTTACCAATCTACGCTCTTTTATTCTTAAACAATCCAGACCTTTTGTCCAAAAATATCAACAAATAGCCGCTCCTCTCGAACGTATTGCCGTAGAAAAACGATTCTATGAGGCAGTGCAGGGCGCAGATGCGAAGTCGCGCCTGCCAAAAATTCTTGGCTATGACGCCGAGAATTATACCTTATTATTGGAGGATTTGGGAAACTGTGAGGACTTGAGTAGTATCTACGCTTCAAGAAATATATCAGAGAAATTAGTGGAGAAACTGTCTACTATTTTAATGGCTATTCATAAATCGACGCCAAGAAAAAGCTTCCCAGACAATATGGAAATGCGCAAGTTAAACCATCAACATATTTTTGTACTTCCATTTTTAGTTGATAATGGATTTTCCCTGGACGATGTTCAAGAAGGTTTGCAAGCACTTTCACTGCCCTATAAAAAGGACACTGCTTTAAAAAAAATCATCTCCGAAATAGGGAATATCTACCTAGAAAACGGTACGACACTTTTACATGGCGACTACTATCCAGGTAGTTGGATGACCGAAAAAGATAACCTGTATATTATTGACCCGGAATTTGCCTTTGTGGGATTTCCAGAATTTGATCTTGGGGTAATGGCAGGTCATTTAATCATGGCCACTGACAATCAGAATACTATTGGTTTGATGCTCCACCATTATGTGAATGCAGTTGATGAAAGCCTTGTTGCAAAAATGGCGGGCATCGAAATAATGCGGAGGATAATTGGATTGGCCCAACTGCCTATGCAACGTACGTTGGAAGAAAAAGAAAATCTTATGAAGCTAGCCTACAAAATGATCAAGCAATGAAAAAAATACTTGTATTACTTCTACTAGGATTGTTGTTCTTTACTTGTAAGACTGAAAAGCCCGAAATAGAACTGCCGTCTCCCACGAAAACAAAATACGCGAACGACACGCTGGTTCTGAATAGTGAAGTCTACTACGATAAAGTACTTGGAGCACTTGTAGGGTCTGCAATTGGTGATGCTATGGGTGCCTCAACAGAAATGTGGCACCGTAAAAGCATTCAGCTTAAATATGGATACATAAAAGGATTGACACCTGCCGTGCGTGAACAATCCCCAGAAGGGACCTGGGACCATAACCTTATGGCCGGCGCAACAACGGACGACACGCGATGGAAGTATTTGATGGTGAAATACCTGGAAACCTATCCAAATGAATTGAGTGCCGCTAATTTTGCAACGTTCATCACAACGTATTACGAACAACTAACACAAGATCTCGCCCAAGAAAATATCTTAAAAAACACAGATTTCTTAGACGACCAAATTGAGAAAATAGACTGGATAAAGGAATGGGCAAGGGTAGCATTGGCTTATCAAACAGACAGGGACACTTACCAAGAAGCGCAGCATCGGTTTTATGGGGGAGAAATGTCCTGTGCCGGTCAGCTGTACACCCCAATGTTTGGATTGGTCGCTGAAAATCCGTCTGAGGCTTACGAAATTGCCTACAATCATGCACTTTTTGATATAGGTTATGCCAAGGATATTTCTGCGCTCGTATCCGCAATGACGCACATGGCCTTACGAACAACGGATATGGACTCCATCCTAAATACTACCACCTTTGTGGACCCAAAAGGCTACCAGGACAGCAGGTTGGTGGGGCGAATAGCGTATGCCATTGTGGACGGTGCTCAAAAGAACATTGCTAACATCAGGGAACTCGTTTTAATAGATTCTTTGATCGCCAAGGATAGCATCATCTTAAAAGTGCCTTTAGGTTTTGAAGGTTCTAAAAAGGACTGGGTACGACAAGAAATGGTGTATCAATTGCTCGAAAAAGACGAACGTTCCATTGCATTTCACTCCGCTGAAATATGGCAAATTTTAGTGTCCGGATTAGAATTTGGAGAAGGTGATTTTCTTAGAACAATACAGTTCATTGTAAACTATGGCAGGGACAATGATACCGTTGCCGCAGTTGCCGGTATGATTATGGGAGCTAAGGACGGATTCAGTAATCTTCCAAAAGAAATAAGGGAGGAAGTCCTGCGGGTGAACAAAGAAAATTTTGGAATTGACCTAGAAGCATTAGCCGTAGAGCTTACAGCACACGGTGTTAATCCCAAATACGATTGACTTTACTTTCCATAAAATCACTAATTTCCAATGGCTTATCCGTCGGGTTAGTAATTTCTAACGTATCATAAAACTCGTTTGGAAAAATCTGGTTCGTCATCACATATTGACCTCCATTTATGAAAATTTCAATTGAGGAATGGTCCAAGAGGATGCGAACATCGATTTCACCATCGGGCAAATTTGAGAGCGGCATTTTCTGTACTCCCTGTGCAAAGTTATCCTTTAAATCTGTTTTGCCAGATTTTCTCCTATCAAAAATAAACTCATTATTCTTGCCGTCCATACCAAAAGAAAGACTATCGCCCACAGTATTCTTTAGGTTAAGCAGCAGAGTACGGGCACTGGTCATGAACTGAATTTCGGAAGTGTTGCCATGTTGCAACTTCACATCCATAGCCTCATCTGATTTAATCATTAAGTCTTGTGCGTTATTACTAGAGGAAATAATTTCGTTGACACTTTCTACGGGATAGTTGAGAAGCTCATATACCTCATCAACCTTTTTTAAGCTCAATTTTCTTGGTATGGTCATAGCACTACGCCACGTAGATGTGGGTGTGTCCCGAGCATAGTCCCAATTACTCATCCAGCCAATAAAGATGCGATCACCGTTAGGCACATTATTATAGGTTACCCCGGCATAATTATCCCTGCCCAAATCCAACCATCGGGTTGAATCTTGGTCCGTTGTAAATGTTTTACCATCAAAGTCACCAATGAAATATTGGGTGCCACTACCACCGTTTGGAGCACCAGGGTTGATACTGATCAATAGCACCCACTTTTCTTCATCGGTCCCATCTACCTTTATAGAAAACATGTCCGGGCATTCCCAAACTCCACCATGAGCACCTTCTTCTTTACCAAATTCGCTTACCTGTTCCCACTGTTTCAAATCCGATGAATTCCAAATCTGCATATGATTTCCGGCCACCAATAGCATGGTCCACAACTGTAATTGGTCGTTCCAGAAAACCTTTGGATCCCTGAAATCTTTAATCCCTGGATTTTTAATTACAGGATTCCCCTCAAACTTGGTCCAACTATTCCCATTGTCCAAACTGTAGGCAATTCCTTGGGTCTGAAAATCGGTCCTACCCGCTTGCTCGCCTTCCATAAGATGATACGTAAAAATGGCCACCATGGGCGGGTTTTCCAATGTGCCAAATCCTGAAGTGTTTTCGATGTCGATTACCGCACTCCCCGAGAATATTAGTCCATGCTCATCTGGAAAAAGAGCAATGGGTTTATGCTCCCAGTGAATCATATCCTTGCTAGTGGCATGACCCCAGTGCATAGGCCCCCATACCGTACTGTCTGGGTAATATTGATAGAACAGATGGTATGTATCTTTGTAATAAACCAATCCATTTGGGTCGTTCATCCACTTTTCTTTGGGAGAAAAATGAAATTGAGGTCTATACGGTTCATTGTAAGAATCGTTTTTCATTGTATCTTCTGTTACCTCTACTTGTTTATCTTGATTCTTACATGAAAAAGTTGTCGCAACTATCGCAAAGATTAGAATGTGATAAAATATAACTTTCATTTGATTTGTATTAATTTGACCTAAGGTCCTAGGCCCATACATCTCTAAAATAGTACCTTTGCGTAAATCTAAGTAAGATTCAATGCGTTTTATTTCAACTTTATTTGTTTTGCTTTTGGTCCATTCTTATTCGTGGACACAAACGAAGATGGATAAAACCCTAAAAAGGTTCAATAAGGAGTCCGTTCCTTATGTATCCGTAGCACAGCTGAAACCCGAGTCGGTCATTCTTTTAGATACCCGTAAAAAGGAAGAATATGATGTAAGCCACTTAAAAGAGGCCATTTGGATAGGGCATAAAGAGTTTGAAGAAAACGTTGTTCTGGAGAAGGTTCCCAATAAAAAGGATTCCATTGTGGTATACTGCTCTATTGGTGTACGTTCTGAGAACATAGGGGAAAAGTTAATAGAAATGGGCTACCAAAATGTTCAAAACCTATATGGAGGGATTTTTGAATGGAAAAATAATGGCGGAAAAGTTTATAATCTAAAGGGAAAAGAAACCGATAGCGTCCATGCTTTTAGCAAACATTGGGGAAAGCTTTTACGACAGGGAGAAAAAGTCTACGATATACCGAACCCTTAAATGAATTCGGAATAACCTTAACAACATATTTTTGGGAATACTACAAACTAAAAGAAATGTCCGGGACGAGAAAACAATCGATTTCCATTTGGCAAATTCCAAAAACCTTTTACTGATCTTCACTAGAAATCCGGAGCTGGGTAAGTGTAAAACTCGGTTAGCCGCCAAAGTCGGAGACGAAGCTGCACTGGATATTTATAAGTTTCTACTTAACCATACGGTTGAAATTACCGAAGATTTATATGTAAAGAAATGTGTCTATTATTCCGAGGAAATCTGGCAAGATGACATATGGGACAACACCATTTATGATAAAAAGGTACAGGTCGGGACAGATTTAGGGGAACGAATGGCAAATGCTTTCACTCAGGGTTTTGCTGCGGGATTTGAAAGAATTATCGTTATTGGAAGCGACATGTATGACTTGGACCAATCAGATTTACAGGAGTCTTTTACGGCTTTGGAGAATAATGACTACGTCATAGGCCCTGCGGTGGATGGTGGGTATTATCTTTTGGGAATGAAAAAATATAAACAGGAACTCTTCTCCAATAAGCAGTGGGGAAAAGACACCGTTCTGGAGGCAACGATGACCGATTTAAGTGATGAAAAAGTAGCGGTTCTTGCAGAGAAAAACGATATAGACCATTATGAGGACATTAAAGATATTAGGGTATTTGCCCCGTTTTTAAAACACATGTGAAATGACAAAAAAACAATTGAACGAATCCGTTGCGCATTTAATAAACAAAGGATTTGATAAACCCGAAATTGGAATTGTACTTGGTACGGGATTAGGAAAATTGGTGGATGAGATTAGCGACCCGATCGAGGCACACTACAATCATATTCCATTCTTTCCTCTGGCAACGGTAGAATTTCATACCGGAAAACTGGTTTTCGGAACTATCGAGGAGAGAAAAGTAGTGGTTATGCAAGGTAGGTTCCATTTGTATGAAGGTTATGATTTTCTAGATATCACCTACCCGATTAGAGTTATGCACATGTTGGGCATTAAACAACTATTTATTTCCAATGCAGCAGGGGCGATTAATCTGGATTTTAAAAAGGGAGATATTATGCTGATTGAAGATCACATTAATCTGCAAGGTGGTTCACCTTTGGCGTTCAAAAATGTCTCCGAATTTGGGGAGCGTTTTACCGATATGTCCGAACCTTATAACTTGGACATGCGTAAAAAACTAGAAAAAATAGCTTTGGATCAAAATATTTCACTTCAGAAAGGTGTGTACGCATCCGTTGTAGGACCCCAACTGGAAACCAAAGCGGAATATAGGATGTTGAAAATTTTAGGAGCTGATGCCGTAGGCATGAGTACCGTGCCTGAGGTAATCGTTGCCAATCATCTAGGCTTACCTATCGTTGCCGTATCAGTACTTACAGATGAATGTGATCCGGATAATTTAAAACCGGTAGAGATTGCCGAAATCATAGCCATTGCCGAAGATACCGAGCCGAAAATGGTAAGATTGTTTCGCGAATTGATAAAGCTGTTGTAAGCCATAGGCAGTTTGACCTACTAATAAGAGTAGATGATTTTTTCCCTATGATCAGAGACAATCCTGTAATTAGTATCATTATCCCCGTTCTTAACGAGGAAAACTATATTAAAAAAGTATTACAGCGTATCGCCGAAAATTCCTCAACAAGCAGGATTATAGAAATTTTGGTGATTGATGGGGGCAGCTCGGACAACACCATACTGGAGGCATCCAAACTTGGCGCAAGGGTTGTTTCTGCTAAGAGGGGAAGAGCAACCCAAATGAATTTAGGAGCAACTTTAGCAACCGGAGACATTCTGTACTTCTTACATGTAGACACTTTACCTCCCGAACATTTTGATAGGGATATTCTAAGAGCCTACGCCGACGGATTTCATGTGGGCTGTTTCAGAATGCGGTTTGATTCTAACCACCCTATTCTCCGTTTTTTTGCATGGTGTACTAAGATAAATACGCAAATATGCCGTGGCGGGGACCAGTCGTTATTCATTACGAAGCAACTGTTTAAAAAGGCTGGTGGTTTTGATGAGGCCTACACCATATATGAGGACAATGAATTTGTAAGAAGAATCTATAAACTAGCGCAGTTCAAGATTTTGCCGAATACTGTTAAAACCTCAGCAAGAAGATACCGTAAAAAAGGAATAATGACCCTGCAATGTCATTTTGGAATGATTCATCTCAAATATTATATGGGAGCCCAGCCCGAGGAATTGTATGAATATTACCGGAAATATATCCTAGTTTAACGGTTTTTATTCTCCTTCAAAATCCAACAATACGCCTTCAGAAATCCATTTGGCCAAGGCTTGTCTGTTATCGGGGTCCAGGATTCTTCTTTGATCTTTCTTATTCTTGATGTTTCCTATTTCAATAAAGGTCATAGCCGGATGGGTTTTCTTTACTAAATAAAGGGAAGTCCGATCTAGAAAGGTTCCGGAGTAGGTCCTATTGGGTTGGTATTTCTTGTATTTTTCTTTGAAGGTCTTATGAATGCTTTCAGCCAGTTTTTTTCCGTTCCTGCTCTTCGCGTGGTGATAGAAAAAAACATCAATATTTTCCCCTTTACTCCTACTGTCCACATGTGTTACGATTAAACGTTGGTATTTACCCCTATTTTTTTGATAGAGATCGTTCACAATCTCCACCCGTTGTTTTAACCGAGCAACTTGATTTAATGGTATGACTTTATTCGGATAAGCAACCTCATCACGATCTATTTCCAAAATACGCTCGTCCCGTATGCCATCATTCTCATCCTGTATAATTATATAAACGGTAGCTCCGTGGGACAACAGCTCCTTGGCCAACCGCAGGGTAATATCGTAAGCATATTCATCTTCCGCAATGGATTTGCCTGCATAGTTTGCCATAGCGCCCGGATCGGGTCCGCCATGACCGGAAACGAGATAATAGATGTTCCCTATTAGTCTTTCACTTTTTGAAAGGACCATCTCGTGCTTTTTACCGAATATCTCAAAAACATCACCTTCAATTTCCTTTACTTCTTCAGCTATTTTTTGAAGCGAGTCCACAACAGGAACCGTATCCAAAATAATTTTTGGCACTAGGTATTGTCGCCCTTCGTACAAGTGTACGCTATCCCTAAGGTTGTTCGTATTTAAATCAAGGAATGCGTCGTAATAGTCGTATGGGTTCACGCCCTGTTTTCTAAGTAAGGATAATACCCCGTCACCTTTTTCAGCAGTAACAGTGAGTAGACTGTCTTGCGCCAAAAGACCTTTGGCGCATAAAAACACGAGGATTATAAAAACGGACTTTCCCATTGGGTTTTTTAAATACAAAGTTTATGTCGAAAGGGATTTCAAATGGGAGGTTTAATCACTGAAATCCGTATTTGAATAGTCCTTAAGAATACCAGAGGTAATTAATTCTGCAATGTTCGTTTCTATTGATTTTACTTTCCCTTCTTTTTTGGAAACGTCAAAATTTAGGTCGATAGTTGTAACTGAAGGTAAAACGTTATTAGAGAAATAAATCGTTGCTTCATTATGTAATGGAGGAGTGTCCTCCTCATTAATAACAATACTTTTCCAGTTTTTCTTGAATATATCCCGAATATTACTGGCAAGGTTCTTTCCATCGATACTGGTATCAAAATGATGCACGGAAACTGCCGAAACCTTTATATCGGTAGATTTTTCTTGTACGAGCAATAAGCGTTGATACTTACCATTGTTCCTGAGGTATCTTTTATTGATAGCTGATACGTAAGCCCCGAATTCCTTCTTTTTTAATACAATGCCGTCCTCTTCTGCTTCCCCTGTGTTTTCCACAATTTCCTTTTCGTAAATGTAAACCTTAGCTCCTCTTACCAACAAATCATTTGCTAATCGTACCATGAAATCCGGAGTGAATTCCGTATAATCAGATGGTCTCGATTCTTTGGTATACATTAAGTGATACACTGAATTGTTCAGCGTACTGTCCTTAAGTCTCATTTGTCCCAATGCCGAATCAAAAATGGGTCGCTCTTCAGATTTGACCACATCAATTCTAGTTCCCATATTTTTAAAGGAATCAGGCGCATCAGGCAACAAATAGGTTGCACCAACCATGAGTTCGCTCCCATTTCGGATATTCTTCTCATTTAAGGTGAGAAAATCAGCGTAATACTTAATAGGATTCATCCCGCTCTTCCGGAGAACAGAAAATATGCCATCGCCGTTTTCAGCTATGACCTTATTATGGGTGCTTTGTGAGTGAAGTAGATTGACGATTAGGGAGCAAAAAAATAGTAAGCTGAATGATATGCGCAAGCCCATAAAATTATATTTATGGATACAAATATGCCTAAAAATATGATTCAAGTCCAAAAACAATTTCCCGATCTCCATCCTTGGTAATGACAATCCCGTAGTCAATCTTGAAAATGGCATTGAATATGCGCTTGTGCATGAACAGTAATCCAGCACCAGAATAGATTCTGATATTCTGTTCATCTACAAAATCACTACAATTACCTTAAGATTCTTAAGTTTTGTTTGTGACAATAGAAACGGACCATATCTCAATTGGAGAATGATTTGTAGTGCTCCTGTATGACTTTTTGTGCTGGTTTGTTTTGAGGGGTGAAACGATTATCTTGATTTCCCCCAGAATTTTCATGCTGTATGAACCATTTCCAAACATAACCTCCCGCAAACCAATCCTCATTCCAGAATTCATCAAAAATGGCTTTTTTGGCATTTGCCTGAGCGACCATATTAGCTTGATCTTCATTATTATCCACTAGCCATGGTTTCTTTGCAGTATAGTCCATACTTCTATAGCCAAATTCGGTAAACAGGACTGGTTTGCCGTTGAGCTGAGCAACCTCTGTAATTTTTTCTTTCCAAGGTTGCCAACCCATCCGTAACTCCTCAACGGTAGGTGTTTGGGATTCCGATAAGGGGAAATAAGCATCAATACCTATGAAATCCAACTCTTTCCAAAAAGAGGTTCTTTTGTACTCGTCCCAATTAGCCGCATAGGTGAGCTTTCCTTTATAGGTGGCCCTTATTTTTTTTATTAGGCGTTGCCAGTATTCCGGTCTGTTTTCCACAAATTTTTCCAGTTCGGTGCCAATGCATAAAATCGGAACTTTGGTCTCCTCGGCCAGTTCTGCGTAGTTCAATATGAATTTATCATAAGAGGCCTCCAATTGTTTCCAATTTTCTTCGGACTCCATTTCTATGGTTCCAGTGAACTGACCCCTACTCACCCAAATCTGGGGTTTGATCATTACAGAAATTCCATTCCGTTGCAATAACTCAATATATTGCTTAGCCCCTTCCCTAGTTTCACCGTACCACTGCCTTTCTGTGTCAAAGATGATTTCTGGATGGCTTATTTCCCTAATAAAACCAAAGGGCATCACTGCCGCGCTGTTCGCGTGTACTTTTAAAAGTTCATCTACGTGATTTTGCAGCACTTTTTCCCTAGATGCAACAAAACTAACGCCGTTTATCTTTGTTTGCGCTTCCCCGGAGCAGGAGAACTGTAGTAGTATGATAAGTAAGAGGACGAATCTTGTCATAATCAGGAAAATAAACCTCTAATTTAAATAATAATATCATTTTTTTTAAATAATCTGCAGTAATCCCATGTTAAAGGTCAATCCCTAAAATAAATTAGTATCGCCTACATGAGTGTCCAACATGAACAAATAATTCATTGGATACATCTATCAATACTTATCAGTACCAACTATGGCTATGAAACCTTGCGTGAAATTTTTAATAAGAGAGCACAAATCCGGTATCAGGAGAACGCAGATTTAAAGGCAAAAAGGACACTTAATTCTTCATATCATTCAACGTCCAATCATAAGGGTAATATGAGATTTTACTATCTTCCGATAGTTTGTCTTTCCTGTATTTATTGATGAAATCTAAGATACTTCCGTACTGTTCAAAATCGCCCTTGTACCATTCAAAAATTTGGGATACACCTATCTTTGTGTTGTTCACTTTAATAAAGTCCGGATCGTTGAG
Organism: Maribacter aestuarii; assembly: GCF_027474845.2. NCBI lineage: Bacteria > Pseudomonadati > Bacteroidota > Flavobacteriia > Flavobacteriales > Flavobacteriaceae > Maribacter > Maribacter aestuarii. Next base: position 1,219,458 of record NZ_CP107031.2, read on the forward strand.
GGCTTTTACGGTCTGTTGTTCCAATTGAGCATCTAAACGTTCGGGGCTATAGGCCATAGCTATTATGGGTGGGCATCCAAGCCCAGCGCACACCAAGACAAAATGAAAGCGGGCCTCTTTGGGAAAATTTGCCCTTAGCAACTTGTTCTCTATATCATTCAAGGTTATCTGTTCGCCTCCTACATCATGTTTCTTTTTATCAAAAAAACCGGGAACGTCTAGAGGCGATTTTAATGGATAATTTTCTACAATTCCATCAATGACCAATAAGTTGTAAGTATTGATCCAAAATGCTTGATAGGTCTTTGCATCTGCTTTGGAAACAATTAGCTTTTTTGCCTGAGAAATCAAATCTTTTAATGGAGCTGGATTCGCTTTGATCGAATTGTAATCTACTCTACCGTTTTTTACATTCTCTTTAAGGAAGGCGTTTGTTTGCGCAAAATAGGAATCCGTATGCTGTGCCTCCACTATACTTATAAAACCAATAAAAAATAAGGCGAATAACTTTTTCATTTAATTTAACTGAAATTAATTAGCAATGGCTTCTTAGGTCGTTTATCTTGTGCAGACCCTACATTTCCTATCCCGATTTTTGGAATTATTTAAGATTACATCAAATAGGATATCTATATACAATGACGGCTTTTTTTCTAGTTTGATGAGCTATTGTACTTAAATTCTCACTAATTTATGCCCGATTAAGTTGGAATTTAAATCCATTCTAAATTAGAATTAAATGTTAAGGAAGTATCTTTAAAATCGACCCAACAACCGTGAAATTGAATTTATGGAACACATCGTCATCATAGGTAACGGAATTTCTGGAGTAACTCTTGCCCGCCATATCCGAAAACTTTCCGATAAAAAAATCACCATTATTTCCACCGAAACCGACTATTTCTTTTCAAGGACAGCCTTAATGTACGTCTATATGGGGCATATGAAATTTGAGCATACACAACCCTACGAGAATTGGTTTTGGGAAAAAAACAGGATAAATCTTGTAAAAGCATTTGTAGAGAAAGTAGACACCTCCAAAAAGAGTCTTAAGCTCGCCAGTGGCTCGTCCATTAGCTATGATAAATTGGTCATTGCAACGGGTTCCAAACCCAATAAATTTGGTTGGCCGGGCCAAGATTTGGATGGCGTGCAGGGACTATATTCCAAACAGGATTTGGATTCTCTTGAAAGAAATGCGCCTAACAAAGAAATTTGCAAGCGGGCCGTAATCGTGGGTGGAGGTCTTATTGGTATTGAGTTGGCAGAGATGCTGCGCAGTCGGGAAATTCCCGTTACATTCTTGGTACGGGAAACCAGTTTTTGGAACGGGGTACTACCCTCCGGAGAATCGGCCATGATCAACGAACATATACAGGAACACCATATTGATTTACGATTGGACACCAATCTCAAGGAAATTATAGCAGATGAAAACGGAAGGGCCAAAGCGGTAATTACAGACAAAGGTGATACCATTGAATGCAACCTTGTTGGTCTTACCGCAGGTGTTACGCCCAACATCGATTTTCTCAAAGAGTCCGGCATAATACTGGGCAAAGGTGTAAAAGTAAACCGTATGCTAGAAACAAATATCAAGAATGTTTACGCCATAGGTGATTGTGCGGAACAGCATGAAGCCATTGGAAACAGAAGACCTATTGAAGCAGTATGGTATACGGGTAGAATGATGGGCGAGGCTTTGGCACAGACCTTATGTGGAAATCCGATGGAATATAATCCAGGGCACTGGTTCAACTCTGCGAAATTTTTAGATATAGAATACCAAACCTACGGTTGGGTATTTAGCGAGCGTAATATTAAAGACTACGAACAGCATTTTCATTGGCGACATGCTTCAGAAAAAATCTGTATCACCATTTCCTTTCATAAAGAATCCCGTCTCTTTCTGGGCATCAATAATTTTGGTATTCGTATGCGTCATGAAATTTTTGACAAATGGTTGACAGAAAAACGAGATGTAGACCACGTAATGGAATATCTAAGGGACGCCAATTTTGACCCGGAATTCTATGGTCAATATGAGCAGGAAATAATCTCCAGGTACAATTCGGAATATGGGAAATCCATAAGCCCAAAAAAGAGAAGCTGGAAACGTATTCTTCAAAGGATTTAATAGAAACACCAACCTCGAAATTTAACTTTATGAACACAGTAGATAAGAGTATGGCCCTAACGGGAGAACCACCAAAGGCACTTAACGCAGGTCAAAAAATTGCCGTCTTAATCGGCATGACAGGAATGGGAATCCTAATCCTCAACTTGTTTAATATTGATCTTCCAAATACTGGATTATGGCTTGCCATTTCCTTATTGGCAATATTCGTTGGTGTAATCTGGTTTTCAAAAGCGGCCTATGCAGATAAAGAAAAAGGAATCAAAAATGATGGTATTTGGTTTAAATCCATCTCCAGTCGTGGAGTACTCGCATGGATTGCAGGAATAGCGTTAACAGGGTTTTACATTGTGCTTTATTTTTATCCGGAATATTTGGGACTGGTAAAAGATGGTGAGAATACAGGAGTCATAGCCTTATTCGACCCTTTGAGCAAACTATTGAGTGGAAATCCGGCAAGCCAGTGGTTTGTTTATGGTACGCTATATACTGTTGCTATCCTGGCATTCGGAATTAAGTTCATGTGGAAATATCGGCATAACCGCTACGAAAAAATACGTACCGCAAGTGTCATGTTTTTTCAGACTTCTTTTGCGTTTATCATTCCGGAAATCATGGCTAGATTAAACGGTGATCTTCCCTATTATGATTTGAAAAACATGTGGCCGTTGAACTACTATAATTTTGAACGTTACCGCATAAATGGATTTATAGAGAATGGGAATATAGGATTAGCTATGCTTATTTTCGGCATACTTTCCATTTTTGTAATCTCCCCCATACTTACCTATAAATACGGGAAAAGATGGTACTGTTCCTGGGTTTGTGGTTGCGGTGCCTTGGCAGAAACGGCAGGTGATTCTTTTCGTCACCTAAGCGATAAGTCCAAATTTGCATGGAAAGTGGAGCGTTGGGTGGTACATAGCGTGGTCGTATTTGTGACCTTGATGACTACGGCCGTAATCTATTCTTACTTAGGTAACGATTCGAGTAAATATTGGTTGACCAAAAGTACTTTTCTAACCGGAGTAGCATCTATTCTTACCTTGGTTTTTTCTTGGGTAATGTTATTCAAAAGACAGCAACTTCAAAAGGATGCGAAATACGGGGCTATAGGATATTTTGTCATTATTGCCGTTCTGATTGGCATGCACTTTTTAAGCGGAGAAGGAAATATATTTCTTTTTAAGTCGGAAAGTCTCCGTAAATCCTATAGTTTTCTAATCGGGAGTATATTCTCCGGAGTTATCGGAACGGGGTTCTATCCAATATTTGGGAACAGGGTATGGTGTCGGTTTGGGTGTCCGATGGCTGCTATCTTAGGATTTCAACAGCGTTTGTTCTCTAAATTTAGGATTACCACCAATGGAGGTCAATGCATCTCCTGCGGAAACTGTTCCACCTACTGTGAAATGGGGATAGATGTACGCGCCTATGCACAAAAAGGGGAAAATATAGTACGGTCTAGCTGCGTTGGTTGTGGAATTTGTTCAGCTGTTTGTCCAAGGGGCGTACTTAAACTGGAAAACGGGCCAATAGAAGGGCGCATCAACCCTACCGAGGTTTTGTTGGGTAACGATGTGGACCTTATGAAATTGGTAAACAAAAAATAAACAGGTCAAATGAAATTTGTATTGCTCTTTGCCCTATTTCTTCTTCTTGGCTTTACGGTGGTGTCCGAAGAAAAAACCTATGATAAAACGTTCTATGATAATGGAAAATTAAAATCCGAAGGTTGGTTACGATATAATGTGAAAACTGACTATTGGAAGTATTATCATGAAAATGGCAAGATTTCAAGTCAAGGTTCATATGTCTACGGAAAAGAAGATGGATATTGGTACTTCTATGACAAAAATCGCATACGAACCAAAGAAGGACACTACGAAGAAGGGGAACAGATAAACTGGTGGTTGTACTATGATGCCAAGGGCCAAATTAAACACAAATGCCAGTTGGATATGGGGATTAAAAACGGATACTGTCTAAAATATGAAGATGAGAAACTAATATCCGCAGAGAAATATAGCAATGGAGAAAAAATTAAGGAATGGACTAATTTTGGTGCCTTCAGAAAGGAAAACAGTGTATCCGATTTAAAGTAATGACGGATATAAAAGTAATCATACCCGCATTTAACGAAGCAGATTCTATAGCGGAAGTAATAAAAGATCTCCCAAAATCGGTCTCAGAAATAATAGTTGTTAACAATAATTCATCTGACCAGACCGTTCGCAATGCAACTAATGCAGGGGCTACCGTACTAAGCGAGAACCGAAAGGGATATGGTTATGCCTGTCTACGTGGATTAGATTATGTAGCCCAACAATCCAAAGCACCCGATATTATCGTATTTATTGATGGAGACTATTCAGATTATCCAGAAGAGTTGGATAAGGTGGTAGCCCCCATTTTGGAAAACGATATTGATTTTGTCGTAGGGGCCAGAAAAAAAGTTTGCGGGAAGAGGGGTCTATGACACCGCAACAAGTTTTTGGCAATTGGTTGGCGACTTTTTTAATGCGTTTATTTTTTGGCGCAAATTTTACGGATTTGGGTCCTTTTAGGGCCATAAAATACGAAAAGCTCAAGGAATTGGAAATGGAGGATAAAACCTACGGATGGACGGTGGAGATGCAACTCAAAGTTTTGAGAAAAAAAATGACATATACCGAAGTACCAGTACGTTACAAAAAAAGAATTGGTGTTTCTAAAGTGTCAGGTACGGTAAAAGGTAGTATATTTGCCGGCGTAAAAATATTGGCTTGGATATTCAAATACAGCATTAAATAATATGGGACTTACTATTGCTTACATCATCATTGCTATTTACAGTATTTCACTGCTATTGATTTTCTTTTATAGCTTGGCACAATTAAATCTTTTGGTCAACTATTTGGGTCAAAAAAGGCAAAATCAGACGGCCCCAAAATTTAATTTGTTGGACCCTAAGGAAATACCCTTCGTAACCATACAGCTTCCCGTTTACAATGAGGAGTATGTCATGGAACGTTTACTGGAAAATATTGCCAAAATAGAATACCCAAAAAGTAAACTGGAGATTCAGGTTTTGGACGACTCTACCGATGATTCCGTTGATGTAACCGCCACCAGAATTGCGGAACTGCAGGAAACTGGATTGGACATACAGCACATACGCCGCGAAAACCGCATTGGTTTCAAAGCGGGAGCACTTAAAGAAGGCCTTAAAATTGCCAAAGGGGATTTTATTGCAATTTTTGATGCGGATTTCATGCCATCTTCGGACTGGTTAAAGAAAACGGTCATCTATTTTAAAGATGAGGAGATTGGTGTGGTACAGACCCGTTGGGGGCATATCAATAGGGAATACTCTACTTTAACAAGAATACAAGCCTTTGCCTTGGATGCCCACTTTACCTTAGAGCAGGTAGGAAGAAATACCAAAGGACATTTTATCAATTTTAACGGTACGGCCGGAATTTGGAGGAAGGACTGTATCCTGGATGCCGGTAACTGGGAAGGTGATACCCTTACTGAAGATTTGGACTTGAGTTATAGGGCCCAGTTGAAAAATTGGAAATTCAAGTATTTGGAAGATGTTGAGACGCCCGCAGAGCTTCCTGTGGTTATCAGTGCTGCACGTTCACAACAGTTTCGTTGGAACAAGGGTGGTGCGGAAAACTTTAGAAAAACAGTTTGGAGCGTTATCACTGCCAAAAACATTCCTTTTAAAACTAAATTCCACGGAGTGATGCATTTATTGAACAGCTCCATGTTCCTGTGCGTATTCATAGTGGCGGTGTTAAGTATCCCCTCCTTATATATAAAGAATATATACGGTCATATGGATTGGATTTTCTCTTTATTGAGCCTGTTTACCATAAGTACCATAATTCTGTTCGTTTGTTATTGGTTTACTTACAAGAGTATACAGGGCAGCAGTTTTGATAATTTCGTGGATTATATTAAACTATTTTTCACCTTTTTCTCGGTGGCTTTGGGCTTTTCATTGCACAATTCCATAGCCGTTTTAGAAGGACATATGGGGAAAAGAAGCGAATTTGTACGCACCCCAAAATTCAATATCAATAGTCTTACTGAAACTTGGAAGGGTAATAAATACTTGGCCAAAAAATTGTCACCGAACATGATTTTGGAATTTGGTCTAATGGTCTATTTCCTATTTGGCATGTATAGCGCCGTGCCGTTGAACGACTTCGGTTTGTTCCCGTTCCACTTTATGTTGTTCCTTGGCTTCTCGTTTGTATTTTTCAAATCGTTGACTGCACGGGCATAAGTATAAAACCTAAGAAATTTAAAAGGATAGTGCAAACCGCTATCCTTTTTTCATTTTCCAATGTTAGGGAGGGCCTTTATTTAGTGTCGTACAAAATAAAATCTTGAACCAATCTGCTTAGTGAAAACTACACCACTCATCTATTCGATTTTTATTTGCTAAATTAGATACGTTTAGAACCTCAACTATCTATCTGTCAATTGTTAGCATATCTTGAAATAGGAAATGAAAGTAACTCCAGAACATAACGAACGTGTCGCTAAATTAACATTTGCTTCGGTTTATCCACATTACATTACCAAAGTGGAGAAAAAAGGCAGAACAAAGGAAGAACTTCATCAAGTAATTGAATGGTTGACAGGGTTTGATGAGAAGAGACTACAGACTCTTATAAACGAGAAAGTCACGTTCAAAACTTTCTTCGAAAAGGCGCAATTGAACCCGAATGCACATTTAATTACAGGTGTAATATGTGGGTATCGAATTGAGGAGATTGACAATATGCTGACCAGGCAGGCCAGATATCTCGACAAATTGGTAGATGAATTAGCCAGAGGACGGAAAATGGAGAAGATTTTGAGGAAAGCAAAATGATGAATGCAACAAAGTGGCCTTAAATAGCACGTAGTTGTTCACTTATTCTAATCCATTTATCAGGGCTATCCAGAGATTGTTATCTTGCTGAAAAAACCAGCACCAATGGCAAAAATAAACCTTCAGGGTATCCAATGGGATGCCAAATCGTCGTTCCAAAAGGGGCCCGCCAAAGCACCGGCTCTAATCCGAAAAGCCCTGTACAACGACTCCATGAACTTATATGTAGAAAACGGCTTTTCAATTGGAAAAGATATCTTAACTGACAAAGGGGACTTTGAAATCAATGATTATTTTGACATTGAGAAAATAACCCGTAACCATCTCGACAATGGGACAAAACTGCTATCCCTAGGCGGAGATCATTCCGTTACCTTCCCCATTATAAAGGCATTTCATGAGCATTATCCAAAACTCGATATTCTTCATATTGATGCCCATGCGGATTTGTATCACGAATATGAAGGTGATTCTTACTCCCACGCCTGCCCTTTTGCCCGTATTATGGAGAACGGTTTTGCCGTAAAGTTGGTACAGGTAGGTATTCGCACTTTAAATCCACACCAAACGGCCCAAGCAAAAAAATATGATGTGGACATTCATGAAATGAAAGGTTTGGACTTAGGGTCTATTCCAAAATTTAATAATCCCTTGTACATCTCTTTGGACATGGATGGTTTTGATCCCGCTTTTGCACCTGGCGTTTCCCATCATGAACCGGGCGGACTATCTTCTAGGCAAGTATTGGATTTGATACAAAGCATAAATACGACTGTTGTAGGAGCTGACATTGTAGAATATAATCCCGAAAGGGATTTTCAGGATATGACGGCCTACCTAGCGGCTAAAATGATGAAAGAGCTGATAGGTAAAATGCTGGAGCATTAAATTGCGTTCCAATAAAAACCACTAAATTAGTTCGTACAAGCCAACCAAAACACAAATGCCCAAAAGACTAGCGACATACCTCAAATTGCATAAGGTATCTCTTTTCTTGGCACTGTTGAGTATCGTGTTCTACTACACCTTTGCCTATCATCTAGAACGTACGGATTTTGTAAGATTGATAAGCCTCTATGCCGCACTTTTTTTTCTTTGCTACAAGCTTATCCAATTCGAAAAATGGAACTATAAATTTCTACTGGGAATTGGTATACTTTTTAGATTGACATTCCTCTTAGTAGAACCCAATCTTTCGCAGGATTATTTTCGATTTATTTGGGACGGACACCTGGTCAGTAATTTTATGAATCCCTATTTAAATGCACCGGACCAATTAATTTCTCAAAGCAATTTGGTTATTGCCAACGCAAAGGAACTTTACGATGGCATGGGCAGTTTAAGTGCGCGGCATTTCAGCAATTATCCTCCATTAAACCAATTTGCTTTTGCCTTAGCAGCCGTTTTGGGCGGTAAAAGTATCCTTGGTTCTGTAATTGCCATGAGAGGTATTCTCATTTTTGCGGACGTCGGTATTTTTTATTTTGGAAGAATATTATTAAAAAACCTTAACCGCTCCCCTCACCATATCTTTTGGTATTTTTTAAATCCATTGATTATCATTGAACTTACAGGAAACCTGCATTTTGAAGGGCTCATGCTTTTCTTTTTTGTTTGGGCAATGTATTTGATTTCTGTCAACAAATGGCAATGGGCTGGATTGGTATATGCCTGTTCCATTGCCGTCAAATTAGTTCCTTTGCTTTTCCTACCATTATTCTTAAAACACTTAGGCTTTAAAAAGAGTATCCTTTTTTTCTCATCGTGGGCGGGACTTGTTTGCTTCTTTTTCTACCCTTTTATTCGCCGGAGTTTATCGATAATTACTCACAAACAATAGGACTCTGGTTCTCCAATTTTGAATTCAATGCTGGAATATGGAACGGCATTAAATACATTGGAATACAGTTTGATGCAAAACCTTGGGAGTTAATCAAGACTTATGGAAAAATTACGCCTATACTAACCATTTTAATGGTGCTCTTATTTACACTCTTGCGTAAAAACCAAAAACTTTCCACGCTAATAACATCGATGCTATGGATTCTCACATTATATTATTTTATGTCAACTACCGTGCATCCGTGGTACATAATCTTCTTAGTTGCAATGGCTATTTTCACTGAATATAGATATGCCCTCCTATGGTCCGTAGTAGTAGTTCTAAGTTATTTCGCATACTCAAAAACTGATTTTGAAGAAAATCTCTGGTTGCTCACCATTGAATATTTGACAATATATGCCTATATACTGTACGAAATTACTACGGTCCATGGCAAAAAACTGTTATTTCGCAAAAACCGGACTTGAAATTATGATAATTCGATTTTATTTGTACATTTGATTCACAATGAACGGACAAAACCACATATTCACTTCTAAGAGCAAGACTGCTCTTGTTCGTCCTTTTGCCCCCAGTCGTCGTCGCCCGTAAGGGTATGACATATTTTTGGAAATAGGTGAGTCCATTTCCGCAGAACCATTAGAATTTTCTTTTTTATACTTTTTTTAAATCATCAACAATGAAACTTGTTGTTGCCAACGAATCACATTTTAAATATGCGCAGGACATTTGCGATACCATTGGAGAATCGGCAAAGGTCCGTGGCACCGGTATTGCAAAACGAACACCCGAATATATACAGAAGAAACTGCAGAACGGTAACGCTATAATTGCTTTGGATGGGGAAACATTTGCTGGCTTTTGTTATATAGAAGTTTGGGGACATGAAAAATTCGTTGCGAACTCTGGACTCATTGTACATCCAGATTATAGGGGACAAGGACTTGCCAAGAAAATTAAACAGCGGATTTTTGATTTAAGTAGGGAGAAATTTCCAAATGCCAAAATATTTGGAATTACCACTGGACTTGCCGTGATGAAAATCAATTATGAATTGGGCTATAAACCAGTAACTTTTTCTGAGCTTACCGATGATCCTGAATTTTGGAAAGGCTGCCAGACCTGCAAAAATTTTGATATCCTTACCAGGACAGAACAAAAAATGTGCCTCTGTACGGGCATGTTGCATGACCCGAACTTAAAGCCAGAAATAAAAAAGGATAAGGTAAACGGGAAAGCCTTTACTAGATTAAAAAGCATCAAGGAACAATTATTCCTAAAAAAGAAAACCAAATGAGCAAATTAGTTTTAGCATACAGCGGAGGTTTAGACACCTCGTATTGTGCCAAATATTTATCAAAAGAGAAAGGTTTTGAAGTGCACGCGGTTAGTGTGAACACAGGAGGTTTTTCTGCAGAAGAAATACAATCCATTGAAGAAAAAGCGTTGAAGCTAGGGGCAACCTCGTACATCTCTATTGATGCGGTACAAACCTTCTACGACAAAGTCGTAAAATATCTAATTTATGGTAATGTCTTAAAGAACAACACCTATCCCCTTTCCGTAAGTGCGGAACGAATCGTACAAGCTATTGAGATTGCAAACTACGCAAAAAAGATAGGTGCAAAATTTATTGCACACGGGAGTACCGGTGCCGGTAACGACCAGGTTCGATTTGATATGATTTTTCAAATCCTGGCACCGGAAATTCAAATAATTACACCAATCCGAGATAATAAATTGGCCCGTGAGGCGGAGATTGCTTATCTAAAAGAAAATGGAGTTGATTATCCGTGGGAAAAAGCAAAATACTCTATTAACAAAGGACTTTGGGGAACATCGGTAGGTGGTGAGGAAACTTTGACTTCAGAAAAACCTTTACCGGATTCTGCCTACCCTAGCCAGTTAAAGGAAAAAGAACCACAGGAAGTAAAACTTACTTTTCATAAAGGGGAGTTAGTTGCCATCAATGGAGAAAAGAACAATCCGGTCGCTAACATTGAAAAGTTGGAAAAAATGGCCTCCCCATATGCCATAGGCAGGGATATCCATGTGGGAGACACTATTATAGGTATAAAAGGACGTGTAGGTTTTGAGGCAGCTGCGGCACTTATCATCATTAAAGCGCATCATCTGTTAGAAAAGCACACCTTGAGCAAATGGCAACAATTTCAAAAGGAACAGCAGGGGAACTTTTACGGAATGTTGTTACATGAAGGCAACTACTTAGATGCCGTGATGCGCAATATTGAAGCGTTCTTGACCGATACCCAAAAAACGGTTTCAGGAGATGTTTTCGTAAGTCTTTATCCATTTCAGTTTCGGTTAAATGGTATCTCTTCCCCCAGGATTTAATGAACGCCTCCTTTGGAAGTTATGGTGAAATGAACAAGGGATGGACCGCGGACGAAGCAAAAGGATTTATAAAAATACAGTCCAACGCCGGTAAAATTTATAATCACGTAAATCAAAAGTCATGATTAAAGCGGGTATTATTGGAGGTTCTGGTTATACTGGTGGCGAGTTGATACGCATTCTTTTGCACCATCCAGCTGTAGCAATAGATTTTGTTTACAGTACGACCAGAGCCGGTAAAGCGGTTACCACAGCGCACCCCGATTTATTGGGCACTACTGATTTGTCCTTTACGGGAAAAGTAAATCATGATGTTGATATTGTCTTCTTGTGTCTAGGACATGGAAATTCAACTAAATTTCTAAAGGAACATCCATTTTCCGAGGATACTAAAATTATTGATTTAAGCAATGATTTTAGGCTCTATGCGGATGCAAATTTTGAAGGTAAACAGTTCATTTATGGCTTGCCGGAACTGAACAAGTCCAAAATTGAAGCGGCAACTTATATTGCAAATCCAGGTTGTTTTGCCACAGCAATTCAATTGGCCCTGTTGCCCTTGGCAAAAGCTCGTAGGTTGGACGGCGAAGTTCACATTAATGCAATTACCGGAAGCACCGGAGCGGGCATTAGTCCCTCCTCCACTTCCCATTTTAGCTGGCGAAATAATAATGTTAGTTGGTACAAACCCTTTACGCATCAGCATCTGGGGGAAATAAATGAAAGTTTGAGATCACTTCAAAAAGATTCAGGGGATTTGTTTTTCCTTCCTACCCGCGGCAATTTTACTAGAGGGATTTTGGCAACTGCCTATACCAAATTTAAAGGCAGTTTAGAGGAGGCTTCGGACCTATATCAGGAGTTTTATGCTGATGTGGTTTTTACACATATAGCAGAGGAGCCCATCTACTTAAAACAGGTTGTGAATACGAACCATTGCCATGTACATTTACATAAGCATCACGATACACTTTTAATTACCTCTGCAATCGATAATTTATTAAAAGGCGCTTCTGGCCAAGCCGTACAGAATATGAATTTGATATTTGGATTAGAGGAAGACTTAGGATTGAATTTAAAAGCGGGGGTTTATTGATTTAAAAGCAGTGACTAATTTAAAATGAACTAATAGATTCCCGCCTTCGCAGGAATTACAGTAAAGAACTAATCATGAAAATAGCCATTATAGGAACAGGGAATTTAGGCCTGTCCATAGCCAAGGGAATTCTACATAGCAACGGAGCTACAAGCATGTACCTCACAAAGCGAAACATCAGTGATATCCAAGATTTTGTAAAATATGGAAATGTTACCGTTACTACGGATAATAGAAAAGCAGTTGAAAATTCGGACATTCTGATTTTTGCCGTACAACCGGGACATTTTGCAAAAATTTTAGAGGACACCAAGGATTTGCTAACGGAAAAACATGTAGTCATATCTACTATTACCGGGTTCAGTATTTCAAAAATCGAGGATATTATTGGCAAGGAGCAATACATTATAAGAAGCATGCCGAACACGGCAATATCCGTGGGCAAGTCCATGACATGTATTTGCAGCAACGAAGCAGGGAACAAACGGATTGAACTTGCCAAAGCAATTTTTAACCGTATGGGGCACTCCATGGAAATACCCGAAGGTCAAATGCAAGCGGCAACAGTTATTTGCGCAAGTGGTATCGCCTTTTGGATGCGTTTAATACGCGCTACGACCCAAGGAGCCATCCAGTTGGGTTTTGATGCCAAAGAAGCACAAGAATTGGCTATGCACACCGCTAATGGCGCCGCAAGCCTACTAATACAATCCGGGAATCACCCCGAGGAAGAAATAGACAGGGTGACCACTCCCATGGGCTGTACGATAACGGGCTTGAACGAGATGGAGCACCAAGGATTGAGCTCATCACTAATTCGAGGTATTACGGCTTCATTTGAAAAAATCAACCAAATTAAAAAAGGATAGCATGAACCTTTTCGACGTTTACCCTTTGTACAATGTGACGCCCGTATCCGCTAAAGGAATTGTAGTGACTGACGATAAAGGCGAGGATTATTTAGATTTTTATGGAGGCCATGCCGTCATATCCATAGGACATTCACATCCCCACTATGTAAGAAGAATAAAGGAACAGCTAGATAAAATAGGATTTTATAGCAATGCGGTTCAGAATCCGTTACAATCGGAGTTGGCAGAAAAACTGGGACAACTATCAGGTTGTGAGGATTACAATCTTTTCCTCTGTAATTCTGGGGCGGAAGCCAATGAAAATGCATTGAAAATGGCTTCTTTTCAAACTGGAAAATCTAGGGTTATCGCTTTTAAGAATGGCTTCCATGGCAGGACTTCCGCCGCCGTTGCGGCAACGGATAATGAAAAAATAAACGCACCATTAAATAAGCAGCAAAAAGTAACCATTCTTCCATTAAACGATATCAAGTCTTTTCGAATGGAAATAGAAAAAGGTGATGTTTGTGGGGTGATAATCGAAGCCATTCAGGGCGTTGGCGGATTGGATGAACCGTCCACCGTATTTTATCAGGAGATTGCCCGACTCTGCAAAACAAATGATGCTACGCTGATAGCGGACGAGGTACAATCAGGATTTGGACGTACCGGAAAGTTCTTTGGATTTCAACATCATTTGGACACTCAGCGGAGTCGAAGTGTGCAACCTGATATCATTTCCATTGCTAAAGGAATGGGAAATGGCTTTCCCGTAGGCGGTATCCTCATCCATGAAAGTATAAAGGCAAGCCACGGTCTACTAGGAACTACTTTTGGGGGAAATCATTTGGCGTGTGCGGCTACGATGGCCGTACTGGAAGTTTTGGAAGATGAAAAATTACTTAAGAACGCTGCAAAATTGGAAATATACTTTAAAAAGAAAGCGTCAGAAATACCACAAGTAAAAAGAGTTAAAGGTCGTGGATTAATGCTCGGATTAGAATTTGATTTTGAAGTAGCTGGGCTGCGGAAAAAATTAATTTATGACCAACATTTATTTACCGGGGGCGCTAAAGATAAAAATGTTCTCAGAATTTTACCAGCTTTGAACATTACAGAAGAGCACTTGGATATTTTCTTTGGCAAATTGAAACAAGAATTAAAATAGAGAAAAAATAAGGCAAGTGTTTTTTACTTCTCATTCTAAACCGTAATTATGAACTACCTATCCATAGAGGACATAGATTCGCTACCCAATTGGGTTAAGGAAGCCAGGCTTCAAAAAAACAACCCAAGGCAAAATGAATCCATCGGTAAGGGAAAGACCCTCTGTCTCCTATTCTTCAATAACAGCTTACGGACGCGTTTGAGTACCCAAAAAGCAGCCATAAACCTTGGGATGGAGGTCATGGTCATGAATTTTGGTAGTGAAGGCTGGGCATTGGAATACGAAGATGGGACAATTATGGACCAAGGAACATCGGAGCATATTAAGGAGGCTGCACAAGTAGTTTCACAATACGCGGATATTATCGCTATCCGTGCTTTTGCAGGATTGCAAGACAAGGAAAAAGATGAGGCTGAAGAAGTGCTAAATGGCTTTGTAAATTACGCCAGTGTCCCCATAGTAAATATGGAAAGCTCCATTGGCCATCCCTTACAGGCTCTTGCCGATGCCATCACCATAGCTGAGCATCGTACCAAAACACGGCCCAAAGTTGTACTTTCCTGGGCACCACATCCCAAAGCATTGCCCCATGCTGTGGCGAATTCTTTTGTTGAGATGATGCAACTCCAAGATGCCGATTTTGTCATAACCCATCCAAAGGGCTATGAACTTAATATAGAAATTACGAAAAATAGCACTATTGAATATGACCAAGATGAGGCATTAAAAAACGCAGATTTCGTCTACGTGAAAAACTGGAGCAGCTATTTGGATTATGGAAAAATCCTACACAAAGATTCTGATTGGATGATGACGGAAGAAAAATTGGGAAAAGCAAAATTTATGCATTGTTTACCTGTGCGAAGAAATGTAGTTGTAACCGATGGAGTGCTAGACAATGGTAAAAGTCTGGTTATTGAGCAGGCAAATAATAGAACCTATGCCGCACAAATTGTTTTGAAAAAAATATTGGAAAAAAAATAGGATGAGCTTGAAGCTAATGGATAAAGTCTGTATTGTAACCGGCGCGACGAGCGGCATGGGTAAGGCGATTGCCAAAACTTTTCATGCGCAAGGGGCTAAATTGGTGCTATCCGGAAGAAATACGGAACGTGGTCAAAGCTTGGCAAAAGAACTGACGAATTCGGTGTTCCTAGCGGGTGACGTTAGCGAAGTTGAGTATAACGAACAACTCGTTGAACTTTCTATTGAAAATTTCGGCAAATTGGATATCGTATCCATTAACGCCGGCATCTTGGGTCTAGGTGACGTTGTGAGTTTATCGCCATCAGATTGGCATTCGACTTTAAACACCAATCTGAGCGCTATTTTTTATTTATCAAAATACAGTATTCCTCATTTAAAACGGTCTCATGGCACCCTGCTAATTAATGCTTCCATAGCGGCGTTCAAAAGTTTTCCAAATCATCCAGCCTATTGTGCTTCTAAAGCAGCTTCTGTCGCCTTAATGAAGCAAATGGCGGTAGAATATGCGCCGGAAGTTAGGGTCAATGCCATTTGTCCAGGACCCGTAGACACGCCATTGTTATGGGAATCCGCTAAAGCATTTGATGAACCCGAAAAGGCTATTGAAAATGCGGAAAAGGCTACGCTGTTGAACCGGTTAGGAACGCCTGAGGACATAGCCAAATTAGCATTGTTCATGGTTTCGGCGGATGCTTCATGGATTACGAGCACAGCAATGACCATAGATGGCGGTATCCTAAATGTATAATATGAAAGAAAAATTATCCATAGTAAAAATAGGAGGTAATGTCATTGAGAATACGGAAGAGCTAGCTGTGTTTTTAGAGCTTTTTGCAACTTTGAAAGGTTCAAAAATATTGGTTCATGGCGGTGGAAAAAAAGCCTCTGAGATATTGAATAAAATGGGTATTGAACCTAAGATGACAGGTGGCCGAAGAATTACCGATGCTGAAAGCCTTGAAGTAATCACCATGGTCTACGGCGGTTTAACGAACAAGAATATTGTTGCCCAACTGCAAGCGCATGCTTGCAACGCCATTGGTCTTAGCGGGGCTGACGGGAATACGATTCAAGCGCACAAGCGCCCTGTAAAAGATATTGATTATGGTTTTGCAGGTGATGTTGATGGCGTAAACACCAAGACTATTTCTAATTTGTTGAAAGCAGGACTAACCCCCGTTTTCTGTGCTTTAACGCATGATGGTAAAGGACAGATCTTAAATACGAATGCAGATACGATTGCATCTGAAATTGCTAGTGGTATGGGCCAATTATATGATACCACCCTTTACTATTGCTTTGAAAAAAAGGGTGTTCTGTTGGATGTAAAGGATGATGACTCCGTAGTAAAAAACATCAACTCAGAAACCTATCAAAAACTTCTGGACGAAAAGGTAATTGCTGACGGTATGCTTCCAAAAATGGAAAATTGCTTTTACGCCTTAAATAGAAACGTAAACAAAGTCTGTATCGGGGCCATAACCATGCTGGATGAAAAAACGGATTTATACACCACAATCACCCTATGATGACAACCCAAAAAATATTGACGGAAAAAGCCATCGAACTCCTAAAAAAATTGATTTCAATTCAATCGTTTTCATCGGAAGAGGATAAAACCGCTGACGCTATACAAGATTGGTTTAAGGAATATAACATTCCTTTTGAACGTATTCATAACAACGTCTTCGCCAAGAACAAACACTGGGATGAGAACAAACCTACCCTTCTTCTTAATTCGCATCATGATACGGTTAAACCCAATAAGGCCTATACCAAAGACCCTTTTCATCCACATATACAAGATGGGAAGCTTTACGGGTTGGGGAGTAACGATGCCGGAGGTAGTTTGGTTTCCCTTATCGCAACTTTTACCCATTTCTACGCAAAAGAAAATATGAACCACAATATTCTTATGGTCGCCTCCATGGAAGAAGAGAGTGCCGGTGAAAATAGCCTAAGAGGATTGTTACCAAGTCTTCCAAAAATTGATGTGGCAATCGTGGGGGAACCTACACTTATGGATTTAGCCATTGCCGAAAAGGGATTAATCGTATTCGACGGTGTTGTAAAAGGGACTCCGTCCCATGCTGCGCACCCCAATAATGATAACTCCATATACAATACCATTGAAGTCTTGGAATGGTTTAAAAACTACAAATTCCAAAAAACCTCAGAAGCTTTGGGTGATGTAAAGATGACAGTAACACAAATCAATGCGGGAAGCCAACATAATGTTGTGCCTTCACAGGTGGAACTGGTAATCGATGTACGGGTGAACGACGCGTATACGAACCAAGAAATAGCTGATTTGCTAAAATCTGAAGCCCCTTGCGAACTGCAAGAAAGAGGATTGAATTTGAATTCCTCTAAAATTGATAAAGAACATAGTCTGGTTCAATCAGGCATCGCTTTGGGAAGAAAGACATATGGCTCCCCTACGTTGTCCGATCAGGCGGCATTGACCTGTCAATCCTTAAAATTAGGTCCCGGTGACAGTACCCGCTCCCATTCCGCAGATGAGTATATTTACATACATGAAATAGAGGAGGGGATTGATTTGTATTTTAAAATACTTAATGGATTTCTAAAGAACTAAACACTAAAACAAGTATCAAATACAAAATCTATAGCATTGTATTTGAACTTGAGGTTTGAAATTGAATTTGATACTATGAAACTTTGGGACAAAGGCTTTAGCACCGATAAAAAAATAGACCACTTCACTGTAGGCAATGATAGAGAGCTCGATTTGCATTTGGCAAAGTACGACGTTATCGCCTCAAAATCACATGCCAAAATGCTGGGTGAAATCGGATTGCTAAAAGACACTGAAACTAACGATTTAGTAAAAGAACTAAATGCCATTGGATTATCCATAGAAAAAGGAGAATTCACTATCGAGGATTCTTTTGAAGATATGCACTCAAAATTAGAATTCATCCTAACCGAAAAACTTGGGGATACCGGAAAAAAGATACATACGGCACGGTCTAGGAACGATCAAGTTTTGGTCGCCATGCACCTGTACCTAAAAGATGAATTAACGAACATTAAAAATCTGACCAAGTCGCTTTTTGATTTACTCATGAATCTTGCGGAAAAACATCAATCTGTATTGTTACCCGGGTACACCCATTTACAAATCGCTATGCCATCCTCGTTCGGGTTGTGGTTTTCAGCCTATGCAGAGAGTCTCATAGACGATTTATATTTTATCGATGCGGCATACAAAGTGGCTGACCAGAATCCTCTGGGAAGTGCGGCCGGTTATGGAAGTTCATTTCCTATCGATCGGGATTATACGACCAAGGAGATGGGTTTCGCAGCCCTAAAATATAATGTCGTTGCCGCCCAAATGGGCCGTGGAAAAGTAGAAAAAGCTACGGCCTTTGGCATGGCCAGCATAGCCGCCACCCTTTCTAAAATGGCAATGGACATTTGTCTTTACATGAGCCAAAATTTTAATTTTATTTCTTTTCCTGATGAATTGACTACCGGTAGCAGCATAATGCCTCATAAAAAAAATCCGGATGTTTTTGAATTGGTCAGGGGCAAATGCAACAAATTGCAATCCATTCCAAACCAGCTTACTATGGTCATCAACAACCTACCCAGTGGATACCATCGCGATATGCAATTGGTCAAGGAAATCATGCTGCCAGCAATTCAGGACATGAAGGCTTGTTTGGAAATCATGACTTTCAGCTTAAAGGAAATTAAGGTAAATACCGAAATTCTAGAGGACCCAAAATACGATTACCTCTTTAGCGTAGATACGCTAAATGAACTTGTATTATCCGGAATGCCTTTTCGTGATGCCTATAAAAAAATGGGTAAAGAGATTGATGACGGGAGTTTCAAACCCAAACGGGATATCCACCATACACATGAAGGCAGTTTGGGGAATTTATGTTTGAAAGAGATTAAGGAAAAGATGAAAAAAGTTTGGAATTAAAACAGTTGCCCAATATATTTAAGATACACTAAATTCTTGTTTCCCCGTAATGCGAAAAATCATTCCTTTAGTCTTTTTCTTAATTCTATCCATCAAAACCTATTCAGGAAAATACCATACTTCTCAAAAAGACACCATTGGTTCTAAGCAAGCGCAAGCAGATTTTTACTTAAAAAAACTTCAGGAAGAATATAAAAAAGGAGCTTATGAAGCTCACAAAATTTATAGCGACTCCCTTTTCGTTTTTGCCAAAGAGAACCAACTTGTAAAATTCCAAATTTTGGGTATGGTTAACCAAGCTGTTTATTTCAATAACCAAGGGGAGCAAGACAAGTCAATTCTACTCTATAGAAATGCCCTTTCACTAACAGATTTGATACCTAAAGATTATAGAACTAAGATTATAATTTTAGTTAACCTGGGGAATCTGTATACCAAAATCAAATCCTATGAAAAGGCCATTAGCACTATGGAAAATGTTCTTTCCATGTTAGATACATTCGAAGAAAATCCGAAAATAAGAGCAGCTGCTTTAAATGGTTTAGCAAATAATTACGAACGTTTAGGAGATGATGAAAAGTCCTTAGAGTATCATTTGAAATCCAAGGAACTCGGAGAGCGTATTGAGAATGAATCTATTGTCTTAACAGCTCTTAGTAATATTAGTGACTCCTATCAAAAGCAAGGGAATTACGAAAAAGCCATTGAAACAAGCAAAAGTGCATTAGACTTACCATCTAGTAAGAATCAGACTAAAGAGCGAGCTTGGTTACTCATTAATCTTGGAGTTTCAGAGCAAAAGTTAGGAAACACAACGCAGTCTATAAAATATTTAGAAGATGCAAAGAATTTAGCTGCCAGTAAAGGTCTTTTAGAGATAGAGATAGATTGTTACAAACATTTAGCAGAAATATATACTGTAAACAATGATAACTCAAGGGCAAATAAAGCAACTGAAAAATACTTGACATTAAAAAATAAACTTTTGGAAAACAGACAATCAGCCACAAAGCTAGATTTAGAAAAGGATATTTCTTTACAAAAAAATATTATAAAAACTAATGAATCTAAAATTGAAAGTTTACTAAAAGCCGAGAATCGACTTTTACTATGGATTGGTTTATTTGCCAGTTTTCTGATAATAGTTTCCATATTATTCTATGTTTTTAGAAAACGCTCCCTGAAAGAAGAAGAACTTTTACGTAGACAATTTCTTTCCTTAAAAGCAAACTTTGAATCTAAAAATAAAACTCCTATCAATCCTTTAGATGGTTTTCAAAAATCTAAAATAGCAGTTTATAAAAATTCTTCTTTAAGCAAAGAAGACTTTACCAATTATAAACAGCAATTATTAAATCTCATGAATATTGAAAAACTTTATTTGAATAGTGAATTATCACAATTAGATTTAGCTAATCAAATAGGACTTAGCAGTAATCATTTATCAGAATTGCTGAATAAAGGTTTTGGTCAAAATTTTTATAATTTTATTAATTCTTACAGAGTGCTAGAAGCCCAAAAACTTATGGAGAATGATGGAAATAGAGACTCTAAAATCTTAGCTTTTGGTTTTGATTCCGGATTCAAAAGTAAAACCTCTTTCAACAGGGTTTTTAAAGCACATACTGGAATGACTCCATCAGATTACAAGAAAAAGCTTTCTTCTTAAGCCGCAAAAACAACGAAAAAATAAAAAAAGAGGTTCCACTCACTAGGTTGGTACGTGTTGGGCAATTTACAATAGTAACATTGCGTTAGCTGTAAGCAATAACCAGATTATTAATTCGTATGCTTAGATTTCTATTATTAACTTATTGTGCTTTTTGGTGTTCATTTTCTTTTGCAGCAGACATATTTGTAGATCAATCCGCGGCACCTGGTGGTGATGGTTCTAGTTGGGCACTAGCATATCAGGATATACAAAGCGCGGTTGATGTAGCGGCTAACGGTGATACAATATTTGTCGCCGAGGGTATTTACCAACCCCAAAGTGAAATTGATATTTCTGTCCCACTTATGATTAGAGGTGGTTATCCTCAAGGTGGAGGCTTACAGAATATTAATATCCACGCGACACAGATACAGGCAGATTTTGACCCGAGCAATCTACTTCTAAGAATTTTTGATGTTGGAACAAGCGCTGATTTTTCTGTAGAAGGGATTCGTTTTTATAATACACGATACGCTATTGAAAGTGGCTCAAACATAACTGTTGACCAAGTCGAGTTTGAAGAATTTTCAAGTTATGGAATCAGGATTGATAGTGATATCTCTACATGCTCCATCGACAATAGTAAGTTCTCCAATTTTTCTGGAACGGCTTTTTCTCACACCGCGATAATTACAACTTTGAGCATCACAAATACCATATTTCAAAATGGGACAAATAGAGCGATATCAATCGATGATGAAGTAGCAAATTATGATTTTACAGACATCATCATAAGAGACTTTACAACGTCTGATAGAATAGTCTCCATTAGGGATATTCCAAATACAGGAACAATTTCCAATTTTAAAGCTCATAATAATACTTTAAATAGTTCGGGTTCTATATTTTTAATAAGCAATTCTGCAGTTTCGTTTTCGAATGCTGAATTCACTAAAAATAATGGTCAAAACGGAACTCCGTGTCTACAATCATCGGACAGCACAATTGATATAGATAACTCTATATTTTCAGAAAATTCGATAATCGGTACTGGCCCAAAATCCGTTTTTCTAATTTGGGATACCGTATTTACTGTAACCAACTCTAGATTTGAAAACAATCACGCACAGGGAACTTTTGCTGCTTTGGCTGATATTAGAGCCGATGATACTGATGCCCTCGCCACATTTGATAATTGCTTATTTTATCAAAACAGCACGTTGGGTTCAAGTCAACAGGGTATTATAGATAGTTCTTATGACACAAACCTCTTAATTAACAATTGTGTTTTTGATGCCAATTCATCTCCTGGAGCCTATCTAATAGACTCCTTTGCAGGTAGCGGAGCAATAATTACAAATTCCGTTTTTAAAAACCACTCTGTTGGGCCAGGAGTTATTAGTATTGATTATGTGGAAAGAGGTCTTGGGGGTGGTATTCGTATTGAGGGAAATCTATTTACCAACAATATCAATAGAACAATCGACCTTGGTCGAATGACAGACTTTAACTTGAGCAACAATAGGTTCTATGGGGATGTTTTTGTAGACATAGGCAATGCAGGTATTGGAACTATAACCAATGAGTATTTTGAGGGTAACAGCTCGGGAACCAGGTTTATGGCTTTAGCTCAAGTTGATTTAACAATGACCAATACTAACATGATTTCCACTATGCAAAATGGAAATCATCAACTTATAAATTCAGGTGGAGATACTTCATTACGTATCGTTAACAGTACATTTTCTGCAACGGATTTCGATGATACGAATGTCAGCGTAGGTTTTAACAACGATTTAGTTTCTACACTCAGAAATTCCATAATTTGGTCCGGCAGTAATTTTTCTCAAGATGGGTTTCATGGTAACATTTCCAATCTTCAAGTACGTAATTCACTCGTTAAAGGTCAAAATCCAACAGGCGCAGGAAATCTGAACGGCACATTAGCCGCCAACGCACCTATTTTTTTAAATCCCGAAAATGCAGATTTTAGAGAACAACGCTGTTCGCCTACCGTGAATGAAGGTAATAACTCCTATAATACTGAAACGACAGACTTAAATGGGGATACGAGGGTTTTTCAAACCACCATAGATATGGGAGCCTATGAAATTCAAGCTAACTATAACAGTTCCTGTACATCACCTGCCTTACCAGCTTGTGCTTCCATAACAGTACCTGCCAACGGTCAACCCAACGTGCCTGCTAGCACCAATATCAATTGGCCCGATGCAGCTAGAGCCGATGGATACCTTGTCTCTATGGGCACCACCTCTGGAGGAACAGATATATTGGATAACGTTACTTTTTTTGAAAGTTTTTATAATCCTCCTACAGATTTTGAGGAAGGGCAAACCATTTATGTAAATATCATTGCGTTCAATGAAACCGGGGAGTCTACTGCCTGCTCAGAAGAGAGCTTTAGCATTATTAGCCCATCCGCAGGTGCAACCATACCAAATTGTACAGATATAACCTCTCCGTTTAATACAGAAACCAATGTTGCAATCGATGCCGATATTTCTTGGAATACGGTTACAAATGTTGAAGGATATTTGTTGACCGTTGGCACAACCTCTGGGGGAAGTGACATAAGAGATTCTTTTGATGTTGGAAACGTAACCAACTATGATTTACCCTTAGATTTTCCGGGAAGTGCTGAAATTTTTGTGACAATTGTTCCATACAACTCGGCAGGAAACGCCGTGGGATGTAGTGAAGAGTCGTTCTTTACTGAGGTTGCTCCAACACCCCCAACTTGTACAACATTAACCACTCCTTTAGACGGAACTACAGATGTGAGCATAGACCTTGCTTCTATTTCTTGGAATGCTGCTGCTAATGCAGATGGCTACCGAATTACTGTTTATGGAAGCACAAGTAATCTGAATGATATTACAGACCTTGTGGTTAATGGAACCACCCATCCGTTTACAAATAACTTTGATAATGGCGAAACCGTTATGGTTACCATAATACCATATAATGCTGTGGGAGACGCTACTGGGTGTACTACCGAAAGCTTCACCATAACTACATCAGCTTCCAGTAGGCCCTTTATCACTACTTGGGAAACGACTGTGGCCAATGAGACCATTACCATACCTACTAGAGCATTTTTCGGAATCTATGATTACACTGTAGATTGGGGAGACGGTGTTGTGGATAGTAACGTGGCCGGTGACATTACCCATACCTTTACAACACCAGGAATACAGACTGTCAGCATTTCGGGTACTTTTCCTCAGATACATTTTAATGGTACCGCTGTTGATCGCGACAAAATACTTACGATTGAACAATGGGGAGATATAGAATGGCGGGCATTAACACAAGCATTCAAGGGTTGTAGTAGGTTAACTATAAATAATCCGGTAATTGATATTCCAGATTTAAGCAACGCCACCAATATTTCAGAAGCCTTTGCAGATGCTACATCGTTTAATGGCGATATAACACAATGGGACGTAAGTAGCATCACCAATATGGGTTACCTATTTAGAAGGGCCAGTAGTTTTAATCAAGATATAGGGGCTTGGGATGTTAGCAATGTTTTGTCATTGGACCGTGTTTTTGAAGGAGCTACAGTATTTAATCAAGATATTGGAGATTGGGATGTTAGCAATGTGACTGGCATGGGGGCAATGTTTACTAATGCTACAAACTTTAATCAAGATATAGGGAGATGGGATGTAAGCCGCGTCACCGATATGAATACCATGTTCGGCAATGCTGTAAATTTTAACCAAGATATTGGCAACTGGAATGTTACAAATGTTCAAAACATGGATCAGATGTTTTTAGGAGCAACTGCCTTTAATCAAGATATTAGCTATAAACCGGGGCTTGGAATTCCATTTGGCGATGCATGGAATACCGGTAATGTTACTAGCATGATAGTAATGTTTTCTGGAGCTACTGCTTTTAATCAAGACATTGGAAATTGGATCGTTAGTAGCGTTACCAATATGAACCAAATGTTTCGCAATGCAATAAACTTTGATCAAAACATAGAATATTGGGACGTATCTAATGTTACTGATATGAATAATATGTTCGGAGGGGTAACACTTTCCACGGTCAATTATGATGCGCTGTTAATAGGTTGGGACAGTCAAAATTTACAACCGAACGTTAGATTTAGCGGTGGAAGTAGTCAATATTGTGATGGTGCTAGCGCCAGAACAAATATGATTGATTCGGATAGTTGGATTATTACCGATGGTGGAGTCGCTGGACCAACAGTTGACGATCTAGCAGACCAAAACCAAGTAACTTCATATACGCTACCTAGCATAACCGGAAGTCAATTAACTGGAGCTGAAGCCTACTACACAGAAACAAATGGTGGGGGCATAAGATATGATGCGGGCGATGTTATCAGTTTCGCCGACTTTCCCAGCTATCCAATCACACTTTTTATTTATGATGGCTCTGGCCCTTGTTCAAGTGAAGAATCTTTTGAATTGATTCTTACTAGTATAACACCTGCATGTACAAGTTTGACGAGCCCGACAGCAACAAATGTCCCCATTGGTACTACACAAATGACATGGGATACCGTGACTGATGCAACAGGATACCGGATTACCATTACTGGCACCACCAATAACAATGTTACAGATACTGAGGTCACTACCAATAGTTACACCTTTACAGGTGGTTTCGTCAACGGTGAGACCGCGAACGTGACCATTATCCCTTTCAACGGAACCGTAAACGCCACAGGATGTTCGAGCGAGACCTTTACCATTGAAACGACTGCGCCGCCAACAAGTAATGCATTTATAACCACATGGCAAACCACTATTCCTAATGAAGATATTACAATTCCTACTACAGGGAGTGGTTACAATTATACGGTAGATTGGGGTGATGGTATAATTTCTACTGGTGAAACGGGTAATGCTACTCACACATATATTACTCCAGACATATATACCGTAAGTATCACTGGAGATTTTCCTAGAATCTTTTTCAATACTAACGGAAATCCAACACCTACAGACAATTCTGCCAAAATCCTGACTATTGAACAATGGGGCAATAACTCTTGGACATCAATGGAGAGAGCTTTTACTGGGTGTATTAATTTGACTGGAAACTTCTCTGATATCCCTGATTTATCTAATGTTACCAACACCTCGGTTATGTTTGCTACCTGTAGACTTTTCAATTCCAATATAAACAATTGGGACATGAGTAATGTAACCAATATGGCATTTATGTTTCAAAATAATATGAGTTATGATCAACCTCTGGATGGTTGGGATGTTACTAGTGTGACTAATGCTTCCAATATGTTACAAAACGTAACCCTTTCAACCGCAAATTATGATGCACTTTTAATTGGTTGGAATGCCCAAAACTTGCAACCAAACGTATTATTTAGTGCAGGGAATAGTCAATATTGTGAAGGTGAAGCTGCTAGAACTAATATGGTAAATATTGATGGTTGGACGATTACGGATGGGGGCATTGCATCACCTACCGTAAATGACTTGACTGACCAAAACCAAATAGATTCATATACACTACCTAATATAACCGGAACACAATTAACTGGAACACAAGCCTACTACACAGAAACAAATGGTGGGGGCATAAGATATGATGCGGGCGATGTTATCAGTTTTGCCGACTTTCCCAGCTATCCGATCACACTTTTTATTTATGATGGCTCTGCCCCTTGTTCAAGTGAGGAATCTTTTCAATTGACCATAACAAACACAGGTACATTTCCAATTTGTACCACACTTTTCAGCCCTGTGGACGATGCCTCAGATATTGAGGTTGACCTCGCCTCCATTTCTTGGAATGCTGCTACAAATGCAGACGGGTACCGAATTACGGTTAATGGAGGTTCTAGCAATGCCAACGACGTGACCGATTTAGTCGTAAACGGAACTTCACATCCGTTTACCAATAGTTTTGACAATGGCGAAACCGTAACGGTTACCATTATTCCTTTCAATGCCGACGGGAGTGCCACTGGATGTGTTGCGGAATCTTTCACCATCGTCACAGATACGCCATCACCACCTGTTTGCACCACACTTTCCAGTCCTGTCGACGGTGCCTCAGATATCGCGGTTGACCTCGCCTCCATTTCTTGGAATGCTGCTACAAATGCAGACGGGTACCAAATTACGGTTAATGGAGGTTCCAGCAATGCGAACGACGTGACCGATTTAGTCGTAAACGGAACTTCACATCCGTTTACCAATAGTTTTGACAATGGCGAAACCGTAACTGTTACCATTATTCCCTTCAATGCCGACGGGAGTGCCACTGGATGTGTTGCGGAATCTTTCACCATCGTCACACAAACGCCATCACCACCTGTTTGCACCACACTTTCAAGCCCTGTCGACGGTGCATCTAATATTGCAGTTGATCTCGCCTCCATTTCTTGGAATGCTGTTGCCGACGCGGATGGGTATCAATTAAACGTAGGTACAAATCCAGGAGGCACGGATGTGCTTGATAATCTGGACGTGGGTATCCTTACCGAATATTCCTTTCCGGAGAGACTATTTTACAATACAACTTATTATGTTACTATTATCCCTTATAATTCCGATGGTAGTCTCGATACCTGCACAGAGGAAACTTTTACCACTGAGGAAGATGAAACCCCAGACGAAACACGCTATGGTATTTCACCTAATGGGGACGGAATAAATGACACTTGGATTATTGACGATATCGAATCTAATCCCAAAAATACCGTGACCATCTATAACCGATGGGGAGATTTAGTTTTTAGAATCGATAATTATGACAATACCACCAACATATTTTCGGGTACGGCCAACATGAAAACCGGTATGGGTGCAGACAAACTTCCCAGTGGCACCTATTTCTTCAATATCCAAATTGAAGGTGAAACCGTTCTAAGAAAAACGCAAGGATTCCTTGTATTAAAGCGATAAAAAATGCAGCATATAAATAAAAAAATCGCTTTTACAGCGTTAATCCTTCTTGTGTCCATATATAGTTTAAGGGCACAACAAACACCAACCTTCGCAGAATACAACTATAATCCCTACTTAGTAAATTCCGCGTTTGCGGGACTCGCTCCAAGCACGGAAGTAAGTCTCAGCAATTCAGGTTTCTTTAACCAGTTTGAAGGTTCCCCAAGAAGTTTTGCCCTGAGTCTGCACAGTCCTTTTAATAGAGGAAAGATAGGACTGGGAGCCGGACTTGTAAGAGATGAAATTGGTGTTACGACCTCAACGAGTGCATTTGCCACTTACTCCTATAAGATTTTCTTCGATACCAAAAGCAATAGGCCTTATTGGCAAATATACACCCCGAATTCCCTTTCCTTTTCTATATCGCCAGGAGTACAACAGTACCAAGACCAACTATTGGAACTTGGTATTATGAACGACCCTAATTTTGCACAGAATATCGATGCAACCATACCCACTTTAGGTGTAGGTATCCTGTTAAATCTAGCCAATTTTTACGTTGGACTGTCTTCACCCAATATACTCGGGGACGCCCTAGCGTCCAATGATGAGAATTTGGATTTGCAAAGTCCATATTATGGTTATCTGGGCTATCGCTTTTTCTCCAATCAATTTGAAGAACTGATGATTAAACCGAACCTGCTTTTGAAGTATGAAAACGGGGCGCCATTACAAGTAGATGTTAATGTGGCCGTGAGCTATAAGAACAAGTTTGAAGTAGGAACCGGTTACAGGACCAATTCCTCCATTAACCTTTTAGCTGGCATCTATCTTTTTGATCACGTAAGGGCTATCTATAATTACAATCTAGCTTTTAATGATTCCCCTTTGGGAAATACCCACGGCATCATTATCAATTATCTCTTTGGAGAAGGGTATGCTAGAAACTAGGTGAGTTTACAATCTAGGGATATACTGCTAAGTGTTCATGGAATTTCAATCTTTGTTCAAGTACCTGTCCGAATAAATCCTGGTAAAGTGCGCCCCAAAAAATAAGATTAAACTGGAATACGATACCCACAGCATTACTAAAATTATAGAGCCTGCGGCACCATACGTTGATCCTGGTTCGGCCTTACCAAAATACAAAGCCAAGGCGTATTTACCAATCAAGAATAGAATAGCGGTCAGGGCAGCACCTATTTTAACTGCTTTCCAAGGGACATGCGTACTTGGCAGATATTTGAACATAGCTCCGAACAGTAAATAAATAAAGCCTAGGGACAAAATAATATCAAGGGCAAAACTAAGTTCCAATAGTCCCTCCGGCATTAGTCGGGACAGCTGTCTCGAAAACGCGGACAAAAAGGAGGTGAGCACAAAACTGATCAACAATAAGAACCCAAAAATCAATATAAAACCAAAACTTTTTAACCGCAAGAAGAGGGTTGCTAAAATTTCATTGGAATAGTTAGGTTTTACGTCCCATATTTCGTTGAAGGCATTCTGCAACTGATAAAAAACACCTGTAGCACCGTATACCAACACTCCTATTCCCAAAACAGTCGCAAAAATAGAAGTATTTTCGCTTCCCCTTTCCGAAATAATTTTTTGAATGGATTGAGCCGTTTCCGATCCCATCGCAGCGGCTATTTCATTGAACAGTTCACCACGAACAATCTCCCTGCCCCAAATAGAACCCACAAGTTCCAAAATCAATATTAAGAGGCCTGGCAAGGACAGTATTGCATAATAAGCAATCACTGCGCTTAATTGAAAGGGGGACTTTGAAATCCATGAAAAATAGGTGGATTTCAACATTTTTGGTAACTGTTTTAACTTAAACTTGTCCGTCACTATAGATTTTGAATAATGTTCACTAAAATTTTAATAGCCTTAGCACCTGACGTTATTTCTTGCCATTATTTTTCTCCTGCCCTTCGTCAATTTGTTCAAAGGCTTTCTTTACTTGCTCTTTAGTCGGTGGTGGCGTCATTTGTTCCTTTGCCAATTTGGGCTCAAAGGTGAGTTTAGCATAGAAGGGAAAGTGATCGGAGCCAATGGAAGACCCGCAATGTACTTTTTTAATCCTGAAATCTGCTGAAGTAAAAACATGGTCCAATGGCCAACGCATAATCCAGCTTTTGGCATTGTACGTACTATATAATCCTCGTCCTTTTCTCATATCCAAAAGTCCGCTTACCTTCTGAAACAAAGAAGTAGTCTCGGACCACGCCACGTCATTGAAATCTCCTAAAACAATGACCGGCAGTTCAGAATCCCTAGCATGCTTCGCTATTTTCATCATTTCGGCATCCCTATCTACTGATGATGGATTGTGTTGTGGTGTAGGTGGAGCCGGATGAATAGCGAACAGCTGAATTGTATCCTTATAATTAAGTAATAGTTTGGTATGGATAGAGGGAATGGTATCTTCTATCATATATCTTACTTGTGGCTCATGCAGTTGCAGTTTAGAAAATAACAACATTCCATATGTATTATCTAAAGGTACTTCCACCTTATAATCGTAAAGTTCGTCCAATTCTTCGCTCAACGAACGTACCCATTCTTTATTTGTTTCGGTGAACAGTAATACATCGGCATCATTGGCCCGAATATCCGATAGCAGGGGTTGCCTGTCCTCGTTCTTCTGCAGCACATTAGCAGTGTAAATACTGAATTCTTTGGTATTACCTGCAGAGGAGTCCTTTACTTCAAATTTAGCAAAGGCAGTATACGGATATATTTTAAGTCCTTGAAAAAGAAAACAAGCACCTAACACTAAGACAAAAACGTAATCGGTCTTACTTTTTATATCAAACCCTATGAAATAGGTCAAAAGCGCTATCATAGTTAGCAAGGTCAGCTGAAGATGGGGAAAATCGAATATACGAACGTACCATTCGTTGGCGGAAATATAGGGGAAAATCGTTAAAATAATGGCGATAACCCCAAAGAGGCGAAGAAAAATCTTGAGTTTCATATTTAATTGGTCTAGCCTAAAGATACCCTTTATCTCAAAATGCTTTAGCTCGTTAAGAATTAAAGTTCACTCTACCCATTTAGATCTCATCAATTTTCTGAAAAAGCTCTCATATTTCGTTTGGCAATAACCATGCTTAACTTTTTATTTCTATATTCTGACCATGAAAAAATGGGTAATAGGTTTAACGATTGTTATAGCACTATTTCTTGTGTTGGTCTATGCAGCCGTTTCTACAACGGACAAAGAGTTTGCAACTTGTGTTTTATCCGATAAGAGCGAAATGGACAACGTGGATTTTAAGGAGTACGACTCCGTTCTTGTTGCGGCCAGCACCCTTTATGAAGGAAACTTTCTAAAGGAAATTATGCAAGGAGAACAATATCGTGATGCATGGTCTACACCTATAAAAGTTCCGATTGTATTTTTAGATACGCTATTTGGGGGTATGGAAATATTAAAGGAAGGTGGCGGAAAACAGACCCACAGCCTAAAACTAAAATCCAAAAAGGGACATATCTATTCTTTGCGTAGCATTAATAAAGATCCCGCACCCCTTATACCCGATTTGGCCCGGACTCTAGGTCTGGAAAATATTATAGTGGATGGTGTTTCCGCGCAGCATCCGTATGCAGCCATTGTGGTGGCACGATTGGCTGAAAAGGCCAACGTACTACATACCGATCCAAAAATTGTTTTTATACCAGAACAACCTTCATTAAAAAACTTCAATAATAAATTTGGCAATAGGCTTTATCTACTGGAACATGAAACAGACGGAGGTGCCAATTGGACTGAATATTCCAATGTATCCGCTATCTTGGATACTGAGGATTTGCAAAAATTAAA
This sequence comes from Maribacter aestuarii, assembly GCF_027474845.2. Lineage (NCBI taxonomy): Bacteria > Pseudomonadati > Bacteroidota > Flavobacteriia > Flavobacteriales > Flavobacteriaceae > Maribacter > Maribacter aestuarii. Next base: position 1,251,129 of record NZ_CP107031.2, read on the forward strand.
ATTAGAACTGGGTGATAAACTCACCATTGATAAAACCGCTTTGGTACGGGCAAGGTTATTTGATATTCTTATAGGGGATTGGGACCGACATACCAAACAATGGGGATGGGTGGTAACCAAAAATCTGGATACTTTTGAAGCCATACCCTTGCCAGGAGATCGAGACAACGCCTTTTTTATTCTAGAGGGTATTTTGCCTACTATAATCGCAAACAAGCATCTTTTACCGGGACTACAATCATTTGAAAAAGAAATTGATTATCTACCCGGTCTTGTAATGCCTTTTGATGTTTATTTTTTACAAAATGTCCCAGAGGAAATCTTTGTTGCGGAGGCCAGAAGGCTTCAAAATTTGCTTACCGATGATGCCTTAAAAGAAAGTCTACATATTTGGCCCACGGAAATTTATGAGTTGGACGGAGAGGGCATTTCTGAAATCATGAAATACAGAAGAAATCAGATGCAGGAATATGCGATTCGATTCAATGAAGTTTTGGAAGAAAGGAAACTTTTGACCGAACCCTTAAAAGGTTCTGAGGAAAACCAGTTACCACAAGACTTGTTACGATGTTTTGACTGCTTTTAAAGACTTTTGCTCCTGTTTCTTTTTTCTGCTCTTTAAATATCGATAACCAAGATACCCGAACTGGGCACCTACAAGTAGTAGTTTCATTCGCTTTCCCGTAACAAATAGTTTTGCCAGACTTAAAATAGGAGTAACCTTCATAATTTTAATTTTATCAAAAATATAGTTGGACCTCCTAATTGCCTGACCCAAATAGTTCGAATATTAGCCCATTACCATCTAACCTTATGTAGAATTCGAAACTATGAAATGAACATAGTTATTTGAGCTTTACATTAAAGGGAAAATTTGTCAATTTAAAAGCACTGAATAATTTATTCTTGAAATTGGTAAATTGCTCACTTCAAATTACAGTTCATGAAAAACCCTCGTTTAAAGTATCATCTAACCTCTTTTATTTTCCTCCTTATTTCATTTGTGGAAGTCAGCGCACAAGACGTGTATCAAAGAAATTTATCGGCAGATGTACAAGGTTATGTATTTGCACTTGAATTGAACGACACCAATAATCAAATTAAAGGTGAAGCAGCGGTCTCGGTAAAATTCAAAGAAGATATCAATGAGTTAAGTTTGGATTTGATAGCAAACTCCGGAGCATACGGGATGACCCTTGATAAGGTCCTGGAGGATGAACGCATTATTGATTATCGTTATGTAGACAATAAAATTAGAATAGTTCCTTCTTCATCATTATCCAAAGACAGAACCTATAAGATATACTATCACGGAGTTCCTGAAAAAGGCTTGGTCATAGATACCACTAAATTCGGACAACGTTCCTTCTTTGGGGATAACTGGCCAAATTTAGCACGGCATTGGTTGCCATCCGTAGACCATCCTTATGACAAAGCAAGTATTGAGTTCAGGATTACTGCCCCGGACCATTATGACGTGGTTGCCACGGGTGAGAAGATAGAGGAAAGCTATTTGGGTAACGGCTTTAAGTTGACCACGTATAAGGAACCGGCCCCGGTTGCCACAAAGGTCGTCACCATAGGGGTGACTAGGTTTGCCAGCCGACAATTGGAAGAAGTGTATGGGATTCCGGTGTCCGCCTGGGTTTACCCCGAGAACAGACTAGAAGGATTCCACGACTATGCCGTGGCCTCCAAAGTGTTGAAATACTTTATTGATAAGGTAGGACCCTATTCCTATGCCAAACTGGCCAACATGCAGGCAAAAACGCAATGGGGCGGTTTGGAAAATGCCGGTAATATCTCCTATTTTGAAAATTCGGTGACCGGAAAAAATGAGGTTGAAGGATTGATTGCCCATGAAATAGCGCACCAATGGTTTGGAAATTCCGCAAGCGAAAACGACTGGAATCATGTTTGGCTTAGTGAAGGTTTTGCTACCTATTTTGCCATTCTATACCAAGAAGAGATTTACGGAAATGAAAAGCGAAAAGAGGAATTGGCCTTAGATAGAATACAAATTATCGACTATTACCGGAAAAACCCATCTCCGATTGTGGACCCAAGTATTACGGACCCATTGAAAGTATTGAGCACGAACACTTATCAAAAAGGAGGTTGGGTTCTGAATATGTTACGTCATCGTTTGGGAGACGAAATTTTCTGGAAGGGAATCCGGAAATACTATCACACCTACCAGAATTCAAATGCCATGACCACTGATTTTCAGCATATAATGGAGGAGGTGTCCGGAGAAAACCTAACTGATTATTTCAACCAATGGATTTTCACTAAAGGCTATCCGGAAATTAAATGGGAATGGAAATACAGTGGAGGAAAATTGAAAATTTCCATGGCGCAAGTCCAAAAGCATCACATGTTTAAATTCCCTTTAGAAATTGAAATAAAAACAGGTGAAACTATTCAAATAGAAACACTTCAAATTGATAAGAAAACGCAAAAATTCGAAATCGTTTTGAGCTCGAGTCCCGATGAAGTAATATTAGACCCTAACCTCTGGCTTCTTTATAGTGAAAAGTAAATTCATGCAATATCCCTTCTTACAAGCGCGTGAATAAACTCCATCTTCTTGATCACGGATTTTGATATCACAAACGGATAGACATCCGCAATACCCATAGAGCGATTGACGCTATTTATGGAAAAAAATAAAGGAATGGCCTTACTTACAATTTTTTTGAAACTAGGTTCGTCGTAGGGGTCAAAAGCAGATTTCATTTTCATATGCTTTTTATTGGTGAGCTGCGGCTTTACCTTAATACCGAAATAATAAGCTGTTTCGAGGGTATCCAAGATATGAAGGTAATGTGCCCAGGTTTCGGCCCAGTCCTCCCAAGGGTGAGAGGAGGCGTACTTGCTTATGAAGTTTTTCCGCCACTTCTTCTCCGGACCGTTCTTGTAATATTCTTTTAATGCTTTCCCATAGGACGGGCGCTCATCTCCAAAAACGTTTCTGAAATCATTCAATATTTTGTCGTTCGGAAATATGAGTTGCTCCCAATAATAGTGCCCCACTTCGTGGCGAAAATGACCAATTAAGGTTCTGTAACGCTCATTCATATCGCGTTTCATTTGTTCGCGCAATACGGAATCGGCCTCGGAGATTAAAATCGTTACTACTCCGTTGGCATGCCCGGTCATTATATTTTTTGAATTCTCACCCGCCCCTTTCCTTGACAAAAAATCAAAGCACAAACCAGTCTCTGGATGTGACAATTTACTTTGGACGGGCAGGGATAGTTTTTGAAGTTGGTAAATCAATCTGTGTTTAGCGACTTCTATCCTCTTCCATTTTTTCAGGTTTTTTTTGATACTTAAATCGGGAATGGTCCTGTTAAGCTTACAGGCAGTACAATATCCCGTGGTATCGGTCTTCAAAACCAACCAGTTACAAGCATTGAAATCATGATTCTTACAATAGGTGAATTGGTGTGAACCTTCATTGGGTATGGTCCAATCCGCTGAATCAGGCCCAAGGGCAATCAAGTCAAAAGTGCTATCACGGTAGGCAAGTTGATATCTGCATTTTTCGCAGGTATCATTTTCAAAGAATAATGGATGGGCACAATTCTGGCACTGAAATAACTTCATGGTAGTAGCTTAACAAAAGTGCGAAGAAAAACGATTAAACTATTTAATCATCCTAAAATTTACGATTTCCTGATCGGTAAGATAGCGCCAGTGACCACGTGGTAGGTCCTTTTTAGTTAGACCTCCGTACACTACGCGATCCAGTTTCACGATTTTATAGTCCAACTGCTCAAACAGCCGTGATAAAATCTTGTTCCTAGAACTATATATTTCGACGCCAACTTCCCTTTTGGGTGCGTTGTCTATATAACTGATATCCTGTATACGAACCACTTTATCCTCAACGGCAACCCCTTCTTGAATCTTTCTTAAATCGGCACTGCTCAGTTCCCTGTCCAGTACCAAGTGATAGATTTTTCGGAGTCCGTTCATGGGACTTTTCAACTTTTTGGTCAAATCCCCGTCATTGGTAAACAACAAAAGACCTGTATCTTCCTTCTCCAGTTTATCTACGGGCAACAATTTGGATTTGGAAGCATTGGAGATTAATCCAGATACGTGACGCTTTCCTTTTTCATCCCGTATCGTAGTGGTAAAATCCTTGGGTTTATTCAATACCACATATTCTTTTTTAACCGGGTTCAAACGCCTCCCGTCAAATTTGACCTCATCGGTCAATTTAACCTTGTAGCCCATTTCCGTAATAGGCTTTCCGTTTACCGTAACGTTTCCTGCCGCAATGTAGATATCGGCATCTCTTCTAGAGCACACGCCAGAATTGGCTACATATTTATTAAGACGAATGGAATTAGGGTCCGAAGGTTGCTTTGGTGGTGTGCTTTTATTGATGGGCGCATTTCCGCGAGCGTAACTTTTTTTTCTAAAATTTCCGCCTTGCCTGCCTGATGTCTTTCTATCCCTTTTAGAATCTTCCCTGCTCATGATATACTTGTTTCGTACAAAGGTAGCAAAGGAAAATGGATGTTATTTGAATTGTAAAGATTTAGTATCCTAAAAAGACATTTAAGATACTTTCTAAAAAAGAGAAAGAAATTGGTAGAAGAAAAGTGGTCATGTATTTACTGGCATTTGAAACCAAAAAGATAAGTATCAAGACTTTTTCATACATTGTGTTGCGTTAAGCGACTTTGTACCTGTTTATGATTTTAATTTGACTCTTTTTTTCTTCCCATCAAACAGTACTTTAGAATTGAAGGAATACATTAAGAATACCATTATCTCGTTTTCTTTGTCCTACATTCTAACGGATGCAAAACTCTTAGTTCGCCACTTACAAACTATTCAAAGCTATCTGTACATGTAATGCACCTTACTTCGGAATAAGTTCAGTAAATTACATCTTTTCCTAAATAGTTCCCCCAAAATAGCATATTTATTAAAGTCAACAACTCGGAACTATGAAGCTAAAAATTGTCTTACCGTCACTATACTTAATTGTATTCTCGTGTTTATTGGCCTGCAAAGACCAAAAACAAAGTCCAGACTTGGCATCTTTGAACCTACTAAGAGGTGATTTACAACTTTGCGGAAATGGACAATTCGGAGATGTCAACTTTTCAGAATCCTGTACTTACGAAACAAGGGAGACTTTCAATCTTGCCATTGCACTACTCCATTCCTTTGAGTATATCGAAGCGGAAAAAGCCTTTGTTCAGGTAATCGACCAAGACCCAGAATGTGCCATGGCCTATTGGGGTGTAGCGATGAGTATTTACCACGGACTCTGGGCACCACCCGAAAAGCATGTCCTTAAAAAAGGGGTGAAATTACTTGAAGTTGCCGAAAAACTGCCGAAATCAAAAAAAGCGTTACAATACTTGGCCGCAATCGGTGCTTTTTATAAGGATTGGGAAACTGTTGACAACCAGACGAGAAAAGAGCGGTATGCCAAAAAGATGGAAGAAATGTATCGAGATGGTAATGATGATACCGAAGTTGCCATTTTTTATGCCTTGGCACTTCGAGCATCTGCGGTACCTACCGACAAGACCTATTCAAAACAAAGGGAAGCTGGTAAAATCTTGGATGATCTCTTCAAAAAAGAACCCAATCACCCGGGTATCGCCCATTACATCATCCATTCATATGATTATCCCGAATTGGCGGAATTAGGGCTGAGCACAGCAAGGCGCTATGCCGAGATTGCCCCGAATTCTGCGCATGCACAACATATGCCCTCCCATATCTTTACCCGCTTAGGACTTTGGGAAGAATCCATCAAAACCAACATTAATTCGGCCTCTTCGGCCGTTTGCTATGCCGAAAGCGTTTCCCCAGGGGCGCATTGGGATGAAGAAGTACATGCCATGGGGTATTTGGTATACGCTTATTTGCAAACCGGCAACAATGTGCAGGCCATTGAGCAGTATGAGTATCTCAAATCGTTTCAAAAGATATTTCCCGAAAATTTTAAAATTGCCTATACCGCAGCAGCGATTCCAACCCGTATCGCTTTGGAAAACAAAAATTGGGAAGCAGCGGCCAAAATAGAGCTTCTACAAAATCTAGGGCTTGCTTGGGAGAACTTTCCGTGGCAAAAAGCATTGCTCCACTTTGGAAAGGCCTTGGGCGCCATTCATACAAACGACTTAAAAAGTGCTCAGGAGCAACTTGACCTACTGATTTCTTTTGAAAAGGAACTGCTAACTATGCAAGACGCCTACAAAGCCAATCAAGTCGCTATTCAGATTAAAACCATTAATGCTTGGCTACAGCTTAAAAACGGTAATAATAAACAAGCAATTGCCCAAATGATGGACGCTGCGGATATGGAAAGTAAGACTTCCAAACATCCCGTAACGCCTGGCGAAATTTTACCTGCAGACGAACTTTTGGCCGATATGCATTTGGCAATAGGCAATCCAATAGATGCCTTGACTGCCTACGAACTGAATCTAAAGAGACGTCCAAACAGATTCAATGGTCTTTATGGCGCGGCCATTGCAGCAAAACAATCGGGTAATATTGAAAAAGCTTCACATTATTTTAAAAAACTAATTGAATTGACAAAGGACTCAAAAAGCGACCGAGTAGAGATAGATGAAGCAAAACGGTTTATAGAAAAGGTATAATTCACTATGAAAGCTTATAAGCTATATCTTCTAGTTTTACTTCTGTTTGTTTTCTTAACTTTTTCCTGCAAGCGAACAGCAAAAACGGCTCTACCTATTTATGGCCCTTCGGATTTTAATCCTGAACTTGTTGATGTTAGTTTACAAAATGCAATGAACAACCATAAGGTATCCGATTTTGAACTCGTCAATCAAAACGGAAAAACAATTACACAAGCAGATTATGAAAATACCATTTATGTAGCGGATTTCTTCTTTACGCGCTGCCCAAGTATCTGTCCCGTAATGTCAAACAATATGGAGAAGCTTCAGCAAACCTTCCTAGAAGATAAAGCCGTCATGTTGCTATCTCTGTCGGTTACACCTGAATTGGACAGCGTTTCGGTACTAAAAGAATACGCTGATAAAAATGGGGCCATTGCTTCTAAATGGAATATAACCACAGGAGACAAAAAGCACATCTATAATCTGGCACGCAAGAGCTACTTTGCAGTAGTAAATGAAGGGGATGGTGGCTTACAAGATTTTATACACACCCCAAATTTCATTTTGGTCGATACGAAAAAGCAAATCAGAGGGGTTTATGACGGCACTAAAGACCAAGAAATGGAACGCTTAATCGGTGATATCAAAATTTTAAAGAAACAATTGTGATTAAGGTCATCCTTTTGTCGCAACTTTATTGTGCAGGTTAATTTCCAGCGTTAACTGTGATGTCAGCAAATTTCTTTGAATCATAAAATCTAATCCTTAAACTCCACCGTAGACTGTCGCTCTCTATTGACCGTTAATCTGGTCACGTCAGGCCGTGAATAATGACCCACGGGATCAAAATTTTGCCGCTCTTCGTAAACGCGATTAAAATCCAGCTCCTGATAAATAAGACCTTCTTTGTTAATGACTGGCTCTATTAACCATTCGCCGTCCGGACCAGCAATACAGGAACCTCCATTAGCCAAAATACCGGGAGATTTGGCTATGATAGCATCAAGGTGAGGTGTGTTTTTGGGAAAGTCTTCTTTCGTCATAAATGCAGAGACAGACACCACATAGCTACGGGATTCCCTCGCAATAAAACGGGTAATATCCTTTGTATTGTGATCACTACCGGGCCATACGGCAATATGTAAATTTTCTCCTTGCCCATACAGGGCAGTTCTCGCCAAGGGCATCCAATTTTCCCAGCAGTTTAGTCCACCTACCGTAAACTGCTTTAGGGAATGTACCCGTAATCCGTTACCGTCACCTGGAGCCCATGTAAGTCTTTCATCATAGGTGGGTTGTAATTTTCTGTGAACAGATTTAATTTCCCCCATAGCATCAATATAAACCAAAGAGGCATATATGCTATGTCCTCCCCTATTCCAAGCACGCTCCATTATGCCAAGATAGATTGCTATGCCGTGTTCCTTTGCAATTTTACAAATTTCGTTCAGTTCCCCTGCTTCTATCTGAATGGAGTTTCTCACGTAATGCGCATGTAGCTCTTTGTTCACTTTTAAATCCCATTTGGCACCGTCCGTTAACGCTAACCAAAAAGGATAACCGGGCAAAAGGGCTTCTCCAAATACCACTAAATCAGCACCCTCCCCTGAGGCGTCCTTTATAGCATCCTTTATTTTTTCCAAGGTCCTCCTTTTATCCAACCATACGGGAGCTATTTGGGCCATGGCAACTTTTAAAATATTATCCATAATGTGCTTTATACGATTCTGTTCAGGACAAGGTCTACATCGATTAGTAAAATACTAAAAACACCTACAACAATAATAAGTTTAAGGATATTATGTAGCCAAACGTAATGTTTCTTACTTGAAGACTTAGTTAACAACACCAGAAAGGTAATCAGAAATCCGACACATGCCATGAAGTAATAATCCATATAACCTACATCAAATTTGAAGATTAATAGCAAAGACGGAATTAAAGTAAGTAGGATTAAAATGGCAATACATATTTTGGAAACGGAACTACCGAATAGAATTGGGATGGTTTTATAATTCTGTGCTAAATCCCCGGAAATATTTTCCAAATCCTTTATCATTTCCCTGGACAAAATCAATAAGAATAAAAAGATGGCATGCACGAAAATGACCGTTTCAAAATTCTTATAGTACACAAAAACGGCGAAGAAAGGGGTTATGGCAAGAATGGCAGAAACAAAGTTCCCGACGAACGGCATCCGCTTTAGTTTATGGGAATAGAACCATATTCCAAAAATATAGGCCGAGAAGAAAAGAACGGCCCTGAAAGAAACATAGCTGGCCGCAAAGACCGCCAAAAAATTGAGAACGAAATAGGTAGTTAATTTAAAACGCTGGCTCACCAACCGGTCCAACATACTTTTTCTAGGTTTATTGATAAGATCCTTTTCGGCATCGTAAAAATTATTGATGATATAGCCCGATGCAATAACCAACGCCGAAGCAAGGACAATGACAAAAAGATTAACATCAAAAACAACTTCGCGAAGCGATAAATTGGGGGCCAGGATATAAATTGAGGCTAAATATTGCGCAAGGACGATGACTAAAATATTGTAGCCACGCACAACGGAAAACAGACTCAATACCTTAAGAAGCAGGAGTTTGTTTTTTCTACTAAGCATTTATGATTGTTTAGAAGTTGTAAACCACTTCTAATTGGTAGTCCTTTAGTGCCGTTTTGGCCTTTTCTATATCCTCTGTAAACCCTAGAATATAGCCGCCGCCGCCGGAACCGCATAACTTAAGATAGTAATCATTGGAATCTATTCCCTGTTTCCAAAGACTATGGAATTTTGCAGGGATCATCGGTTTAAAGTTATCCAAGACCACATGCGAAAGTTGTTTTAGATTTCCGAAAAGGGACTTGACATTGCCATTTACAAAATCCTCCACACAGGCGTCCGTATGTTTTATAAATTGGTTCTTAAGCATTTTTCTAAAGCCTTCGTTCTTCATTTGCTCCATAAAAATCTGGACCATCGGCGCCGTTTCTCCCGTAGAACCACTATCCAATAAGAACACCGCACCCTTGCCTTCCGTATTTTGGGAGGGAATACTGGTAGATTCAATATTATCTTTAGAATTAATGAGTATGGGTAAACTTAAATAACTATTTAAAGGATCCAAACCTGAGGATTTCCCATGGAAAAAAGACTCCATTTTTCCAAAAATCAGTTTTAACTTCAGCAGTTTGGCCCGAGTTAAGTTCTCTAAAACCGTGATTTTGTTCTTTGCATATTTATCATAAATAGCCGCAACGAGCGCTCCGCTACTTCCCACTCCATAACCTTGTGGAATCGAACTATCAAAGTACATTCCTTTATCGACGTCTTTTTTAAGGGCTTCTAAATCAAAAGATACCAATTTTGGATTTTCTTTAGCTATCTTATCCAGATAAGCAGTGAATTTCTTGAGGCTTTCATTAGACTTTTTGGCTTCCTCCGATAAAGAGTCATCGGTCTTCAAGGCTCCTTTAAAGAAATTATATGGAATGGAAAGACCCTTGGAATCCTTGATGATGCCATACTCTCCAAAAAGGAGGATTTTAGAATAAAATAATGGTCCTTTCATTTTTAAATAACCGACTCTAAGTTCCACTTGTTTCCTAAAGATAGTGAACTCTGGCGCAAAGTTTAATCTTTTTATTTAAATGGGTAAACAATAAAAGCCTAAATGTTGATTCAAAACGTTTAATTACATCTTAAATTACAATTTTTAGGATAATCTTTTAGCCCCAAATCCAATTCGGTCACAAATATACTGTTGGTTTTGACAAAATGCAACTAGTTCATTTTTAATAAATTGATGTACTTCTTCCTTCTCATTCTCCGGATAAAGCACATGAACGTTTGCACCTGCATCCAGCGTAAAACATAGATTGCTTTTAGATGCCGAACGAAATGCCCAAATTCTGTTGATAATTTCCAAGGTATTGGGTTTCATCAATATGAAATATGGTTGGCTTGTCATCATCATTCCATGTAAGGTGAGTGCCTCGCTTTCTACAATTTTGATAAATTCCTTTACGTCACCTTGCTCCAAAATAGGTCGTAACTTATCTAAATTCTCGTGAGCCTGAGCAAAACGCTTTTTGGCAAAAGGATGACCGTGCATCAAATCATGGCCTACCGTGCTGCTCACCTGCTTTTCCCCTTTGTCTACCAACAAGATGGTATCGTGATAATTCTTGAACACATCATGAACTTTATATGGATACTTAATTCCGTACAAATCCGAACTTCCTGTTGTACCGGAATGCCTTCCCCATTGTACTAAATCGCCCTCAATACTTCTACACGCGCTTCCCGAACCCAATCGCGCTAAAAAGGAGGCTTTTTTTAAAAAGTAGTCCGCATCCATATCAGGATTTAAATCGCGTTCTATTTCCAATAAGCATAATGCTATTGCGGACATCCCACTAGCCGAAGAAGCGATACCGCTGCTATGAGGAAAACTATTAGAAGTTTCTATTTTAAAATGATAGGCCTTTAGAAAAGGTAAATAGGTTTCGACACGCTTAAAAAAAGTTTCAATTTTAGGTTTAAAATCAGGTTTAGGCAATCCCTCAAACAGAAGATCAAATTGAAAATCAGGAGTTACCGCTTTCAATTTCTTATACGTTATGCTCGTAGTTGTCGCGCATGCGGTAAGCGTGAAACTTATTGATGGATTGGCCGGTATCTGGTTCTCTTTTTTACCCCAATATTTTATTAAAGCTATGTTGCTTGGTGATTTGTAGACTACGTTGCCCTCTACTTTGTCATAAGAATAATCCGGTAGCTTAAAATCTTTTTCGGTCATGAAACAGGTGTTTGTGCAAAGATAGTTTTTAGTCCCGCCAATTAAAATAAATCCTTATTTTAGGGGAAAACACTAACTGATTGAAAAAGAAACTCACATACCTGATTATTTCTGTGGTCATCTGTTTGGTCATCGGTTTTCTTTCCAGTGTGGTGACCCAGAGTTCTGTTGATGATTGGTACGTTACATTGAACAAACCTAGTTTTAATCCACCTAACTGGGTTTTTGCACCTGTTTGGACTATACTTTATATTTTAATGGGTATTTCTGCAGGATGGGTTTGGGGCAAAGGTTTTCATCATAAATGGGTCAAAACGGGCCTATACCATTTTGGATTCCAATTACTCCTGAACGCCTTATGGAGTATTGTTTTTTTTGGTTTGAAAGAGCCCTTCTGGGCGTTATGGATTATTGTTTCGCTCTTGATTGTGCTCGCCCTTACTATAAAATGGTTCAAGGTGGTCAGTAAATTTGCAGCTGCACTTCTAATACCTTATTTGTTGTGGGTATGTTTTGCGACCCTTTTAAACTATAAGATATGGGAATTGAATTGATACCTGGATAGTTGGATAGTTGGATAGTTGGATAGTTGGATAGTTGGATAGTTGGATAGTTGGATAGTTGGATAGTTGGATAGTTGGATAGTTGGATAGTTGGATAGTTGGATAGTTGGATAGTTGGATAGTTGGATAGTTGGAAAAAACGTATTTCTCAATTCCTTACCAAGTGAAATTTAAAACTCTTTTAAACCAAGCATAATTTGTAATGGCCCGTTCAAGAAGCCAGTTCCAATAGCTTGTTCATAGTTCGGTAATTTCTTGCCGTAGCATTTGCCTTTAGTTTACGTTCAATCAAATTATTACTCAATTTGGCTTTACGATAACCGTTTTTACAACAGAGATAAACACAGGAATTGGAGACCGTAAATTTTTCGTTTGGGAAGTCCATTTGCTCAAAGGCTATTACAAGTTCGGTATTTGGCGTATTCTGGAGCAAAACAAAATAAACACGATTATGAGCTATGTCGTTCTCATTGTTATATGGATTCTTTGCTATAACATCTCTAATTTCAGAAACCGACTTTACCAGAACTGGCACATCAAAACCAAAAGTATTTTTAATAGCATTATGAATCAGTCCTTCAATTTCTTTGGTTGAATTCAATTCGCTTTTAAAAATAATATTCCCACTTTGTATATAGGTTTGGATATCCTTAAACCCGATACTGGTCATCATTTTACGAACCTCCGCCATTGGCATTTTCTTCTGACCGCTGACGTTTACTCCCCGTAATAAAGCAATAAAAGTTTTCATGTAAATCAAATGTCTTTTTTCTGCAATGCTTTGGTTATACCTTGCGCTGCCATGAACCCACCTGTCCATGCATTTTGAAAATTATATCCTCCAGTAATGGCGTCAACATTAATAATCTCCCCAGCAAAGTAAAGGTTTGGCAGAATTTTACTCTCATAGGTCTTAAAATTAATTTCTTTTAAATCAACGCCACCAGCGGTCACAAACTCTTCCTTAAAAGTACTTTTCCCTTCTACTTGAAAAATACCATTCGTCAACTGATCTACTAAAAGTTGTAATTCTGCCTTTGTAACTTCAGGCCATGTCACTAAATCGGATATACCGGCAGCCTTCACTAAATTGACCCATAACCTCTTGGGAATATCCAATACTTTTGTCCTAATTATGGTCTTTCGCTCTACTTTTTTAACGTCCATAAAAAGCTCAAGGAGTCCGTTCGGATGATACTCTGGAACCCAATTGACTCTAATCTTAAATCGATAATTATATTCCTCCAACAACCTTGCTCCCCAAGCCGAAAGTTTTAGGATAGCTGGGCCACTCATTCCCCAATGTGTAATCAGCAAAGGCCCGTCCGATGATAAAACCTCTTCCTCCGCTTTGCCGCTTTCCAAGGAAGACGTTGCTTTTTTCTTTTTGAGGATGGCTACCTCAGCCATTGTGCTAAGTCCTGGTATACCTGCAATTCTTGTATCAGAAATATTGAAAGTAAACAAGGAGGGGACAGGAGGAACGATAGTATGACCCAATTGTCCCAATAAGTCCCATATCTTTGGATTACTTCCTGTGGCCATTACTAACTTTAGTGCTTGAAAAGAAGTGTTTGGCGTTGTAATCTTCCACTGAATATCGATTCCTTGGCCTAGTGGTTCTATTTTTTGGACTGCAGAACGGTCAAATATCTTAATCCCCAAACGATCAGCTTCCGAAGTAAAACAATTGATGATGGTTTGAGAAGAATCGGTGCTTGGAAACATGCGTCCATCGTCTTCGATTTTTAAGGAAATCCCTCTTTTTTCAAAAAAAGCAACGGTGTCCCCACTAGCATAATTATGAAAAGGCCCTAAAAGTTCCTTCTCCCCGCGGGGATAATTCGTAACCAATTCTTTTGGGTCAAATTCCGCATGGGTGACATTGCAACGCCCTCCACCGGAAACCTTTACTTTAATCAACACTTCCTTACCACGCTCTAAAATGGCAATCTTTAGTCCTGGAGTGGCTTCAGCAATATGTATTGCGGCATAAAAACCTGCTGCACCACCTCCTATTACTAGTATGTCGTACATTATTTTACCCTTTCCGGAAAGTTGGTTATGATACCATCTACATCCAACCTTTTCATTGCCATAATATCTTGTGGCTTATTCACCGTCCATGTGTAAATTTTAAAACCCGCTTCTTTTATGGCCGAAACATTCTTCGCAGTTAATTTCTTAAAATAAGGGTTGATTGCTTGCGCGTTAAGTTCCTTAGCGATAGGAATAGCATCTTTTGGATCGTCTTCCGTAAGTACCGCAATGGCGACCTCCTTATTAATTTTTCGCATTTCTTTTAGTTCATCCCAATTAAAACTAGAAATGATAAAATTTTCCGGGGACCATCCTTTTTCCCTAATATAATAATCCATTATGAAATTTACCCGATCCGATGTATTGGCCCCTTTTAACTCAATGTTCAAGGCTACCTTATTATCAATTAATTTTAAGACATCCTGCAGGGTGGGAATCCTGTGTCCGCCATCTAATGTTAATTGTTTTAAATCGAAAATATTATAGTCCTCTATTTTTCCGCCAGAATTCGCCAATCTATCCACTGTCTCATCATGAAAAACCACAATTTCCCCACTTTCTATTTTAAAAACGTCAATTTCAATCATATCCACCCCCAAGTCCAACGCCTTCTGCACCGATGCTAGGGTGTTTTCCGTTTCGTGGCCCATAGCACCTCTGTGCCCTATCACCAAAGGTTTTTTCATATCACAACTCATGAAGGTTATAAATATCATGAAAATCGAAATTCTTTTCAGCATTACCACTAGTTTTTCAATTCAAAAATATAGGATTCCAATGGATTAAGCTTAACGGGCAGATAACCTACTCCTTCTGAAACAGTTAGCACTTCATTAGCTCCATAAAGTCTATCGACTAAATCATAGGTTCCATCAGTAAGATTCCATTGATTTACTAGCTCTGCAGGAATCTTAAAGTCAAAAGTAAAACTTTCGTCGGCGTCAAAATTTGAGATAATTATGAGTTTTTGATTTTGGCTCCATCGTGCGTAGGAAAGAACCCTATGATTATAATTCGCTGTGTTTTCTTTATTAAAAAAATGAATTTCCTGATACTCGCCCATCAAAGCTTCACTTTCAATCGTGAAGTTCAATAACCTTTTATAGAAATCCCTTAATTCCACCTCTTCTGTAGATAGTTGGCCACCATCAAATTTCTTATCGTTAACCCAGCGTTGAAAATGCGGAACCCCAATATAATCGAATATGGAAGTCCGAGTAGGGCTACCGAATCCAGCATTTTCATCGCCCGGCTCCCCGACCTCCTGACCAAAATAGATCATGGTAGGTGAAGTACTAATTGTTGCTGAAACGACCATGGCCGGTTTTCCTAATTCCGCATCTCCGGCAAAATCCGGACTGGCAATCCGTTGTTCGTCATGATTTTCCAGAAAATGCAACATGTTATGCTCAATGTCCTTTAATCCATTCTGAACTATAGGAATATGGTCCGTCCAACCATAGCCTTTCATAATGTGTTTTATGCTGTCGTACAACTCAACTTTGTCATAGAGGTAATCCATTTTTCCCTTGTGGATATATTCCCGATATAAATCTGGATTATATACTTCAGCCATCAAAAATGCGTCTGGGTTCCTCATTTTGATACTGGAATTCATGTAACTCCAAAATTCCACTGGAACCATTTCGGCCATATCATATCGAAATCCGTCTACCCCAAATTCCAACCAGTACAAGGCAATATCCCTAAACTTAATCCATGAACTAGGCAGGTCCTTAGCTTCCCAAAACTTAAAGTGTGCTTTAAAATCCTTGTTTGCAAAGTCCTCTGGCAAACGTTCAAAATCCAAAGTACCATCTGGACGTACACCATAATTTATCTTCACCGTCTCGTACCAGTCGTTTATATCCGGTTGTGGGGAACGAGATCCATTACCGGTCCATTTGGCAGGATTCTCCATGAATTTAGCGTCTACCTCAGAATTTTTCTCTCCACCTAAGGGTAGATACCCATCTTTCCATTCCGGCACTTTGAACCCGCTTCCCGGTATATAGTAAAAATTATTATTCCTGTGATATTCTACGGTGGTATCATCCTCGGCCCCAAAATCGGTAACGCCTTTAGGATTGGTCAACCCCTCATACTTACGTGCCACGTGATTGGGAACAATATCGATTATAACTTTCATTCCCTGCTTATGAGTTCTTGTAATCAAATCTCTAAACTCCCTAAGCCTGTTGGACGGATTAACGGCCAAATCAGGATTTACATTGTAATAGTCTTTAACTGCGTAAGGTGATCCAGCCCGTCCTTTTACGACATCCGGGTCATCGTTGGAGATTCCGTATTCCGTATAATCATTAATCAAGGCATGGTGTGGCACCCCGGTGTACCAAACATGTGTTATCCCCAAATCCTTGATTTGAGCTAGTGCCTCATCCGTAAAGTCTGCGAATTTACCAACACCGTTTTCTTCAATGGTGCCCCAAAATTTATTCGTAGTGTTTGTATTACCGAAAAGTCGTGTAAAGACTTGATATACTACGGCCTTCTTTTTTGTACTCATTATTTCTCTGTTGGGTTTTTTAGGATTTCTGTCGCATGAAGAAACAAGTAGAACGAATATGCCAATCAAAAATACTACTCCCTTTCTCATGCCTTAAACAGTCTAAACTTCGATAACTTTCCCTGGAAGTAGTTCTACTTTTTTACCGTTAACCCTTATCGACATTTGGGTGTTGCCGGTCAACTCAAATTTTGTGACATCTTTCTCTACCTGCACCTTAATAATCCTATTTCTAAAATTGACCTTAAAAGAATAGCCATTCCACTGATCAGGAATTTGGGGTGTAAAACATAATTTGTCCTGAAGCACGCGCATTCCACCAAAACCTTCTACAATGCTCATCCACGTACCTGCCATGGAGGTAATATGAAGCCCTTCTTCCACTTCCTTATTGTAATCGTCTAAATCCAATCTGGACGTTCTCAAATAAAAAGTGTAGGCCTGTTCCATTCTGCCCAATTTTGCTGCCTGAATACTATGAACACAGGGAGATAGGGATGATTCATGAACCGTAAAGGGCTCGTAAAAATCGAAATGTTTCTCCATGTCTTCCAAAGAAAAATCTGCCTCAAAAAGATAAAAACCTTGTAAGACATCCGCTTGTTTTATGTATGGTGATCTTAAAATCCTGTCCCAGCTCCATTTTTGATTGATAGGCCTCTCCGCTTTGGGCAAGTCCTTTACTTTAACCAATTCCTTATCTAAAAAACCATCTTGTTGTAAAAATACCCCCAGTTTCTTCGAATACGGAAAGTAAAGGTTCCTCGCCACTTTACCCCATTTTTCACATTCATTATCGGTCAGCTTTGTTTTTCCGATTATACGGGCGTGGTCATCTGGATACCCATCCTTCACCTTTGTTAATTGTTCCAACGTGTAATTGATACACCATTTAGCCAAATAGTTAGTGTACCAGTTATTATTAACGTTGTTTTCGTATTCATTGGGTCCGGTGACGCCTAACATCACATATTTTTCTTTATCCTCCGAGAAATTCACCCTTTGATGCCAAAATCTAGAAATACCAATAAGTACTTCCAGACCCATTTCTGGGATATAACTATAATCCCCGGTATATCTGTAGTAATTAAATATAGCAAAGGCAATGGCACCGTTTCTATGAATTTCCTCAAAGGTGATCTCCCATTCATTATGACATTCCTCCCCGTTCATGGTTACCATTGGATATAAAGCGGCCCCGTTTCGAAAACCAAGTTTCTTGGCATTTTCAATGGCCTTATCCAGATGATTGTACCTGTACTTTAATAATTTTCTGGCTACCGTGGCATCTTTGGTCGCCATATAGAAAGGAAGGCAGTAAGCTTCGGTATCCCAATAGGTACTTCCTCCATATTTTTCCCCAGTAAATCCTTTAGGGCCAATATTTAATCTGGAATCGGTACCCAAATAAGTTTGGTTTAATTGAAAAATGTTGAAACGGATACCTTGTTGCGCCTTTACATCTCCTTCAATAGAAATGTCACTCATTTCCCAAATTTTACTCCAAGCTTTTTTCTGTTTTTGCAATAAGTCTTCAAAGCCCATATTGGAAGCCTCGTCCAATACTTTTTTGGCAGTGGACACTAATTGATCAGCAGGATGATTTCTGGACACGGTATAACCTCCAAATTTGGTCAGTGTAAATTTTTCACCGGCGCTTACCTTTTCATTGAATTGAAGCGAGACGAAATTTTCTGTTTTACTCCCAGTTTCACTTTTAAAAATTTGCCCTTGTAATCCACGGAAGCCTGCATAAAAGTGCAAGTTTCAAAATTGGTCTTCATTGTATGGGCTTCGATATATGCGCGATTATCTTTAACGGTTACCTTAGTGGTATTCCAAAACTTATCGTCCCAATTGCTATCCTCATTTTTTATTCCGCTATCCAGAAAGGGTTCAAAAGTAATAGTGGCATCGGTTTCAACTGGGGTCACATTGTAGGAAATGGCACCTACTTCGTCCAAATTCAAACTTAAAAACCGGACAATAGAAACTTCGATACTTTGGTCATTGGATAGTGTGGCCCTAAAGCTACGCTCATACCACCCTTCTCTCATGTTCAGTTCCCTACGATACTTGGAAATCTTTTTACAGGTAGCCAAGTCTAATTCGATATCATTTACATATACTTTAATACCGATCCAATTAGGAGCGTTCAAAACCTTTGCAAAATATTCCGGATAACCGTTTTTCCACCAACCTACCCTGGTTTTGTCAGGATAGTAAACGCCGGCGATATAACTACCTTGAAACGTAGCTCCTGTATAGGTTTCTTCGAAATTGGCCCGCTGCCCCATGGCTCCGTTGCCAATACTAAAAATACTTTCAGATGATTTGACTCTTTCCGGATCAAACCCTTCTTCAATTATGGACCAGTTATCCGGCTTTATATAATCTTGATTCATGCTTGTACAATCTGTTAATTACACCTCATTTAATATTGGTGCTCCCTTATAAAATCCTGGCAAAATTAGAATTTAGAAATCAGTTTAAAAGCTTCTCTAAAAAATTATCGTCAATTTCGGTGAAATCCTTAAAATTATGAGAAGCCTCCGATAAGATGGTGGCATCTCCTATTGCTATACTAAGCATACCCGCGTTATTGGCGGCCTGTATACCCGCCACGGCGTCTTCAAATACAACACATTTTTTAGGGTCGACCCCTAAATTTTCAGCCGCCAATAAAAATACTTCCGGGTCCGGCTTGGCCTTGGTCACACTGTTTCCATCTACAATACTGTCAAAGTAAGGCAGCAAACTTACCTTTTCCAAAATAGGTTTTGCATTTTTACTTGCTGAACCCAGAGCAATCGGAATTTCCCTAGCTTTCAGATACTCAAGAACCCTAGGCACATCGGGCAATATTTCCGAAGCATCCATTTTTTCAATGTATGCCAAATAATCTAGATTTTTTTCAACCATCCATTGGTCAAATTGTTCCTGATCCGCTCTGACCTTCCCAATGTCCAGCAGGATCTCCAAACATCTTTTTCTGCTTACCCCTTTAAAGAGCTCATTTTGCTCCTTGGTAAACTCAAAGCCAAGTTCATTGGCAAGTTTTTTCCACGCCAAATAATGATATTTGGCCGTATCCACAATAACACCATCCAAATCGAAAATAAATCCAATCTTTTGCATACTCAATACCTCCTAAATTAATTGATTGTAGACTCCCTTTGGATTAAGGTTGCCTTAATAATTTCGGTTCTATAAACCTCTTCTCTTTCGTCGTCTTCATTTTCGTTCTCTACCCTATCTATGAGCATTTCCGCCGCTACTTCTCCCATTCTCTCCCCGTGTTGAGCCACCGTAGTAAGTCTTGGCTGGGAATACCTAGACAAAATACCGTCCGTAAAACCTATAAATGCAATATCCTCAGGAACTTTGAAACCTTGTTTTTGGGCTATGCCCATACAATGGATTGCGAATATTTCATTGACGCAGAGCACCGCATCAATAGTGTTGTTCTTGAAAAAATCGCTAATCTGGTTTTCGTCCAAACTATCGTAGGGTAGAACTAAAATTAAATCATCATTCAAATCGATATTATTGTCCCTTAACGCTTCCTCGTATCCCTTCGCCCTACTTATACTCACATTAAAGTAGCTCTCCGTAGTAATCAAAGCGATCTTTTTTCTACCGGATTTTATAAACGAGTCCACTGCTTCATAGGCAATTTCCTTGTCATTAAGAATTACCTTATCACAAGATATCTCATCGGTAACCCTATCAAACAGGACCAAAGGGATTCCTTGTTCCGTAACCTCTTTTAAATGATTGAAATCGTTTTTAGCTTGAGTTTCCGCGGATAAGGACATAATAAAACCATCGATGCTGCCATTGGCGAGCATTTCCATATTAATCACCTCCTTATCAAATGATTCGTCGGAAACACAGACAATAACGTTATATCCCCTATTATTAGCGTATTTTTCAATACCCCTAAAAACCGTAGTGAAAAAATGATGGACAATGTCCGGAATAATAACCCCAATATTTTTCGTCCTTTTATTCTTTAAACTTATGGCAATATTGTTAGGCTTGTAATTGTACAGCTTTGCGAAAGCCTGGACTTTATCCTTAGTGTCCCTACTAATTTCGTCACTATTTTTTAAAGCTTTCGAAACTGTGGAAATAGAAACTTCCAGTTCTCGAGCAATGTGCTTTAACGTTATTTTTCTTTTCAAAACGCCGGTTTAAATTTTAGTGATTTGGAAAATTACATGAAATTTAAGTATTAATATGACCAAAAGATATTTTTAATGGAGTGATTTTTCATGTTAACGCTTTAGAGGAAACGAGTGGTTATTTAATCAAACAAAATAAATTACCTATATTTGTTAACAATCAGAATTTGATATTTTGTTATCAATATAATTGCGAATCGAATAATTTATTGGATAATCAATTAGCAAACTCCCAAAATCAAAAAGTTGTTAACACGAAAACGGTTTCGTAGTGTCTAAATACGTCCAATTACTGTATTAACAACAATTTTACATATTTTTAACTCTTGAAATTAAATTAACTCAACTTAAAATTAATTATTTATGAAGATTACGCTACTTAAGAGTCTGATGGTACTTGGGGCATTTTTGTCCTTTGGCCTAACTCAGGCGCAGGAAGTAACCGGAACTGTTTCCGATGCAAGTGGGCCTTTACCGGGCGCAAGTGTGATTGAAAAGGGAACAACCAACGGTACTCAGACAGATTTTGATGGAAATTATACCATTGAAGTCGGAAGTGATGCCACCTTAGTGGTAAGCTATATTGGTTACAAGACCGTTGAAGTACCAGTAAATGGACAGTCTACCATAAACTTTACGCTAGAAGAAGATGCCGAGGCATTGGAAGAGGTTGTTATTATCGGTTACGGTACTACAACTGTAAAAGATGCGACCGGTTCCGTTACTGCAGTTACATCTGAGGATTTTAACGGTGGTATAATCGCTTCACCGGAACAATTGATCCAAGGTAAAACTGCTGGTGTAAACATTCAGCAAACAAGTGGGGAGCCAGGTGCTGGAATCCAGGTCAACATTCGTGGATCAAACTCGGTAAGAGCTAATAACAATCCGCTATTTGTTGTAGATGGTGTTCCACTTTCGGGAGGATCGTCTGCTCCGGGAGGGGATACAGGATTTGGAGATACAGCTGAAAAAAACCCTTTAAACTTCTTGAATCCTCAAGATATTGAGAGTATGAGTATCCTTAAGGATGCTTCCGCTACCGCCATCTATGGTTCTAGAGGTGCTAACGGGGTTATCATCATTACAACAAAGAGTGGTAAAACTGGTGGTCAAGGTGTATTCGAATTCAACTCTACCTTAAGTATAGCCAACCCGGCAAAAGAATTTGATTTATTAAATCGTTCAGAATATTTAAGCGCTGTAGCGCAATTTGGAGGTAATCCTAATGCAGTTGATTTCGGTGCAGATACAGATTGGCAAGACGAAATATTCAGAACTGCGGTATCACAAAACCAGAACTTGTCTTATGCTAAAAACTATGGTAAAGGAAACATTAGGGCTACTTTTAGTTATGGAAAGCAGTTTGGTGTAGTAGAAAAAACAGATTTAGAACGTATTACAGGTAGATTAAATCTCAATCACCGATTTTTAGATGACAAACTTATTGTAGGAATACAAAGTTCAATATCTAGGATTAATGACCAAACAGCGCCATTAGCAGGAACTGCTGGAGCGAGTGGTGATTTGATAGGTGGTGCCTATGCGGCCAACCCTACATGGCCAGGAAGGGCTAGTTTTGAGCCTGATGGGAATCAATTAAATCCCCTAAATTTATTATCAAGCACACAGAACATTACGAATACCAACCGTTTTTTAATTAACGGATCTGTGGAGTACAAGATTACCCCTGAGATTTCAGCCAAGGTAAATGCTGGATGGGATTATTCTTCCGGTGAGAATACCTCACTCACAACTAGGGACCTATTTAATGTTCCAGATGCCGAAGGTTTTGGATTTGGATATTTCGGAGAACTTGAACGCGATAACAAAACCTTGGAAACAACCGTGAACTACAATAAGGAATTTGAAAATTCTAGCTTAGATGTATTGGTAGGTTATGCGTATCAAGATTTTCAGACAAGTGGTTTTAATTCAAACGGTAAGGGGTTTGACACTGGCGACCTTAACGAGATGGGCAAGGATTTAAGAGATGTAGTTCGTGATGCACAAGGTGATATAGGTGGATCCTTTCAACAATTCTATTATGATAGCAGAACTGCAGGATACTTTGTAAATCGCTTACTTCCCACCGTTGTGGCTGGAGACCCTGTAACCTCTTCTATTAATAAGAAGGTAGAAGCTGTTGTTTTTGACAACTTTGACAACACGGACGAACTTCAATCTTTCTTCGCAAGAGCCAATTATACTATTAATAACAAATATATTCTTACCGGGACCATCAGAGCGGATGGTTCTTCCAGGTTCGGTCCTGAAAATCAGTATGGGTACTTCCCATCGGGAGCCTTTGCCTGGAAAATGAATGAAGAAGATTTTGTGGGAGAGAGCGTTTCTACCTTAAAACTTCGTTTAAGTGCTGGTATTACAGGTAACCAAGATGGTCTGGGATATGGTAATTTCGTCGCTAGACAGCGTTTTGCTGAACTTAATAGACAAACGATTCAGAACGGTACGTTACAAATTAATCCAAATGGACTTGCCATTGTAGCGACAGACGTTCCAGATTTAAAATGGGAGGAATCCTTAAACTTTAACGTTGGTTTGGATTTTGGTTTTAATAACGACAGATTTAGTGGAAGTATTGATGTTTACCGCACCGAAACATCTGACCTCTTGCTTCAAACGCCTCCTGCGGCTCCGGCGGTTGATCCGTTCCAATTTGGAAATGTAGATGCCACTATCCTAAACCAAGGTGTTGAACTAGGACTGTCTTACGATTTTATTCGTAGCGAAGATGTTTCTTTTTCCGCAGATTTCAACGTTGCTTACAACGAGAACGAAATACAGGACTTTGAAGGTATCATTGATGCAGGCCCTATTAACGGTCAAGGTCTAACAGGTGCTTTCGCACAGCGTTTTCAAGCTGGAGTATCCCTGTTCTCTTACTATATGCCAATTTTTGAAGGCTTTGACAGTGCGGGCACTCCAATTTACACAGATGTCGACGGTAACGGGGTAGGAGATGCCTTTGGGGACAGAACCTTTGTTGATGAAGATGGCTTACCTGATATCACTTCCGGTTTAAGTTTAAACCTAAGAGTCAAGAATTTTGATGCCTCTGCATTTTTCTCTGGGCAGTTTGGATTCTCGGTATACAACAACACGGCCAATGGTTACTTTACTGCTGGTTCTATCGGTATATCAAGAAACGTTACCCAAAACGTAGTTACTAGTGGTGAAGATGCTGGAGCATCCGCAGATGTTTCTACACGTTTCTTAGAAAAAGGCGATTTTGTTCGTTTCCAAAACTTGAGTATTGGTTATAACGTTCCTTTGAGCGGTGAAGGTGTATTAAATACACTTCGTTTATCGGTAACCGGACAGAACTTGTTCTTAATAACAGATTATAGTGGTCTAGACCCAGAAGTAACAACAAATACCGGAACATTAAACAGTGCAGGATTACCTGCGAGAGGTATAGACTGGGCAGCGTATCCTAATCCAAGAACGTTTACCTTTGGTATTAACGCATCCTTTTAATTAAAAAAATTGAAAATCATGAAAAGAAGTAAATTAACAATGTACATGTTTGCAGCCTTATCTGTGATAGGACTGTCTTCCTGTACCGATTTAGAAATTGAAGAAACGGATTCAATCATCAGTGAAGGGTTTCAAGGACTAGCAGACCCTGCATCCACTGTGGACGAATTGTACAATCGTTTAAATGGCCAATACGGCGACCAAGCCAATCTATTCGCACTTACTGAAGTGACGACGGACTCTTACCTAATTCCAACCAGAGGAGCGGATTGGGGAGATAACGGTTTGTGGCGTGTCTTACACAGTCATAGCTGGGACGGGCAACACCAATTTATTATAACGGTGTTTAATCAATACAATGGTAACCAATTGTTAGCATCACAAATACTTGACCCTAGAAGTAACCCTTCTGCTGATGATATTGGTGAGGCAAGCCTTATACGTGCATTTAGTATGTGGATTATATTGGACCTTTATGGGCAAGTTCCATTTAGAGATACTAGTTTGCCATCGTCTACTTTGCCAGAGGTATTAACGGGACAAGCAGCCGTTGATTTCATCATAGCTGATTTAGATCAAGCCATCTCAAACTTACCTAGTGTAGCCGCAGGAAATGTTGAGACTGTGACAGGTAGTAAAGCGGCAGCTCGTTATTTAAAAGCTAAAGTGCTTTTGAACAAACATATTTACTTAGGTACTGCACCCGATTCAGGTGACATGGCACAAGTAATTTCTTTGGTAGATGAAATTGCTGGAGAGGGCTACGAGTTGCAAGCGGGATATTTTGACTTATTCAGACAAGAAGCTGACAATGAAACAATTTGGGCTTTTGAATCAAGTACGGGTAACCGAATTTTTAATGGCTTGCACTATAGTTCTACTTTTCAAAGTGGAGGCGGATGGAACGGTTTTAGTACACTGGCAGAATATTATGATTTATTCGAAGGTGATTCCGAAAGCAACCGTTATGCAGCTGACGGCGTAACTCCATTAGACGGGCAAGAAGAGCGTAGAGGTGGAGTACCACCACGTGGACTTGACTTCACAGGTGCTGACGGCACTACTGATACTAATGACGATGGAATATGGGATGGGTCCAATGTTGGATTCGGTTTCTTAATCAATCAACAATATGGTCCAACTGGTGACGCCCTAGAAGATAGGCAAGGAGCACCTTTAACCTTTAAAAGAGATTTTCAAGACGGTACAGGTGCCTCAAGCTTCATCAACAATGATGAAACTACCGGTATAAGATTATTGAAGTATAATCCAAGGTTCAACGACAATGGTCAAGTTAATCACGAAATTGTGTTCCGTTATGCAGATGCACACTTAATGAAAGCAGAAGCTATGTTACGCAGTGGAGGAGATCCAACGGCCATGGTAAACGAACTTCGTACCCTTAGGAATGCGACGCCTCTTGGAACGGTTACTGAGCAGAATTTAATTGATGAAAGAGGCCGTGAACTATATGCAGAAATCTGGAGAAGGAACGATTTAATTCGTTTCGGACAGTATGGTAGAGATTGGCTGTTTAAAGATGCTGGATCTATTAACAACGATACCTACAATAGGTTTCCAATTCCTCCTGCGCAATTGTTAGCTAATCCTAACTTAGTACAGAACCCAGGATATTAAGAGAATTACAGAATTATATTTTAAGTGTTTTAGAAGGCCGTCTTTTTAGACGGTCTTCTTACTTATTACAGCTACCATTTCAAATCAAATGCTTTTGGACGAGATAATCTTTTAAAGAAAGTCTAAAGAGTATTAAAAATAGTTAAATCTAGGACCTAAAGCATCTATAAAAATCCTCTTCTCCCTGTCAATAGTAGACTTTACAGTATCTTGCATGATAATATTATTTGGATTCATGAACAGGAAATACGGTTTTTTTATACTAACCATTTTACTACTCTTGTCTTGTGAAAAAGAGAATCCAAAACTCTTTGTGGATGTCCCTGATTCCAAGACCAATATTACTTTCGAAAATTCCCTAAAAAGCGGACCTGACCTCAATATTCTAAACTATATCTACTATTACAATGGCGCGGGTGTAGCTACAGCCGATTTTAATAATGATCATCTAGTGGACATCTATTTTACATCTAACGAAGGTGTCGATAAGCTCTATTTAAATAAAGGAAATTTATCTTTTGAGGATATTACTTTTAAATCCAATATTAAAAATGATTTTGGATGGACCACGGGTGTCACCCATGTAGATATTAATAATGATGGCCTTCTGGATATATATGTTTGTAAGGTCTCCGACTATATGGGATTGCAAGGGCACAATTTGCTTTACATTAACCAAGGTATAAAAAATGGAATTCCGAATTTTGAAGAAAAATCCAAGGAATACGGTCTGGACTTCTCAGGATTTTCTACCCAAGCAGCATTTTTTGATTATGATTTGGATGGAGATTTGGATATGTTTTTATTGAACCACTCCATAAGTCCCAATTCCAATTACGGCCTAGGCCAGAGAAGAACCGTTCCCAATCCCGTTAGTGGAGACCGGCTTTACGAAAATAAAGATGGATCCTTCATAGATGTAAGTTCGTCTTCTGGAATATTTCAAGGGAAAATCGGTTATGGTTTGGGAATTTCAATTAGTGATTTGAATAATGACTCGTATCCCGACATCTATGTTGGCAATGATTTTTTCGAAAATGATTACCTCTACATCAATCAGCAGGATGGTACTTTTAAAGAAGTTATTTCATCCAACCTTCAAAATTTGGGGCATACCACACATTATTCCATGGGTAATGATATAGGCGATTTTAATAACGATGGTTTAATGGATATCCTCTCTTTGGATATGCTACCTGAGGATTTGGAAACCTACAAAGCCTCTGGTAGGGAATACTCCTTCCCTATCTACAACAATTATTTGCAGAATGGTTATGCACCTCAATACATGCAAAATACCCTTCACATGAACCTCGGAAATTTGAAGTTCAGTGAAATAGCAGCGCTAGCTGGCATCCACGCTTCAGAATGGTCATGGGGTACATTGCTTGCGGACTATGACAATGACGGACTTAAAGACATATTTATTTCAAATGGGATTAAGGGAGCTACCAATGATATGGACTTTATTAATTTTATAGCTAATGACAACATTCAAAAAGGGCTTAGTGAAGGAATACAAGATGCTGAACTGCAATTCATCGACGACCTTCCTGCTAAACATGTGAAAAACTACTTTTTCAAAAATAATGGAGATTTAACATTTGAGAATTACTCCAGCAAATGGCTAAATAATGGCAACTCGTTTAGCAACGGATCGGCCTATGCAGATTTGGACAATGATGGAGATTTAGAAATTGTCATCAATAATGTTGATGAACCAGCACAAATTCTCAAAAATAACACAACAGGCAACACGGGAAGTAATTATCTTAAAGTAAGGTTTCAGGGGCCAGAAAAAAATAAGTTTGGGGTGGGGGCTAAAGTCACCGCCTACGCCGATACAAAAATATTTGTTCAAGAAAACTATCCTACTCGGGGTTACTTATCCGCCGTCTCAAACACCTTACATTTTGGCTTAGGAAAAATAAAGGTTCTGGATTCCCTACTTGTCCAGTGGCCTTCAGGTGGTCATCAGTCCCTTCAAAATCTCAAGGTTAATACGGAAATACAAGTTGACTTTTCAAATGCACAACCTAGAAATTATGACACTGGTGTAAGATCTATCAATTATGTGGAACCTATTGTTTTAAACTTTGAGCATCAAGATGCCAGTTCCATCGAGTTCTACCGCGATCCGTTGATACCTTACGCTAATACAAACGAAGGTCCTGAAATCTCGGTCATAGATTTCAATGAAGATGGCTTAGATGATTTTTTCGTCAATGGAGCTAAGCAACAACCTTCAGAATTGTTTTTTCAACGTATGGATGGAAATTTTGAAACGGTTCAATCTTCACTTTTCGAATCGGATAAAAGCAGTGAGGATGTATCCCATGTTTTTTTTGATGCAAATATGGATGGGTCAATGGACTTGCTTGTTGTAAGTGGAGGAAACGAATTTAAAGAAGGAAAAAATCTTGCGCCAAGACTTTATATGAACCATCAAGGTATTTTGAAAAAAGATTCTATACAATTCACCGATTTTAGTATAAATGCCTCAAAAGTGAAAAATTGGGACATGGACAATGACGGAGATCAGGATATCATCATTACATCCGACCAAAAACCTTGGGAATTTGGTATTACTCCAATTCAATACCTTTTCAGGAACGAAGGAGGTGGAAAATTTCAGGATGTTACCCGTGAATACGGTAAACAATTTAGCCAAATAGGTAATGTGAAGGATGTTTCTATTGTAGACTTAGATCAAAATGGATTTCAGGATATCATTGTTGTAGGGCATTGGATGCCCATCGCCATATTTTTAAATAATGGTATGGAACTTGAGTATTTGGATGTTCAAGGCCTAGAAAATTCCAATGGATTATGGAACACAATTGAGACCGGGGATTTTGACCATGATGGGGATATGGATTTTGTAATAGGCAACTGGGGGCTAAACAGCAAATTAAAGGCCAGTGAACAAGAACCAATTACCCTATACAAAATCGATATTGATGACAACGGTAGCGTGGAGACTATTGTTACCCATTACCAACAAAATCAAGAAACCGTGTTTGCATCCAAAGATGAATTGACGAAGCAAATACCATCCCTAAATAAAAAATACCTGACTTATACTGATTTTGCTAAAGCATCAATTAAGGATTTGTTTCCTGTGAACAAGCTAAAATCCGGAATCAAAAAGCAGGTTTATGAACTCGCCTCTTGTTTTTTTGAAAACAAGGGCGGTTTACGATTTGAAAAACACAAATTGCCAAACATAGCCCAGACATCAAATATTAAGGATATTCTAGTGGAAGAAATCAACGGTACAACCAAGATAATCTTAGTTGGCAACAACTATGAAATTAGTACGCAATTGGGTAGGATGGATGCATCACATGGTATAATTTTGTATCCTTCTCAAAATGAGATGAACAACATAACCAAAGAAGACATTTTAGGTGTTTCTGGTGCCGCACGTAGTATAGATAAAATAAAAATCGACAATAAAGAAGGCTATATAATTACTAGAAATAACGATAGTTTGGTATTTATCCCCAACGAAAAGTAAATAAAAATGAATTTTAATAAGACGTTACTTTTTATACTCTTGGCAGCTTCTATTCTAGCCTGCAAGGATAAAGAAATAAAGGAAACCACGGAGGAGGCTTCCAAGAATACGCTTTTCACCTTGCTTCCCTCTAATGAAACAGGGGTAAATTTCATAAATGAAGTTCAAAACAGAAAGGACTTCAATATTTTTAAATACAGAAACTTTTATAACGGTGGAGGAGTTGCACTGGGCGACATAAATAATGATGGCCTCACGGATATTTATCTCACAGGAAACACTGTTCCCAATAAATTGTACCTAAACAAAGGTAATTTCAAGTTTGAGGATATTTCCGAAACCGCCGGCATTAAAGGAAATAAGCCATGGTCCACAGGGGTAGTAATGGCGGACATCAATAATGATGGGTTGCTGGATATTTATGTGAGTAACGCAGGTAACATGGAAGGTAATAATCACGATAATGATCTCTATATAAATAATGGAGATTTGACCTTTACCGAAAAAGCTACAGAATACAACCTAGCCAAAACTGGATTTTCTACGCACGCTACTTTTTTTGACTATGATAAGGACGGGGATTTAGATGCCTATATTTTGAATAATAGCAATATTCCCGTAAGTAGCTTAGGCTATGCCGAACAAAGGGAAGTAAGGGCCCAAGATTGGGAAGGGGTTCCAGATATATTTAGAGGGGTCGGTGATATGCTCTTGCGAAACGACAATGGCAAATTTGTTGATGTAAGTGAGGATGCAGGGATATATGGTAGCCTAATAGGTTTCGGACTTGGGGTAATGGTTACCGATATTAACAACGACTTGTATCCTGACATTTACGTGTCCAATGATTTTTATGAACGGGACTATCTCTATATCAATAACCAAAATGGTACGTTTAGCGAAGAAATTAAGGAATGGACCAATCACCTAAGTTTGTCCGCTATGGGCATAGATATGGCGGATATCAACAATGACGGATTAACCGATATCTTTATTACCGATATGCTTCCCGAGCCCGACGAAAGGGTTAAGTCGGTCATGGAATTTGAAGGATATAATATCTTTAAGTTAAAACAGAGCAAGGATTTTCACCAGCAATACATTCAAAACACCCTACAATTAAATAACGGTAACGGATCATTTTCGGAAGTCGCTTACTATAGCGGGATAGAGGCTACGGATTGGAGCTGGTCTGGACTTTTATTTGATATGGACAATGATGGATTTAAGGACATTTACGTTACCAACGGGATCAATCACGATTTGACCGATTTAGATTTTGTAGATTTCTTTGCCAATGAAATCATTCAAAAAATGGCTTTAACGGGTAAAAAGGAATCTATCGATTCCATTATCAATAAAATGCCAGTTACTCCCCTACCCAATTATGCCTACAGAAATAATGGTGATATCACATTTTCCAACTTCAATAAGGAATGGGGCTTTGAAATCCCTAGCCGGTCTAACGGTGCTGCTTATGGAGATTTAGATAATGATGGTGACCTGGACTTAGTGGTCAACAATGTAAATATGGAAACCTTCGTCTATCGAAACAACACGGAGAAGCAGAAAGAACATAATTTTATCAAATTAAAATTTGAAGGTCCGGACGGCAACAAATTCGGTGTAGGAACCGTAGCAAAACTTTATTTTGACAATCAAATAATTGACCAAACCCTCATGCCATCAAGAGGATTTCAATCTTCCGTGGAGTATCCCATGACCATAGGTTTGGGGAAGTTCTCAAAAATTGACTCCATCAGAATCATTTGGACGGACGATGCCACAGAATTCCTTAAAGACGTTAGTGCCAACCAAACGCTTACGCTAAAACACGGCCAAGCCAGGGAACGCTTTGTTCCGTTCCAAAATAAATCCAAAGACCCGCTATTAAAAGAATTGGATTCCAAGAATCTTTTGGCCCACAAGGAAAATAGTTATAACGATTTTGACAATGAAGGGCTTATCTATCAGTCTCTAGCTCAAGAAGGACCAGCTATGGCCGTTGGTGATGTTAACGGGGATGGCAATGATGATATTTATATAGGGGGTGGCAAAGGACAATCGGCAGCCCTGTACCTACACACTGGAAATGGTACGCTAAGTAGACCAATTACAAGGTATTTTGAAAGTGACGCCAATATGGAAGATACCGCATCGGCATTATTCGATATTGACAATGACGGGGATTTGGATTTGATGGTAGGCAGCGGCGGCAATGAAAGAGGTATGCAAAATACATATGGCACTCGAATTTATCTTAATGATGGCGAGGGGTTTTTCTCAAAATCGTCCAACACAGTATCCACCACCCATAAAAATATTGCCGTTATTTCCCCTTATGACTTTGATGGAGATGGGGATGTAGATGTATTTATCGGCTCAAGAAGTGTCGTTGGAACTTACGGGGTGGATCCCAACCATTTATTGTTGTCAAATAATGGGGACGGTACATTTTCCGATGTTACGGAAAGGTCATCCTACGACCTAAAAGATGCCGGTATGGTAACGGATGCCAAATGGATCGATATGGACAGCGATGGAAAAAAAGACTTAGTTACTGTTTCTGATTGGGGCACCGCGAAAATCTTTAAGAACTCTGGCAGAAGGCTTATTAAATTACCAACGAGCTTGGATAGCTTGGATGGATGGTGGGGTGCCGTAGAAGGAAGAGATTTGGACAATGACGGGGATCAAGATCTGATTTTAGGAAATTCTGGAAGCAACCTTCATTACAAGCCTAAAAAGAATCAACCCATGAAAATGTGGGTTAACGATTTTGATAATGACGGGACCGTTGAACAAATCGTTACACAAAACTATAATGGAGGAGATTATCCGCTACATCAGAAGAAAGAACTTACCACTCAAATATTAGCGCTAAAAAAAGAAAATATCAAGGCTTCCGCCTATGCCAAGAAGACCATAGACGAATTGTTCCCAAAAGCTGTAATTGAAAATACAATAGTCAGGACATCAAAAATTTCAGAGTCTATTATTGCCATCAACGAAGGTAACGGGCAATTCACTATTAAAATCTTACCACCACAGGTTCAATTCTCCTGTATTTGCGGAATTGAATGTGCCGATGTCAACAACGATGGGAATATAGATTTAATCATGGCTGGAAATAATTTCGAATTTAAACCTCAATTTTCCCGCTTAGATGCGAACTATGGTAACGTACTCCTTGGAGATGGTGATTTAGGCTTTAAATGGCAAAATTATGAGGCTAGTGGATTTTTTATCAGGAATGAAGTAAAACAACTTCAATTATTTAAAGATAAAAGCGGTAATTCTTTTTTAGTCGCGGCGATTAATAATGAGAAACCAAAAATTTACAAACTAGATGAGAAGTAGTCTTGTTTATATTTTTTGCCTATTCTTAGCATTTGGCTGTAACACGAACCGAGAACAGCTTTTTAAAAAGCTTGGCGAGGATAAGACCGGTATATCCTTTTCGAATGATTTACAGGAATCCGACGACCTAAACATCTTGGACTATCTATATTTCTATAATGGGGGTGGTGTCGCTATCGGTGATATTAATAGCGATGGTCTACCCGATATTTTTTTCTCGGGAAATCAGGTTAAAAATCAACTGTATCTCAACAAAGGAGATTTCACTTTTGAGGATATAACCGAAAAAGCTGGTGTGGAAGGTAATAGCTCTTGGAATACTGGAGCCATAATGGGCGATGTTAATGCAGACGGGCTATTGGATATTTATGTTTGTGCGGTGGTAGGCCTGAATGGTTTCAACGGACATAACGAGTTATTCATCAACCAAGGAAACGGTACTTTTAATGAAGAATCGGCGCAGTACGGGCTGGATTTTGAATCCTATAGTTCCTCCGCCGCATTTTTAGATTACGATTTAGATGGGGATTTGGACATGTACCTCCTTAACCACGCTGTACACACACAGGAGTCGTTTGGTAAAGTCGATTTGCGGTTTGAAAGAAGTTATGAAACCGGTGATAAATTATTACGAAACGACAATGGCTCCTTTGCAGATGTTAGTGAAGAAGCCGGAATTTACGGAGGAATAAATGGATATGGTCTAGGTATTGCCGTTTCAGATTTTAATCAAGATGGATATCCAGACCTGTACATTGGAAATGATTTTCATGAGGATGATTACTACTATTTGAATAATGGCGATGGTACCTTTAAAGAATCATTAAAAAACTATTTCGGGCATACGTCAAGATTCTCTATGGGTAGTGATGTGGCGGATTTAAACCATGACGGTTTTCCGGACCTCATTTCTTTGGATATGCTCGCCGATGATGAGAAAGTACTAAAAGCTTCGGAAGGAGATGACAACATCCAAATACAGAAACTGCGCATTGGTACCTATGGCTATCATTATCAGTTTACACGTAACATGCTCTACCTTAACCAACCTGATGGCAAATTCATGGAAACCGCGCTCCAAAGTGGTATAGCGGCTACAGATTGGAGCTGGAGTGCATTGTTCGGGGATTACGATCAAGATGGAGACCAAGATCTTTTTGTAAGCAACGGCATCCCCAAAAGACCTAACGATTTAGATTATATCAATTTTGTTTCCAGCGATAACATCAAGAATAAAATTAGCAATACCAATCTCGTGGATCAGGATGCATTGGAGCTAATGCCTTCTGGAAATGTTGGCAATAGGGTCTTTAAGGGTAGCCCTGAATTGTATTTTCAAGATAAGTCAAAATCTTGGATACCTCAGGACACCATTGTTTCAGGTGCTACGGCGTATGGAGATTTAGATAACGATGGTGACTTGGATATTGTGACCAACAACTTGAATACCGCACCTACTTTACTGGAAAATTTAACCAACCAGAAGAACAATTACCTGAAACTTAAATTTGAAAAAGTAACGAATAATCCATTTGGGATAGGAACCAAAGTTTTTGTTTATACAAAGGGGAGGCAACAGTACAAAGAGTTCTATGCCGCTAGGGGATTTCAATCGTCCTCTGAACCCATGTTACATTTTGGCTTTGGACAAGGAAAGCTTTTGGACTCCATTAAAATCATTTGGCCGGACAATACTTTTCAGGTAATCGAAAATATTGAGACAAATCAAACCCTTAAACTATCACCTTCTGGCACAAAAACATTTGATTACAGCTCTCTACGTAAAAAAGAGAAGCCCGTTTTCAAAAAGGTTGATAACAATCTCGGCATTAATTTTAGGCATAAGGAGGACTCCTATACCGATTTTAACCGTCAGAAACTCATACCCTATCAAATTTCGGACAGAGGACCGGCGGTTGCTGTAGGCGATATGAACCAAGATGGCAAGGAGGATATTTTCTTTGGTGGCTCTAAATTCATACCATCACAGATCTTTATTCAAAACGATTCGATTTTTGACCACACCGCTTTTAAAAACATCGAGAAAGACTCTATAAAGGAAAATGTTGTGGCCGTGCTTGCCGATTTGGACAACGATAAGAACCAAGAACTAGTTTTAGGTTCTGGCGGTGCAGATTTTTACAATCAGATGAACCCTTTAACGGAAAGTTATTACAGCTTTAAAGATTCGGTTTACATAGCCCATAAATTTCCTGAACTTTACACTAACGCAAGTGTAATTTTACCTATTGATTATGATGGGGACGGAGATTTAGATCTGTTTATAGGAAGTCAGAGTGTTTCGGCCGACTTTGGAAAACTTCCGGACTCCTACCTATTGAACAATACCAATGGCGATTTTTCCCTAGTAGAACAAAATCCTTTTAAGGCTTTGGGAATGGTTACGGATGCCATTGCGGACGATGTGGACAATGATGGGGATGACGATTTAATTATAGTCGGGGAATGGATGTCTCCTAAATTTTTTAGAAATGATAAAGGTAAATTCTCTCTATTTAATCCATTAACTGAGTCATCATTGAATGGACTTTGGCAAAGTATTGCCAGTTTCGATATTGATGCCGACGGAGATATGGACTACCTTTTGGGTAATTGGGGCACCAATTCCAAATTCGTGGCTACTAAAGAAAATCCGCTGAAAATGTACTACAGCGATTTTGACAATAACGGGGCCACTGAGACCATAGTAGCGATTAACAGGAATGGGAAATATTTCCCTATAGATGGATTAAGCGAACTATCAGGACAGTTAGTATCGCTACGGAAGAAGTTCACGACCTATTCGGATTTTGCAGGAAGGCCTATTTCGGAAATAATAGACCGGGATGCACTCTCAGAAGCCGATGTTTTAGAAGTTTCAGTGTTAAAATCGGGCTATTTGAGAAACGATAAGGGTTCATTTTCGTTTATTCCTTTTAATTTTGAACTACAGGTTGCTCCATTAATGGATTTCTTAATCTATGATTTTGACAACGATGGTAATGAAGAAGCCCTGGTAGGAGGAAATTATTTTGGGGTCAAACCGTATCAAGGTAGATTGGATTCCTTTCCTGGAGCACTTATAAAAAATGAGAACAACATAAAATTGGGCAATGTTATTGGTTTGGATTTTATGTTCAAATCGGTAAGGCATTTGAACATAGTCAATATGGGTAAGGAGCCTTACTTGTTGGCGACTATGAACAATGACGAAGCCCAAGTATATAAATTGAATAAATAAACTAATGAGAAAAATAATTTTATTAGGGGTATTAAGTATAATATTATACTCCTGTAACCAAAACGAGGAACAGATAGTTGTAGGTCCGGAAGATTTACACAAGGTTGTGGACAAGGTAACGGAAATTATGATTCACGACATCTTTTCGCCGCCAGTAGCCAGTAGGATATTTGCCTATCCGAATATTGCGGCTTATGAAATAGTTGCACAGAACAATCCCAAATACATCTCCTTGGCCGGACAGGTAAACGATTTACAGCCTATACCTGCCCTTGATACCGTTTCTGGAATCAATGTAAATCTTGCGGCGATTATTGCACATATGTCCATAAGCAAACAACTTATCTTCTCCGAGGACAAGTTTGAGGTTTTACAGGATAGCCTAGAAAATAGCTGGAAAAAGGTAAATGAAAAAGAGTTTGAAATTTCAAAGGAATATGGTTTAAAAGTGGCAGACCATATTAAAGATTGGATGAGCAAGGACAACTATAGTCAGACACGGACCATGCCGCAGTTTACAGTAGAAATTGAGGATGAGCAAAGGTGGCAACCTACGCCTCCGGCCTATATGCAGGCCATAGAACCGCATTGGAATAAAATTAGACCGTTCTTCCTAGATTCTGCCGCCCAGTTTAAGCCCGTACCGCCGCCACCTTTTTCCATGGAGGAAGGTTCTGATTTTTACAAAGAATTGAAAGAGGTTTACGACATCAGCAATCAAATCACTGAGAACGGCGATGAATCCGAAGAGGTAGAAATTGCCAAGTTTTGGGATTGTAATCCATATGTGTCGGTAACTAGGGGGCACTTAATGTTCGCCACCAAAAAAATTACTCCTGGAGCCCATTGGATAGGTATTACAAAGATTGCGAGTAGAAAGACAAATAGTGATTTTGATGACACTTTGTATGCCTATACAAAGACCTCTCTAGCAATCGCCGATGCGTTCATTAGCTGTTGGGACGAGAAATACAGAAGTAATTTGATACGTCCGGAAACATTGATCAACCTTCACATTGATGAAAATTGGAAACCTATTTTACAAACCCCTCCCTTTCCAGAGTATACCAGTGGACATAGCGTTGTTTCAGGGGCGGCAGGAACGGCTTTAACTGATATTTTTGGGGATAATTTTGCCTTTGATGATGACACAGAAGTACCGTACGGCCTGCCACAAAGGAGTTTTGAGTCTTTCAACAAAGCTGCGGATGAAGCTGCTATAAGTAGAATGTACGGAGGAATCCATTACAGGGCTGCGGTTGAAGTTGGTGTTGGTCAAGGCCGTAAAATTGGAAAACTACTGCTTCAAAAAGTAAAAATGCTTAATGAAGATGCCTTAGCATCAAATCAAGAGTAATGAAAAAATTAAGCATTGGGTTTGCCACGGTTCTTATAATTGGCCTTGGGTGGTATTTGTTTCTGAAACCGCAAGATTACAGGATTAATGTTAAGGCCAATACCTTTCCTGGCACGATTAATCAAACCTTGAAATTGTGGAGCGGTACTCTTGAAAATGAAAGTGAAATTACACAGAATAATTCACTGCTCAATCTTATCCAAAATATCAAATTTGGAGATTCCCTGCACAAATATGAATGGTCTATTCAACGTCTAACGGATTCCACCTCAAAAATAACCGTGGATGTAACCGACCTGAAAAACAGCGTTTTTAATAGGATAAAAATCCCCTTTTCAGATACCGATTTTGAAAAAAGGTCACGGAAGACGGTCACCGATTTTATAGAAAAACTTAACGAACATAGAGAAAATTTTAAAGTCACTATTCAAGGAGAAGAGCAACTACAATCTACCTACTGTGCTTGTGTCTCTTTAGAAGGCCCTCAATTTGATAAAGCTGCGGGAATGATGAGAAGTTTTCCATTTATCAACAGTGTCCTTGTACAAAACGGGTTGGAACTTAATGGAGTTCCTTTTATTGAGGTAACCCAATGGAACATGGAAAAAGATAGTATAGCCTATAATTTCTGTTATCCCATTATACAGTCGGACTCCCTACCGTTTATCAAGGGGATATTTTATCAGACCTTTCAAGGAAAAAAAGCTTTAAAAGCTATTTACAACGGAAATTATATAACCTCGGATAGGGCATGGTATGCCTTGCTGGACTACGCCGAGAAAAACAATATAAAAGCAGAAAACAAACCAGTCGAATTCTTTTTCAATAATCCGAATATGGGCGGTAATGAACTAAGGTGGAAAGCTGAAGTTTTTTTACCATTAAGCAATTAACATGAATAGGGCCCTCTATCTTATTTTCTTATGTATTCTATCGTCTTGCACCAATTATGGCCAGTTAATATATGTCGCTGATTTACCGGGCAATCTAGAAGAAAATTCGGGAATCGTAACCTTAAAAGATTCTACGGTTTGGGTAATTGAGGATAATGGTAACAAAGATGATATTTATAAGGTAGATTTCCGAGGTAACATCCTTAAATCTTTTGAAGTAAAAAACGCTAAAAATAAAGATTGGGAAGACTTGGCCAAGGATAAAAATGATAACGTTTATATTGCCGATATCGGCAACAATAATAATACCCGAAAAGACTTGGTCGTCTATAAAGTACCAAATCCTGAAACAGAACCTGGAGATAAAATCGATGCTGAAAAAATAGAATTTTATTATCCCGAGCAGAAAGATTTTCCTCCAGAAAAATCCAAACGATTTTATGATGCAGAGGCGTTATTACATTACGGAAGTAGCCTCTACATTGCTACAAAAAATAGGTCTAACCCATTTACCGGACAGGTTTTTATTTATAAAATTCCTGATGTAAAAGGGAAATATGAGGCTAAATTGGTAGGCATCCTGCAAATTTGTACGGACTGGAACACTTGTCAAATCACGGGAATGGATATTTCTCCAGATGGCAAAAAAATTGTCTTACTCAGCTATGGAAAGCTTTTCATATTATCCAATTTTTCGGAGAACGATTTTTCAAAAGCAAGCATAAAAGAAATAGACTTGGGGAATAGAAACCAATTGGAATCCATTTGTTTTTTAGACAGCACTACCCTACTGTTATCCGATGAAGTTTCTCACGGACAAGGTGGTAACCTCTACCGCTATCAACTCATGGATTAAGGGTTCATTTAAAAACCAAATCCCAATCCAAAAGTAAATCTTGCGCCATCCTCACTATTGAACAGGGCTATATTTATGGAAAGAATATCCGAGCCATTTAAGAAAAATCCGCCACCGTAAGAAGTATGCCAACGATTGGAACTTATATTGGGAAACCATACTCTTCCGTAATCATATCCAGCAAAAAACCCTAAGGAAGTCGGTAGGATTCTTGTCCGCATCTTTCGAAGACTAAATCGCAAATCCGTATTCTGGTAGTAAGCTGTTTTACCGGTAAAACGTTGGTTTCTAAATCCTCTGAGACCATCAATACCGCCTATACTAGCCGCCTGGTAAAATTCATATCCATTCCCAATGTTGAAATGCCCTTTCCACTTAGTGGCGAGAACCAATCTCCCGCTGGGTATCAATTTATAGTCAAAGGAAATGCTGGGTATTACGTAACCAAAATTCCGACCATCAATACTTAAATTATCTTTAAAACCGACCTTTAGCATCGTACTCATTCCCACGGTAGGAAAGCCTTGATTGTCCCTGTTCGCGTAACTATACTCTGCATGAATACCGGCAAAATTGTTTTGGGTCTCTTCCCCGTTCTGTTGATAAAATGTATTGATAAAACGGCCCTCTGTTTCCTCAACTTCTATGGATTCGTACGAGAACCCTGTCCTAAATTTAGCCCCTAAATGGCCACGCCATACAAAAGACGGTGCAAACTCTAAGTTTCGAATTCGTACTCGATTAAAATCCAAGTCCAATTCATCATCCAGGTTGATTGTATTATTGCCATATCCAAAGAAGTTTACGGCGAAATTGGGTGTGGTATAACGGGATCTAACT
Organism: Maribacter aestuarii; assembly: GCF_027474845.2. Taxonomy (NCBI): domain Bacteria; kingdom Pseudomonadati; phylum Bacteroidota; class Flavobacteriia; order Flavobacteriales; family Flavobacteriaceae; genus Maribacter; species Maribacter aestuarii. The sequence continues at coordinate 1,291,083 of NZ_CP107031.2, forward strand.
TCAAAGTTCCAATTCTCAAACAGTTCGGCAAATTCTCCCGTGTAGCTTAAATTTATACCACTAGTGGCAAAATAAAAGGATCCGCTTATGGTGTGTTGTTGGGTGAAGGGATTCTGCCTGAATCCGTTGTACGTATATGTATTGGAAACTCCAATTCTAACACCGTCGTCAGGATTAAATCCAATAGTAGGTATGAGTTGATTGCTACTACTCCTTATATTGAGTGGGCGGTAGGTATTTACGTTATAATCATCGGTCAACTTAATTCTCGTATTGTTTACGTCTTGAAACGTGTTTGGTTTACTCTTATAGTCATAAATAGTAATACCCTTGCCATGGTCTACCTTGTAGATGTCGTTATTTTGACCGCCAATGAGCCGAACTTTAATTCCTCCTATCTTTTTCTCATTTTGAACCGTAAAGATATCATCGTCGTCTAGGCCATATATCCAAATCTCTTTTGTTGATGAGCTATTAAAGGTCTTGTCAAAGAACATCTTCTTCTTTTCTCCATCAATAATTCTAAAAACCTTGACTTCGGTCTCCGTTGGGCTTAATCGATTAATTTCAAACCAATCATCTTTATCAGTACCTGTTACTACGGCAAATTTGTTCAGAATATCATAGTATTCTTCCGCAGTATCTTCAATATTATCCAGCCTGGACAATAGTATTTTTTTTATCTCTGTTAACGTACTATCCCAAATCTCTTCTGGGAAAATTTTAAATGCCTCGTCTATATCATCCTCGTTTAAGTTCTCCTTAAGATATCTAGCTTCTTCCAGCCATTCCTCTTTCGTGGTTTCCGACAAGAGCGCAAGGTCTAGTACATACGTTTTAGGTGAGGAGTTAAACCCTTTAACGTTTCTGATTTCTTCATTAAACCCTTCCATAATTCTTAGCCCTGGGATAATTCTGGTGGCTAAATTCATCAAGGCTCCGTCCCCCATTTTGGAAAAAGCCTGGTCCCTATCACGTGGCACGGGTCTATAGATTATTTTATTTCCTTCTTTAAATTCTGCCCAGCGCCATTGGTCTACATGCCGATCCCAATCACCTATGGCCATATCAAAGAATCTGGCTCTTAAGTACCCTTTCCTATCCACATCATATTTTTCGTCATCACGCAAATCCTCCAACATAGAGTCCGTACTTTTGAGTTCATTGGCGTAACCAAAACTTTCGAGATTACCGTGACCGTCTCCTGCATGTTCTTCTATCATGTAAAGTTCATCTCCAAACGTGGCATTATACCCTCCAAGGGCCTCGTGTTTGGGCACGTAAAATAAAATGGGATTGGTATGGTAAATTCCAACAGCATCCGAAAGCTTACCAATTACAAAGGGAGCGTAGGGATGTGATCCCGTATAAAAATCTTCTAAAAGCTCCTGGGTATAGGTTTCTTTGAGGTCCTCTAGCACATATTGTTCTTGAAAGGCCATGGATTGCAAGTAGAGTTCCGCACTTTTACGAAGTGCACGCATCACATACTCCTTTCCATTTTTATGTCGTAGCCGAAGTGATTTAGACTGATGCCCGCCTCCTTTTTTAACAGGAGTTAGTCCTCCGTAAAGCGTATCAATCGTTACCACTGGTACGTTCACTTTGGTACCATAGTACTTTCTATACCTTTCACCCCATATCGTTTTGAAAAAACCACTTTTGTCGATCTCTTCTTCCGTATACACCGATGCTTTTACTTTCTCCGGAAAAGTATCTGGATAAGTCCTGGTAGCCTCTGGAAAATCTGGAGGTAAGACAGCCGAAGTAAACAAAAATTTCTCTTTCTCATCTTCATCAACCCCATAAAAGCGCACACGGGAAGAACCATCATCATATATTTCCAACGTAGCATAACCCATGCTCCCGGTAACGAACCGTGCTCCGTTTTTCAAACTTACAGCGCTCTCCTTCGCACCTGAACCACTTACAATCTGAGGTGTATTTTTCTCAACAATATATTGCAGCGTATGTTCATGCCCGGATGTAAAAATTACTTTTTCCGAAAATTGGGCCAATGTAGTCACTTTGTTCCTCAACTCCCTATATCTTTTGTTATTCAAATCTTCTATTGATGCACCGGAAGTACTCCTAAGTACATTGATGAAAGTTCCTAGAACGGGCACCGGTACAGGTAATTTCTTGGGATAAAACTGTTTTTTTAAAGAATATTCCCCACCATGTGGCCCATAGCTGAACATAGGATGGTGCATGGCTATAATCGTTGTTTTTTGGCGGTTATCCTTAATTACATCTTCCAATTCCAACAAGAATTTACTTCTACTCTTAATGTCGCACTTGTCATTTATATCCGGCCTTTTATCCCAATTGGTCAAGTACCACTCCGTGTCCAAGGCAATGAGGACTACTTGCTCACTTATCTCAACAACATCAATGGGACATCCGTTTTTCGGCAAAAATGCGTCCTTATCGTCCAACATTTCCTTTATGTATTCCTCCTCACGTTCCAAGCCAATTAAACCTTCGGTATACCAATCGTGGTTTCCAGGAATGAAGAGGGGTTTCCCCTTAAAATTATCCAAGGTTTTCAGCTGGGCATCCAAATGACTTTTTGCTTCGAGATAGGCAACAGTAGAGTCCTTAGGGTCAGGCAAACCAGCAGGGTAAATGTTATCCCCAAGAAATATTGCAGTACTGTTTTCCTCTGCCCTGTCCAACCTTTCCTTAAATATCTTAAGAGCAGGATTCATTCCCCCGATTGGGGAAAGGCCGGCATCTCCTATTAGGTAAAAGGTATGGATTACTTCCTTTTCAATCTCAATATCCTTTGCATCGGATTCATTGGCATATTTAGCCTTATACGTTGCGCATCCAGTTAAAAAAAGAAGTAAGAGAATCCAAGCGCAATATTTTTTCATATGAAAGTTCCTGTGTTTAAATTTTCGTAATTTGGACAATTCAAATCCAAAATCTAGTATGTCGGATATTGTTTCAAAAACAGAAAAATTCGTTGTAGAATTATTATCCAACGAACTAGACCCAAATTACTTATATCATAATTTAAGACATACCCAGCGAGTCGTTAAAAATACTAAAGAATTATTAGATTCATGTACGCTATCGGAAAAGGAAAAGGAAGCAATAGAGTTAGCTGCGTGGCTGCACGACACCGGCTATACAAAGGGTACTGAGAATCACGAAAAGGTTAGTTGTGCTATTGCAAAAGAGTTTTTAACCGAACAAGCTTGTGAGCAACAAACCATCCAAAACATTTCGGATATTATCATGGCAACGGCCCGTTATGCGGAACCAAAAACACTTTCTGAAAAAATAATAAGGGATGCGGATTCTTCGCATTTTGCCCAGAAAAGCTATATGGAAACCTCCGATCTGTTGCGGGAGGAACTGCGCCTATTGGGTATTGCAAATTATTCCCACAAAGAGTGGCTAGAGGCCAATATAAAAATGTTTCGTACGGAACATCGATTTTATACGGATTATGCCAAGGAAAACTGGCAAGCCGGAAAGGATAAAAATCTAAGGCGACTCATAAAGGATAAAAAATCTGAAAAGGAAATTGCTAAAAAGGAAGCCCTAAAGGCAAAATATAAGGGCGAGAGTCCCGATCGTGGAATTCAGACGTTGTTCAGGGTAACTTTAAAAAACCATATTACCTTAAGCGATATTGCAGACACCAAGGCCAATATTCTATTATCCGTTAATGCGATAATTATTTCACTGGCATTATCCAATCTTATCCCCAAATTGGACAACCCATCCAATGACTACTTGATATACCCTACCGTGATTTTCGTCGTTTTTAGTGTCATTTCCATGATTCTTGCCGTATTGGCAACTCGGCCCAATGTTACAAGTGGTGAATTTACTGAAGAGGATGTACGACAAAAAAGAGTTAACCTCTTATTCTTTGGTAATTTTCATAAAATGAAATTGGCAGATTACGAATGGGCCATAAATGAACTCGTAAAAGACAAAGACTATATTTATTCTTCGCTTACAAAGGACCTTTACTATTTGGGCTTGGTGCTGAACAAGAAATATAGGCTGTTGCGATGGACCTATACCATATTTATGATAGGCATGATTGTCTCGGTATTGGCTTTTGCCATTTTCTTTAAATTCTTTGGGCCTGAGCGAACGATGGGTATTGTATCTTAATTTCTGGTTATTCCTTTAAGGCTTGCATCAAATCCTCGTAGGTATAGGTTTTCTCAGGTTTTTCTTCTGTTTTATACAAGATTTCTGCCCGAATCGCTTTTAAACCTGAGACACCTTGCAATCCTTCTAACTCAACGATATCAATATTATCCGTGAAATATCCTTTGGATTTCAAGAACTTAATATAACGCAGATATTCCAGCTCATCCTTTTTTTGAGAATATACAATGGACATCTTACCTGTTTGCGTCAAACGTTCATTGGTTCCCTTTATATAGGATTTATCTATCCGTTTTTTAATAACCTCATAGCGGGCATTATACGTTCCGTCAACATCAAACTGCTTTTCATCCATCCTGAATCGTATGGATAGTGACGTATTATAGACAAGGATAAGGGAAGTTGCATCCAACTGTATGGGAAGTTTGGGCTTTAAAGCATAGTGCGTATTCTCCATATCGCACATTACTTGTAACTGCCATAACCGTAGATTATTAAGGTACAATTCATTAAATTCTTGTCCTCCGGCAATAGAATTACCGATGTACATATTGTGTTCAACACCATCCGTTTTGTACCGTTCAAAATAATGTGGGAACATGGCTTGGGCAGCTTCTTGCTTCTTGTCTATAACAGATGCTAATTCTTTGTTGATTAACATAACGCTTTCATCGTAATTCTTACGATGATCATAGTAAGACTCGGTCGACATATCTATTTTAGCTTCATAAGCCAAGATATGTTTATTGATTTCTTGATCGGATTTCTTTAAATGCGCAAAAACAGGATTGATTTCTTCTTTGACAAAATCAAAAATGGCCTGTTCGCTATTCGTGTATAACATCTCCTTTATGCTGTCCAAATGATTTCCGACTCGGAATTTCAACTCCTCATAAATGGGGAGTTTGAATTTTTCAAAAGCAGCCTCCAAAACGCTCTTAATCTCGGAAAGCTGAATCATTAAATCTCGCTGTATCGCATTATTACGAGCCTTTGACGAATCCTTAATATCTATTTGACCAAATAGGGGATAAACATCCTTGAATACGATTTCTTTAAATGAAGGCTGTCTTCCCTCCAATTGCTCCTTAATGAAATGTTTAGCCTCTTCTTGAAATCTCCAATAAACAGAGGAATGAACGGAAGTACATTCATTCTGTATAACGGCATCGATAAGGTTTTCTTCCTCAACCTTGGATCTCACTACGGCCGATACTATAAACGGCATAACATCATCTAATTTCTTGGCATTTACACCGTTCAGCACATTTTTTTTGTCGGCAGCTATTTCTAACACGCCCAATAGAGAACCTTCAAACGCAATGGGAGCAAAAATTGCACTCTTTATTCCCTGTTGCTTTAAAGCCTTGTAAGGATCCATACCTCCGGATTTTTCTTCATATTTATCCACATCGCTAATGGCAAAATAATCGTTATCCTTTAAAATTTTGTTATAGGAATACTGGCAGAGCGCGTCCTTGCATTCCTGTGTATCCTTGCCATTTAGAATAAAACTGGAGATACCCTTACCATAAACTGGTTCAAAACGGTCTTCGTTAGGATTGTAGGTGACAAAGCCAACCTTTAAATCCGGCAACCGGAAAAATGACCGAAAGGTTTCCTGCAGGTCGGCCATAAAATTGTCACTACCCCTTTTATCACTAGCGATCAATTCTGATTTTATCTCGGAAATGGAGTGTTCCGCCGTAACATCGAACATATTGGAAATAACAAACCCTTTGGATATAAAACTTTCCGGTGGAATCTTTTCCATCCATAGGTCAATATTATCAGGATTTTCCAAAAGTTCATCCACATCATCCTGGGTTATTTCCTTTGATTTTTCGGTCGGATGTAACTCCAGAAAATCAGCATTATACAGAATACGATAGTGGTGCATTACACCATTGGCATTGGGGATGTCATAAAAGAAAGGCCTGCTGAAATCCAACTTAAATCCGTAGTAGAAATTGAGGATTACGATACAGCCCATAATATAGTCTATGCCCTCTTCTTGATTTCTAAGTACGGGCTCAAAACCGGGTCCAGCTTCGTTTATTATTTTCTGAAATCTATTTGAAGTGTTGAAAAACACATCATAATAAGGCAATGAAGCGGCTTTTATTTCATTGTCACTCAGTAATGGCGGAAAACTATCCTGAAGAATTAAACTTATAATATCTTTATGCTTATCCAGCAACGAAACATCCTGAAAACCATCCCTAAGTTCTGGATAAGGTTCTTGTGCCTTAAGGATTTCTTTGGCGCGCTGAGCCAATATTTTGTCGTCGCCTTCTGCCAACGCCTCGTAATGCTTCAATAGTTTTTCAAAACTAACGAGGGGCTTAATCGGCATTATTTTATCCTTACCTTTCATCATGTCTTAATATGTCTACAAAAGCATCTTAAAATTACAAAACTACTGATAGAATTTTGTTAAAGGTTTCATTAGGTGGTCCTACACTTTTTCGGATATTTATATAAATTTTGAAAATGTCGTCCGCAAATAGACTTTCTAGAGCCTATAAAAATGCCAAAACCATCCCGTTTGATGATGATTCCAAGTTCATCCTATTTAGCGATTGTCATAGGGGGGACAACAGTTTTGCGGATGATTTTGCCAACAATAGGAACATCTATTTTCATGCACTAAAATTCTATTACAATGAAGGTTTCCAATATTGTGAGTTAGGCGACGGCGATGAACTTTGGGAGAACATCCATTTTGAATCCATTTTTGAGGCCCACAAAAACGTTTTCAAACTACTTCGCCAATACCATTTGGAAAATAGATTGCACATGATATGGGGCAATCATGACATGGTATATAAAGATGAGGCCTACGTTAAAAAACATCTCTCAAGTTATTTCGAACCCATAGATGATAAGGACAAAGAGCTTTTTGAGGGCATCAGATACAACGAAGCATTAATTTTGAAACATACCAAAACGGAACAAGAATTATTTTTAGCACATGGGCATCAGGCCGATTGGTGGAACTATACCTTTTGGCGCTGGGGCCGATTTTTGGTAAGAGTTTTATGGAAACCCCTACAGGTCTGGGGTATTGCAGACCCGACAAGTCCGGCAAAAAACTATACGGAACTGATAAAAGTCGAACGTCGGATTAAGAAATGGATACTTAAGAACGACCTGAAAATTACCATTGTTGGTCATACACACAGACCGAGATTTCCGGAACCGGGCGATATTCCTTTTTTTAATGACGGTAGTTGTGTTCATCCAAGAAGTATTACGGGTATCGAAATTGAAAAAGGACAAATATCATTGATCAAGTGGCAGATTTCTACTACCGAGGACGGGATACTTAGGGTAGTGCGGATTCTCTTGGAAGGGCCCCAAAAATTGACAGATTATATGAAGCATTAGTAATGTTTAATATGAAGTTTCAATTCTAAAACCCTAAAGTTCAAAATATGCTGAGACAGTGCATCCGAAGATTAAAAATTAAATGGAGCCTATCTTTTTATGCTATATTTAAATCTTATTTCTAAAGATAATCAACCATACCATGCCACTACTCATTGTAATTCTTGGAATAGTACTGCTCTTTATATTAATTACAAGGTTTAAGCTCAACGCTTTCATCACCTTCATACTCGTTTCGCTTTTCGTCGGAATAGCCGAGGGTATGGAACCTGTTACCGTCATAGATTCCATTCAAAAAGGCATTGGCAATATCCTTGGATTCTTAGTAATCATTTTAGGCCTCGGGGCTATGCTAGGAAAATTGGTCGCGGACAGTGGCGCAGCTCAAAGAATCACGACCAAACTTGTCGATAAATTTGGAAAGAAGAATATTCAATGGGCCGTTGTACTCACTGGATTTATCGTAGGCATACCCATGTTCTATTCCGTAGGTTTTGTGATTTTAATCCCGCTGGTTTTTACCATTGCGGCGGCAACTGGGCTACCGCTACTCTATGTAGGCCTCCCTATGCTGGCCTCCCTTTCCGTAACTCATGGGTATTTACCTCCACACCCGGCGCCTACGGCAATTGCGGCTACCTTTAATGCGGATATTGGCAAAACCCTATTGTATGGGATTATTGTAGCCATCCCTGCTATCATCGTTGCAGGACCTCTATTGTCACGAACCATGAAAAACATAAAAGCAACCCCACTTAAGGAGTTCTTGAACCCCGTAATTCTGAAGGACGAAGAAATGCCCGGTACAGGAATCAGTATTTTTACCGCTCTGCTACCCGTTATTCTTATTGCCATAGCTGCTTTGGCAGCTCTTCTTCTACCGGATGGGTCGGTATTACAGGACATTTTGTTGTTCGTTGGCAATCCAGTTATTGCTATGCTCATTTCGGTTTTGGTGGCTATATATACTTTAGGTCTTGCCCGTGGTAAAAAAATGAAAGAAGTGATGGATTCCGTGGCCAGTGCCATAACGGGAATAACCATGGTACTATTGATTATAGCTGGAGCAGGTGCTTTAAAGCAAGTACTTATAGACAGTGGTGTCAGTGAGTATATTGGAGCAATGCTCGATGGCTCTTCCATTTCTCCATTAATTTTAGCTTGGTTAATTGCCACTGTCATAAGGGTCTGTGTAGGATCCGCAACGGTCGCAGGACTTACGGCTGCCGGTATTGTGCTGCCTTTGGTAAACGGGACTGGCGTAAGTGCCGAACTCATGGTCCTGGCCATAGGTTCCGGCAGTTTAATGCTCTCCCATGTGAACGATAGTGGTTTCTGGCTTTACAAAGAATATTTTAATTTATCGGTAAAGGATACGCTAAAAACATGGACCGTTATGGAAACCACGGTGGGTGTAATGGGACTGATAGGTGTGCTCGTACTTAATATCTTCATTTGATCATAAGCACATAACCTATCATTAATCCTGAATAATTACTGATTTCACATCTACTAAATATCGTTTTATTGACTGTCTAATTCATATGCTTTTTTAAGTAGCGTCTCCCGAGATTAGAAGTACCTCTTTTTTCGTAAAGTTCTACACAAAAGAATAATTTGAGATTGGTTTTTAGGGTTGAAAAGACACTTATATCGTATCTTTTACCTGTAAATTATAATTCATGAAACCATCAGAAAAAATAAAGGAACTTGGCCTAATTCTACCACCGGCACCTCCGCCAGCCGGTTTGTACAAACCTATATTGGTGGTTGAAAATTTTCTATATGTTTCCGGACAAGGACCAATGCTTAAGGATGGGTCCTTATACACTGGTCGCGTGGGAGAAACTCTGACGCTTGAACAGGGAAAAGAAGCTGCTAGACATGTAGCGCTTACAATGTTGGCAACCATCACGACCCACTTTGGGAGTTTAGACCGTATTAAAAGACTGGTAAAAACTTTGGGTATGGTCAACTGTACCCCGGAATTTGGAGATCAGCCATTAGTCATTAATGGGTATAGTGAATTAATGTCCGATGTTTTTGGTCCTGAAAATGGCGTTGGCGTTAGAAGTGCAGTAGGCATGATGCTTCCCGGTCAGGTAGCGGTTGAAATTGAGGCCATGTTCGAGCTACATAAATAATCTTCCCATGAACAATGAAAAATGGTTTCTTTTAAAGGATGCTGAATCCGTCATTTCTCCATCCCTATTGATATATCCGGATAGGATAAAGCACAATATAAAAACTATGGTAGACATGGCGGGTGGCCCGGAAAACTTGCGTCCCCATGTAAAAACACATAAGTGTGCTGAAATAATATCCATGCAATTGGAGCAAGGAATTACCAAGTTCAAGTGTGCCACAATAGCCGAAGCGGAATTATTGGCTTCCTGTAAAGCACCTGATGTCTTGCTAGCCATGCAACCTGTTGGGGCGAACATAGACCGTCTGCTGTCCTTAATTAAAACATTTCCGAAGGTAGCGTTCTCTGCGCTGGTCGACAACACCTCAACGGCTGACCTACTTGGTAGAAAGGCAGCCAAAAATGAGATTAAGCTTTCGTTGTTTATTGATTTGAACGTGGGAATGAATAGAACGGGAATAGCGCCAAATTTGGAAGCATTTAATCTTTACAAGTTTATATCGGAACAGTCAAATTTATCATTTGAAGGTTTACACTTATATGACGGACATTTTAGAAATCCGGACCCCATAATACGAGAAAAGAATTGCGATGCAGCTTTTGAAACTGTCTTGGCATTAAAGAAAAAAATAATTGATGCTGGCCTTCCACAACCAGTTATTATCGCGGGTGGATCCCCTACTTTTCCTTTTCACGCCAAACGCGAAAATGTTATTGCAAGTCCCGGAACTACACTACTTTGGGACGCTGGCTATGGGGAACTATTCCCAGAAATGAACTTTCTTCCTGCAGCAGTTTTGTTTACACGTATCATCAGCAAACCAAAAGCGGGTATTATTTGTTTTGATTTAGGCCATAAATCCATTGCTCCCGAAATGGCCTTTCCAAGGGTACGATTTTTGACCTTAGATCACGGCAAACAAATAAGTCAGTCCGAAGAGCACCTAGTGGTGGAATACGACGACCTTAAGATTTCTGAAGTGGGTGACGAACACTACGCTATCCCCAAACACATTTGTCCTACAGTCGCCAAGTATGAGTACTTGCAAGTTGTGGAAAATGGTGGGATTGTAGACACTTGGAACGTAGCCGCACGTAACCATAAAATAACCATATAATATGTTCATTTTTGATGCTCATCTGGACTTGGCCATGAACGCCATGGAATGGAATCGTGACCTCAGGTGGACAGTAGAAGATATCCGGAAAAGTGAGCAGGATTTGACGGATAAGCCGGATCGAGGTAAAAACACCGTTTCCTTTGATGCGATGCGCCAAGGAAATATTGGCCTCTGTGTGGCTACTCAAATAGCACGTTATGTAAAACCCGAAAACCCGTTACCTGGTTGGAACTCATCACAACAGGCTTGGGCACAGACCCAAGGACAGCTGGCTTGGTACAAGGCCATGGAAGCGGACGGATTTATTAAACAAATAACTGACAAAGCAACCCTTAATGCCCATTTAAAAAGTTGGGAGGAGGACCGGGAAAATACACCTATTGGATATATTTTAAGTTTGGAGGGAGCAGATAGTATCATTGACCTAGATTATCTGGAGAAATCATATGAGCAAGGTTTACGGGCCATTGGACCTGCCCATTATGGGCCAGGAACCTATGCCTTTGGGACAGATTCCGTTGGAGGCATCGGAGCGAAGGGTAAAGAACTTTTAAAGAAAGTTCAGAGTCTAAATATCATTCTAGACGCCACTCACCTTTGTGACCAAAGTTTCTGGGAAACTATGAATGCTTATCAAGGACCGGTGTGGGCCAGTCACAACAACTGCCGGAAATTCGTGAACCATAACCGCCAGTTTTCAGATGAGCAACTATTGGAACTTATTGATCGGGATGCCGTAATAGGAACGGCTCTAGATGCTTGGATGATGGTTCCCAATTGGCAACGTGGAAAATCGACACCAGAGAAAATGGGGGTAACCTTGGACCTTATGGTCCAAAATATAGACCATATCTGTCAATTAGCAGGTAACTCCTTACATGTGGGAATCGGTACGGATCTGGATGGAGGTTTTGGAACAGAACAAAGTCCTTCAGATTTGGACACTATTGCAGATTTGCAGAAAATTCCTGAGTTATTACGAAATAAAGGATATGGTACGGAGGATATTAGTAACATCATGCATAAAAATTTTATACGCTTCTTGAACAAAACTTGGAAATAGCCATTTTCGTTTAGGCAGTATGATGGCGGTTACTTATCGATCATTTAACAATTTAACAAGCTCTTAAGTCCCCATGGCAGGGTATTTGTTATCTTTATTTTGATTTTTTAATAACTGATGAATAAAACTAACCTACTTCTTGTAATTCTTTGTGTCTTAGGTTTTGGATGGGTAAACGCTCAATCCGACATTCCTACGCAAAAACCGTTGAAGGTAGAAGCGGTTAAGATTGAAGACCCAAAGGGAAAGACCACTTCTGGTCCGGTTCTGAATATACCTTCTGTAATAAAGGAACAGCCCAAGCTCGATTATAAAAATCCCAATCCGGTAAAAATGGTGCCGGATGAGGAATTAGTTCAAGCAGGAACCGGCCTCAAGATCGACCCTCGTATCGGACCGGGTGAACGGCTGGGAGGTTCCGGACAATACTTTGCAGATCAGTATCTGGGAGACGTAAAGAGTAATGGGAAATATGTGGGCATTGTTTGTAGAGACCATGAATATGTGGATGGGGATCGCGTAAAGATATACGTAAACGACATGGTAGTAGAGCACAATATGTTGCTTACGGGTGCCTTTAAGGGCATAAACGTTGATTTACAACCAGGCTTTAACAAACTAGAATTTGAAGCATTGAACCACGGTTCTTCTGCACCGAATACCGCCCAAGTAGATGTTTATGATGATACGGGGCAATTAATCTATTCCAACAAATGGCTACTGTCTTCCGGGTCTAAGGCGACACTCATCGTTACTAAGGATTAAACCCAATCGTGTTGGAAAGAATTTTGCTCTTAAGTTTATTCACTTTTACACTAGTATTAATTTATCCCCAAAAGGAGGACCGTTATACTGCCCTTGGCCACTTTGAGAAATCTACTCCAACTTTAAAAAAAACAGATTCCATAATTTTTACAAACGGTTTTGATTTTCCGGTAGGAAAACCAGATGCAAATGGATATTATAATGCACAGCCTTTTGGCATGAATAATCATCTCGGTGAAGATTGGAACGGCAATGGTGGTGGTAACACAGATTTCGGAGATCCAATTTATGCATCAGCCAATGGCTACATAAGTTTCTCGAAAAATATTGGAGGAGGCTGGGGGAAGGTTATCCGAATCAAACATTATATGGAAAATGGCGAGATTTACGAATCTCTTTATGCTCATTGTGACTCCATTCTAGTTGAAAAAAATCAATTCGTTTACAAGGGTGCTAAAATTGGAACAATTGGAAATGCAGGGGGAATGTATTTTGCCCATTTACATTTTGAAATCAGAAACGATGTGAACCTCCCTATTGGTCAAGGTTACTCTAATGACACTGAAGGGTACTTAGACCCTACTAAATTCATACGACAACATAGAAAATAAGGCTTCCCCAAGCAAACAAGAACCCAAAATGGACTATAGTGCTTGAATGTCAATTTTCCATTTTTATCTATCCAAATAATTGAATGAGTATAGCTCTTGCGCAGAGAAGATGATACATCTATCACTTTGGTAAAACTACTTACGCATTCCGGGCTTATAAGTCTCTTTTGCCCGCTTCAAAACATCTTCTCTATAGAATGCTGCATCCTTCCATTCCACATCGGCATATTTTTGAATCTGATCATCAAAGTGAGGGGAATCCGGGTCGCCACTTTGCCCACCCGCTAAAATAGTTTTTGCCTTAACCGTTTCCCCAAACTCTACGGCGGCCACGAAACTGTTACCACGCGTTCCGTAGATTTTCTTGGCACCTTCAGTCGTATACCTGGCACCGTAGGCAGCTAGCGCTCCCCAGGACCCCGACGCAAAACCGATGGGAATACTGGGCTTGTCATCATCAAAATTTTGACGGATATCTCCAGTAAGGCGTTGATACCTGTTTACCTCGCCCCAAGGCATTTTCCAAGTTCCAAAATCCGCCGTTAATTGGTCAATCGTTTTTTCAAAAATCTTGAGTTGTTCCCCAGGCTGCGTTCCCCAATAAATAATACGCTCCATAGCATTCAGCCCATCAGGATATCTTCCTTCTTGATAATAACGCGTACCATAAAAATGGGCCAGGGTCATGGCAACCGACTGTTTGGATGTTTTATAATCCCATTTCTGCAGTACTTCGATAGCTTCTCTCAGCTTCGGGTTTTTATCATCGTGACTATTATAGGCCTTTATCAAACCTGGAATTAAAGCTTCGAACGCGGGCAGATAGGGGTCATGTGCCAATTGAATTAAACTATCTAAGGTATAACCACTTCTTCCTTTCAATAATCCTATGGCGTGAACGCCCCTAAAATTCTCTTGGTCCCTAGACATATAATAGGGATAATCTTCCTTTTTAGGGCTGAACTCCAAAGCCGAAGTATACGGAGTAGAGTTGCAGTTCTGTATCCATCCGTTTTCGGGATTCAATACTAAAATATTTTCATCTACCGTATGCAAACCTTGCCAATCGGTCTTTGGGTTCCATCCTTCAACAGGTTCAGCATAATCAAAATTGACATCACGCTTGGGTACAAAATTCCCATGAAAATAGGCGATGTTTCCCTCGGCATCCGCATAAACGGTATTGTTGCTGGAGTTCGTACGGATATCCATCATTTCACGAAAACCATTATAGCCCTCTTTTTTGGTTCTAACAAATGATTGTTCCAATGCTTTAATAGGTTCCCACATCATGGCCGAGGCCGTCCACATACCATCTTCCATATGCGTAATAGGTCCGTGATGAGTGCGATAGGCAGGGAATGTCTTCTCTTTTAAGCCTTCATCACTTTTATATGTAAGAGTGATTTTCGACACCTCTACCGGACGTAATTCTTCACCATATTGGTATACGATGTTACCATCCAAATTGGTGATGTTTTCTTTGAATTCATCCATCACATCAGTATAAGTTGATGTATGCATCCATCCCGTTTTTTCGTTGAATCCTTGGTACACAAAAAACTGACCCCAAGTAACGGCACCATAGGCATTGAGACCTTCCTCGGAGACCACGTGCACCTCTCCCCTAAAATAAAATGAGGTATGAGGGTTGATGAGCAGCATGGCATTCCCGGATTGGGTTAATGAACCCGAAATCGCAATTCCGTTAGAACCTTGTGGTTCAACCATTTCCTCCTCCTTTTCAATGGCCTTAATTTCTGACTCGGGTATTTCCATGTTACCCTCATAAAAGGCTTTTATTTCGCTGGTTCTTATGCGCTCAATATCGCCACCAATACTTCCTTCACTAAAATACATTGGCATCCATGGTTCAAAACGGGTCAGTAATTTAGGCTTCACTTCCGGATGTGTATGCAGGTAATAGTTTACGCCGTCCGCAAAGGCATCACATAATTTCTTTAACCAATCCGGACTTTTTTCATAATTCGCCTTCGCCTCGTCCTCCGTCATAAAAAGCTTTGCCCGTAAATCACTGTACAAAGCCTCTTCCCCCTCAACTTCTGCCAAACGACCCGTTGCCCAAATGTAATTCTGTTCCACCCTGTTAAAGTCATCTTCACATTGCGCATATAACAATCCGAAAATCGCATCTGCATCTGTTTTGCCGTAAATATGGGGAACACCAAAATCATCCCTAATAATTTCAACGTTTGACGCTTGCTCTTTCCATCTTTCAATTTCTGTGTTCGGTTGCTCAATGGCACAGGATGTAAGTATGAGAGCGGACAACAGAAGGATAATATAACGGTTCATAATCATTGAATTTTGAATGATGAAGATACATCAAATGGTTTAGAAATTACCAACTGCCACTGGCGCCGCCTCCCCCGGAACTGCCGCCACCTCCTGAAAAACTACTTGAGCTTCCGCCGGAAGAACTGGAGCCAAAAGAATGCGTCCCCGTTGAGGAAAATGTTTTCCTATAGTAGGCCTTATCATTGGAAATTAAGGAAAGTTTGAAATCATCCTTTCCAAAAAATTTGATTTTGATAAAAGCGATGAGTATGGAAATACCAAAAAAAGGAATTAATAGCCATAACAATAGACTAGGACGTTCCAAAAAATAAGACACTGGTAACAGTTCCGGCCAACAAATGGTCGCAACCACTCCCAAGGGGACTGCTAAAAATACGAGGCCGAAAACAGAAGAGAGCGCTGCTGAAAAAATCAAGAATAATCCCGGCAGTAGTCCTAGCTTTCCGATAAAAATTCCCCTAAAAATCTCAATCAAACCACTATAAGATCTGTAGAAGAAAAAACCACCTACACCCACGAATACACAAATGAAGAGCAGTAAGAAGCCAGCACCAATCAATGTGTTTCTATCCTCACTGCGTTGTATTTCCTCCTTAAATTCATCTAGTGCTTCTGGGTCCCTTAAGAGAGAAATCAATTGATCTGTGGCTTGTGATATGCCCTCAAAATATTTATCCTCTTTAAAATTCGGAATCATGGTATTCCTAATAATTCTTGAGGCAACAGCATCGGTAATATAAGGCTCCAAACCATACCCGACCTCGATGCGAACTTCCCTGTCCATTTCTGAAAATAAGATTAACAGTCCATTATCCTTTCCCTTTTGTCCTAAGCCGTTTTGATTAAACAGACCGTTCGCGTAGGACTCGATAGTCTCATATCCTAAACTTTGTACTGTTACCACAACCAGTTGATTGGTAGTCTCTTGCTCAAAAGCAGTCAATTTTTCTTTAAGCGTAGATAACTGATTTGGATTGAAAATACCCGCACTATCCGTTACTATTTCACGTAGTTCCATATATCTGTTTTGACATAGAACAGTGGTGGAAATAGCTATAAAAAGAAGTAGTACGGTTTTTTTAATCATACCCCTATTGAGTTGTGCTATTTCAAAGATACAGTTCTTCTCCAAAAATCAATTCAAACATAACTATGGCATTCTTCACAGTAATTCTCTTTAAATTCAAGTAACTTGCAAGCTTCTTGTTCGAATAAATTATGGCAGACAAAAAAGTTAGTATTCTTACCGCGTTCAAAACAATAATTTGGCCCAGACGAAAGTTAGTTTTCCTTGGACTGGTATTAATTGTAATAAGTAAAGCAGCGAGTTTCGTCGCGCCAGTATCACTTCGCTATTTTTTGGATGACATCGTACCCAATAAAGATTATGACCTCCTCAAAATACTAGTGGCCGTAGTTATATTTTCCTTTTTCGTACAAGGTCTTATGTCTTTTCTTTTGACCAAGGTACTTAGCATACAAGCACAATACATGATTTCCGAGCTTAGGGCACAGGTACAGAAACAAGTGCTTTCATTACCCCTTCGATTTTTTGATAATACCAAATCAGGGGCTTTGGTCTCAAGGATTATGAGTGATGTTGAAGGTGTTCGAAACCTAATTGGAACGGGATTGGTGCAGTTGGTGGGCGGAACCATTACGGCGGTCGTATCACTAATACTTTTATTAAGAATAAGTCCGGGTATGACATTGCTAACTTTTATTCCTCTTGTTTTATTTGCCATAATCGCCTTAAAAGCTTTTAAAATTATCCGTCCCGTTTTTCGTGACCGTGGTAAAATAAATGCGGAAGTTAAAGGACGTTTAACCGAAACTCTTGGCGGAATACGGGTAATCAAAGGGTTTAATGCGGAAGCTCAAGAAGCAAAAGTATTTGAAAATGGTGTGGACAAATTATACCAGAACGTAAAAAAGAGTTTAACCGCCACTGCCGTGATGACAAGTTCGTCAACTTTTCTTTTAGGCTTGGCCACTACAGGAATAATGATGGGATATGGTGGCTACAAAATGATGGAAGGAGAATTAACGACGGGACAATATTTTGAATTTACTTTTTTATTGGCCCTGATGATTGCCCCAATCGTACAGATGAGTAATATTGGAAGTCAGTTAACAGAAGCGTTGGCCGGTCTTGACCGGACGGAAGAACTAATGAACGAAGTATCTGAAGCAAATGAAAAAGAGCGTACCGTTCAGCTTTCAAATATTCATGGCGATATGTCTTTTGAAGATGTTTCCTTTGCTTATGAAGAAGACAAGGATGTTCTGCACAATATTAGTTTTAAGGTAAAATCTGGGGATGTAATAGCTTTGGTCGGTAGTTCGGGGTCAGGTAAATCCACTATTGCTGGTTTGGCAGCTACTTTTTTGAATCCAGATTCAGGCAAGATTACGGTAGACGGGATTGATTTGGCAAAAGTCGATTTGACCAGTTTTCGACAGTTTTTAGGCGTTGTTTTGCAAGATGATTTCTTATTTGAGGGTACCATAAAAGATAATATCCTCTTCCCTAGACCCAACGCCTCGGAAGAAGAATTGCAAAAGGCGGTAAAAGGGGCCTATGTTGATGAATTTACGGATAGGTTCGAAGATGGGCTAGAAACCTTGATTGGGGAACGTGGCGTAAAACTATCAGGTGGACAGCGACAGCGAATTGCTATTGCACGTGCGGTTTTGGCCGATCCTAAAATCCTGATTCTTGATGAAGCTACTTCTAACTTGGATACGGAGAGTGAGGCTTTGATCCAAAAAAGTTTGGCCACGCTCACTGAGGGAAGAACAACTTTTGTTATTGCCCACCGTTTAAGCACGATTCGTAAAGCCAACCAAATTTTAGTGATTGAAAACGGCCGTATTGCGGAACAAGGTACCCATGATGAATTGATTGCAACCGAGGGAAGGTATTATAATTTGTTCACCTACCAAGCGAGGATTTAATTCTTACAAAAAAGGGCTATTTTCGTCGTCAAATCAATACAACCTTCATGAGACAATACGTAACTACAGCACTATTGCTATTCATATCTTTTTGCATTCACTCTCAGATAATTTATGAAAATGGCTATTTCATCGATATGAATGGCGAACGAAAAGATGGTTTAATTAAAAATAATGATTGGGCCCACAATCCCGACTCTTTCAAATATAAAATCTCCGAAAACGACAAGGAACAAATATTAAAGACTTCTGACGTAAAAGAGTTCGGTTTCTACAATGGCATTCGGTATATAAGTGCAATAGTTAAAATCGATTTATCACCTGATGATTTCGAGAGACTAACTACCAACAGACTTCCAAATTTTACAGAACAACGGCTTTTTTTAAAAGAATTGGTAGCTGGTGAAAGTCCGCTTTACTTGTATACTGACGGAAATATTACCAGATTTTTCTATAGAGTCGAGGAGAATAGGCTAGAACCTTTGGTCTACAAACGATATTTGGTGAATGATTCAAAAATTAGAGCATATGAAAGATTCAAACAACAATTAATAAACCACATTAAATGTGAGGTTATAAGCGAGAGTGACATAAAGTCCACAACATATTCTATCTCATCATTGACAAAAATTTTTAGGGATTACAATATATGTTTGAATCCAAACATCAGTTTTGAAAAAATATCAAAGAATAAATCTCAGATTAACCTTTCATTGAAATCCGGTTTGCAATATGGTAATGTTGAATATCTCCGTACCGCTTCTGTATTTTCAGCAGAGGAATCTTTTGATTTTGGCAATTCGTTAGGGTTTCGATTGGGGATAGAAACAGAATTTGTTTTACCTTTCAACAAAAATAAATGGGGGATTTTCATAGAACCCACTTATCAGGTTTATAATTCTAAAAATTCCTCTGATAATTTCAGTATCACATACAAGTCCATTGAAGTTCCACTAGGATTGAGACATTACCTTTATTTAAACGATTTAAGGTTATTTATGAATGCCGCAGGAGTTTATGACATTCCTTTAAACTCTAACATAAATGAAAACATTAAAATTTCAAGTTCTGCTAATTTGATGTACGGTTTAGGTCTTTCTTTTAAGGAAAAGTATAGCTTAGAAATAAGACGTACGACAACAAGAGAATTACTTTCTGACTTTAGAGGCGAGAGTGGTGACTATAACCTAAATTTTATTATCATTCTTGGAATTATCTTGTAGTTTAACATTTTAATCTGTAATTTTTGCTATTGAACAATAACCAAGAGCATTTGGGAAGTAGCGTTAACCTTTAGAATTAAATCCAATTAAGTTTAATAAAAAAAGCCCATCGTTACCGATGGGCTTATGTAAAACTTGAAAGTATATGATTAGATAACTTTTACGTTTACTGCGTTTAGACCTTTGTTACCTTCTTGTAAATCAAATTCGACTTCATCGCCTTCACGAATTTCATCTACTAATCCAGAAATGTGTACAAAGTGATCTTTTTCAACTCCTTCTTCAGTGATGAATCCAAAACCTTTTGTGTCGTTGAAAAATTTTACTGTTCCTTTACTCATTGTAATGTAATTAAATTTATAATATTTATTAATTGGCAAAGATGATGCCATTTATCGGACATTCAATATTTTAATTGACTTATTTTCAATTTATTATAAATTTTGTTCTTTAAAAACGCATTCTTTATCCCATATTACCGTAAAGCCTTCGCTACATTTTTGAGGAGTAGACTTGGGGTTAGCTTCTAAGAAATCAGTTGTTACCTTTGTCCCCTACATAATGGATAGTATACCAAAACAAAGTACCGTCAAAAATTCTTATATGGCTTTTAAAAAATTACATAATGATATAAAGGAAACCTTAAAACGTCTAGAAATTACTAGTCCTACGAATTTTCAGACCAAAAGTATTCCTGTTATAAAAAGTGGTGTTAATACTTTCTGTATCGCACCCAAAGATGCCGGCAAGACAACAACTTTGATACTTACGACCTTGCAAAAACTAAAATGTGAAGCGGTAGGCAATGCGCCAAGAGCGGTGGTTTTGGTCGAAAACAAGGAAAAGGCATTGGAATTATATGATGCCTTTTTAACCTATACCAAATATAACTCCTTACGCGTATATGTGGGATACGAAGAGCTACATATAGATATTCAGAAATCGGAAATTTTTGAAGGTATAGATATCCTCATATCTACACCCAAGACTATGAACAAGCTATTTTTATTAAACGGGGTAAGCACGTCCGAACTAAAGCTATTGAGTATAGACGATGCCGAATTCCTCATTCAAAAATCGGACTACCAAGCAATGGTCTCTATTACTCAAAGTATTATAAAATGTCAATATGTATTGTATGCCGAAAAATTACATCCGAAACTGAAACGTTTTGAATCCAATTTTATGGAACATTCCAAATTAATAAAGGCTTAGTAACTTAAAAATTCTAAAAATGAAGAATTATGTTAAATTTCTTCTGGGGCGAGTTCAACTTCCAACCCGTCCATATCGGCATTAATATGTAATTGACAACCCAATCGGGAATTATCCTGTACATGAAATGCCTCCGATAACATAGCTTCCTCATCGTCCGACATTTCTGGTAGTACATGGTCGGATTTAACATAGCACTGACACGAGGCGCACATGGCCATCCCACCACATATACCAATAGTACCCTCCGGGGCCAGTTCATAGGAACGTACCACTTCCATAAGGTTCATGTTCATATCCGTAGGGGCGTCAATTTCGTGAAGGATACCGTCCCGGTCGGTTATTTTGATTTTAATATCTTTCAAAAGATTAAAGGAATTAGGCTGTTAGGAATTAGGTTGATCTTTCATAGATTTAATCAACCCGTATAACATTTTTAATATTTCATTGGTTTTATCGATTAACTCTTTGGTCGTCGGATCGTCCAAGAACTTAAGTCGTTGCGATAAATAAAGCATTGATCTAACTTCACTATTGGAGGCCAAAGCAAAATATAAAAAACGGATGAAATCAGGATTCGTTCGTCGTTCAAAACCTTCGGCAATATTATTTGAAATCGATACTGATGCTCTCGTAATCTGGTCACGAAAGCCAAAATCTTTGCTCTTTAAAAAGTTTTGATAGATAAAAACTGATAAATTCTGGGCTTTCTGCCAAACCAATATATCTTCAAATCTCTGAAAAGCCAAAACCTTAATATTTATTTATTTTTCTATACCCTATACACTAACTCCTGAGTCCTATTCAATTGCTTTTACAACTGCTTTAGGTGCTTCCTTCTTGCTGCCATCAAAACCGGTAACCCCACCTACGGTAGTATATTTCATTACGTATTTCTTATCTGGATAGATACGCTGATAAGCGCTCTGGCACATAAGCGTAGCCTCGTGAAAACCGCATAGAATCAATTTTAATTTGCCGGGATAGGTATTTACATCACCGATGGCATAAATACCAAGGATATTGGTCTGATAGTCCAACGTGTTATCCACCTTTATCGCATTCTTTTCAATTTCCAATCCCCAATCGGCAATAGGTCCCAATTTTGGTGATAATCCAAAAAGTGGAATAAAATTATCTACCTCGAGTTCAATGTTCTCAGCAGCGTTAGATGTTTTTCTGATGGTTACCGAGGATAATTTATCCTCGCCGTTTAGTTTAACGATCTCAGCAGGAGTAATTAAATTTATTTTTCCTTCGTTCTTTAGTTGCTGTACTTTTTCCACGGAATCTAGAGCGCCCCTGAATTCATTTCGTCGATGTACCAAGGTAACCTCAGCTGCCACATCGGCCAAAAAAATACTCCAATCCAAGGCTGAATCCCCTCCCCCTGCTATGACAATTTTCTTATTACGGTACACTTCTGGGTCCTTTATGATATAAGCTACCCCTTTATCCTCGTATTTACGCAGATTTTCCAGTAACGGTTTTCTAGGTTCAAAGCTTCCTAGCCCACCTGCAATAGCAACAATCGGTGCGTGATGTTTTGTTCCTTTATTGGTAGTAACTATAAATGAACCATCTTCCAATTTTTCAATCGTCTCGGCCCTTTCCCCCAGTGTAAATCCAGGCTGAAAAGGTTTAATCTGTTCCATTAAATTATCTACCAATTCTCCTGCCAGTACCTCTGGAAAACCTGGAATATCATAAATGGGTTTCTTTGGATAGATTTCGGAACATTGTCCCCCTGCCTGTGGTAAAGCATCTATTAAATGGCATTTTAACTGCAAAAGTCCTGCTTCAAAAACGGCAAAAAGACCCGTAGGTCCCGCTCCTATAATTAATATATCTGTCTTAATCATTCAAAAATCAAATTAAAAAATCACAGCAAAATTACTGCTGTGATAACTTTCGTATTATGACATTTATCAACTCCTCTAACTGATATTAATGACTTCTTCAATTTGAGGGGCGTACTTTTTTATCGTCATTTCCACCCCACTTTTTAAAGTCATCTGGTTTACCGTACAACCAACGCAAGCACCTTCCAATCTTACTTTAACAGAGTTTTCATTATCGATTGAAATCAAGGTAATATCACCGCCATCGCTCTGCAAGAAAGGTCGGATTTCCTCCAAGGCCTTTTCTACGTTCATTCTTAGTTCGTCCGAAGTCATTGTTGTCATACCTACTTATTTGTAACGGCAGCACAACCTGCCATTGTTGTTATTTTAATAGCCTCCGTTGGAGGTATACTTTTATTTCTATTTACAGTTTCCTGAACCACATTTTTTGTTATTTCCTCAAATGCAGCCTCTATTGGAGTAGCCGTTTGCATTGCGGCCGGGCGACCCACATCCCCTGCTTCCCTTATACTTTGTACCAAAGGAATCTCTCCCAAAAACGGAACTTTTAAATCTTCCGCCAAGTGTTTTGCACCCTCTTTTCCAAAAATATAATACTTATTATCCGGCAATTCGCTAGGTGTAAAATACGCCATATTCTCCACAATGCCCAAGACGGGTACGTTGATGGAGTCTTGCTGAAACATGGCCACCCCTTTGCGCGCATCTGCCAAGGCCACTTCCTGTGGTGTACTCACAATCACAGCCCCTGTTACCGGCATGGCCTGCATGATGCTCAAATGAATGTCGCCCGTTCCCGGAGGTAAGTCTAACAGCATAAAATCTATCTCGCCCCAGTGGGCATCAAAAATCATTTGGTTCAAAGCTTTGGACGCCATGGGACCTCTCCAAATCACCGCCTGATTGGGTTGGGTGAAAAAACCAATGGACAGTAACTTGACACCATAACTTTCTACCGGCTTCATTTTGGATTTACCATTTATGTTAACCGCCAAAGGCTTTTCTTGGGCAACATCAAACATAATGGGCATAGAAGGGCCATAAATATCCGCATCCAATAGTCCCACTTTAAAGCCCATCTTTGCAAGGGTTACGGCCAAATTTGCCGTTACCGTAGATTTACCAACACCTCCCTTGCCCGATGCTACCGCAATAATATTCTGGATACCCGGTATGGGTTTTCCCTTAATTTCGTTTGCTTTCGGTTTGGCCACTGGAGCATCGACCTTTATATTAATTTTGATTTTCGCCTTTTCGTAGACCTCTCTATGAACGATTTTTAAAATCTCCACTTCGGTCTTTTTACGAGCCTGTAAACTGGGATTGTTAATGGTGATGTCTATTTCTACCTCATCGCCAAAAATCATCACATTTTTGACCGCACCACTTTCAACCATATTCTGGCCCTCACCAGGAACGGTTATTTGCTCCAATGCTTTTAAAACGTCCTTTTTATCTATTTTCATTCTGATACTATCACTTTCAAAGGGTTTATCTCTTCTTGACGCTCAGCTTATCCACCATTACAGACCTAAGCAATCTTAACCTTTATGTAAAATCATTCTAAACAACAAAGATAGCTTTTAGGCTTGAGAATAGGAAGTAGTTAGATTGATATATGATATGGTTAAAAAATTGGAAATAATAGCTTAGCATAGATATTTGGGAAGGTAATTGCATTTATATTGATATTCTGGATTACGTTAAGACGGGAAGACTGATTAATCAGCCATTCATTTTATATCGAATTGAAGAACTTAATGGGAAAAGGCTAAATTTATGAGCAGAAAACTAACCCGACTAAAAACCGATTTTTACATGCCTGATTATAGAAGAAATTGTTCCCGCTTTGTTACTTGTTTTATTGTTCTACTTCTCATAATCTCCTGTAAAAATGAAAAGCATTCGTTCTCAAAAAACGACATTAAAAGCTCCCAAAAATTAATCGGTATTGAATTTTCAGAAGAAAAAATAGATACACTCTACGAGTACTTGGAAAAAAACAGCAAGGGATATGACTCTTTACGTAAGTATAGTCTGGACAAGTCGGTTTTTCCAGCGTTATTTTTTGACCCCACCCCAAAAAATTTCGCATTCCCAAAAGCAAAAGACACGTTAATATCTTGGTATATACCTGAAGGCATTGACATACCCGATAGTTTGAACCAACTGGCTTTTTACACTATTCCGGAATTAGCTTCACTAATTAAAAACAAGAAAATATCATCGTTGAAGCTGACCGAATTCTTTTTGGACCGATTAAAAAAATACGGCCCCGCGTTAGAGTGCACGATAACCATTACGGAGGAGCTAGCCCTAGCACAAGCGAAAAAATTAGATGCGGAATTGGCCAATGGTCATTATAGAGGCATTTTGCACGGTATACCTTATGGGGTAAAAGACTTGATGTCCGTAAATGGATATCCGACTACTTGGGGTTCCGAACCCTATAAAAACCAACAAATTGAGGAAACCGCAACAGTGGTAGAACGCTTACAAGTGGCTGGTGGAGTTTTGGTGGCCAAATTGGTTTCTGGCGCATTGGCGCGGGGTGACGTCTGGTTCGGGGGTAAGACGAGAAACCCATGGGATATTGAGGAGGGAGCTAGCGGTTCTTCTGCAGGCTCAGGTTCTGCAACTTCTGCTGGATTAGTCCCGTTTGCATTAGGGACAGAAACTTTAGGTTCCATTACCTCTCCTAGTTCCGTTAACGGTATCACAGGATTAAGACCTACGTATGGTAGGGTAAGTAGACATGGTGTTATGAGTCTTTCATGGTCCATGGATAAAGTAGGACCTATGTGTCGAAACGCTGAGGACTGCGCTATTGTTTTCAGTATTATCCAAGGTAAGGACTCGTTGGATAGGACAACAAGTACCGTTCCTTTCAACTATAATCCAGCTTTAGATTTTAAAACCTTTAAGGTGGCATATCTCAAGGATGACATCGAAAAAGATACCACTGAAGGAAAAGAAAATTTAGAAGAAGCCCTTAAAACTTTAAAAAAATTGGGCATTGACCCTACACCAGTAAGTTTACCAACTGAGATGCCCTATGATGGGTTCGATATTATTTTAAGGTCGGAATCCGGTGCCTTTTTTGACGAGTTGGTACTTTCCGGAAAGGTGGACAGCATGGTAGAGCAAGATAAAAAATCAAGGGCTAATTCATTAAGACAATCACGCTTTATACCTGCGGTCGAATATTTACAGGCCAACAGGCACCGGCAGGTTTTAATAGAGCAAATGCACCAAATCCTAAAGGATTACGATATACTGATATCGCCTTCTTTTGGCAACAAACAACTCCTGATTACCAATTTAACAGGGCATCCTGTAATTGCCGTACCTACTGGTCTGGATGAGGAAAACCATCCGACGAGTGTTACGTTCGTAGGCAATCTTTATGATGAGGAAAAGATTTTGTTGTTTGCAAAGGGTTTCCAAGACGCAACGGAATTTGATGAAATGCATCCCAAAGGTTTTGACTGAACACTTTGACTTCGCTCTAAGCGACTTTAAAGATTTGTACCATCAATTAAACCTTGCGACCATCCAATAGATTTATAACTCGCGAGCCATAGGCCGCATTCTTTTCGGAATGGGTTACTTGAATTATGGTAACGCCATCTTCTTGATTCAATTTTTTGAAAAGCTCCATAATCTCCTCGCTCTGTTGCGAGTTCAGGTTTCCTGTAGGTTCATCGGCCAGAATAAGTTTTGGGTTAGCAATAAGCGCACGCGCCACACCCACTAATTGTTGCTGTCCGCCACTCAGTTGTGCCGGGAACAAATCCTTTTTACCAACAATATTAAAACGGTCCAACATATCTGCCACCATGGCCTTGCGCTCCGCACCTTTATACTTTTTATAGAGCAAGGGCATTTCCAGGTTTTCCTGTACGGTAAGTTCATCCAAAAGGTGATAGGACTGAAAAACAAAACCAATATACTCCTTGTACAGATTAGCACGATGTTTCTCCTTGAGGGTATGTACGGATTCATGTAGAAAGTGATATTCCCCTTCGTCAAACCCGTCCAACATTCCAATAACATTTAGTAATGTAGATTTGCCGGAACCTGATGGACCCATGACGGATATAAACTCTCCTTCGGAAACTTCGAGATTAATATCTTTTAAAAGGAAAATGCGCTGCCCTCCAGAATTAACCCATTTGAAAATATTGTTTAGTTGTAGCAACATAGTTTCGTTTTATTGTTAATATGGAGTTATTCGGTTCGTAAACTTTTTACTGGACTCTTTCTCGCGGCGTTAAGGGCCACAAGACCAACGAGAAAAGCAGTGCCAAGAAATACCAATAGGCCAACTATTAAAAAGATGTATTGCTCTATATCTATTCGATAAGCAAATCCTGATAACCATCTCCTACTACCGTAATAGGCGATAGGCCATCCGACTAAAAATGCTACCCCAATAAAGAATATGTACTCCTTTATTGTGGTTTTAATGATATGCACGTCTGAGGCACCCAGAACTTTCCGAATACCAATTTCTTTTCTTCTAGCCAAAACTAGAAAAACAGTGATTCCAATGATGCCCATGGATGCTAGGATAACCGCCAAAATATTTAAATAAAACACAAGATTTACAGCTTGTTCTTCCTGTTCGTAAAGTCCGGCAAGATTCTCGCTTAAAAAGTTCATTTCCAAGGGAAAACTCTCATTTATTTCCCCATAAACCGTCTTGATCTTATCCATTACAACAGCAGCCTTATCTGGCTCAAATGCAATAATACTTGTACCACCCATCCTTACATTTGGTGAAAGCATAATAAAGTAAGGGGTTACCTCCTCCTTTAGGGAAAATAAATTGATATCCTCAAAGATACCTCCAATGGTAAATGGGAAACCTACCTGGCCATCCTCGGAAACATATTCCGGCTCGGTAATGACTACGGTTCCAATTAGTTCTTGGGGAGCAACGTTCTTCACTTTTGCAAATTTTTCCGCTGCCGTTCTATTGATGATAGTAGTTCTAGTTGTTTCATTTTCGAAATCTATCGTCGATTTAATTCCGTAGGCCTTTAGTGCTTCATAGTCGAGGTAAAGTTGGTTGGCATCGTCAAAGACAGCATCCACATCCTGTAATTTATACGTTCCCTGATTAAAGGTTTCTATCCCAAGCGTTGATCCGTTACCCACGTTTTTTATCTCAGGTATTTGACGCAATTTTTCTTGAAAAGCGTTCAGTTTTTCTTCTGAGGTATAAGCATACAATATCCCCTCCTTATTAAATCCTAAGTCTTTACCCTCAATAAAGTTCATTTGACTGTTGACGAAGTAGGAAATGGATATAATGATTATAAGAATAGCGAATTGACTAATCACTAAATATTTTCGGACAGAGAAATGCTCAAACCGATTATCCTTCAAATTCTCCTTAAAAAGCGTCAGTGCATTTTTGGATGACAAAACTACGGACGGGGCAATGCTTGAAAGCGTACCAAACAGAATGGCCAGCCCCAACAAAAGAAATATGGCAATGGGGTCATCCAATACACTTACGTTGAGATCTACATTCATCAAGTTATTGAAAGCAGGCATCACCAGGAAAATTAGCAGAGAAAGGAAAGGAATCGCCAATAGGGCCAAAAGAATACCTTCCACAAAAAATTGTAAGGCGACCGACTTATTTTTAGCACCCATCGCTTTTTTTATGCCAATGGATTTTCCTTGCTTTGATTTTATGGCCAAGGTAAAATTGGCATAATTGAAAAGAGTGATTATACCGATAAATAGGGCAAACCCACCTATTAAAATTAGAAACGTATAATTTCCGGGGGTCTTCATCTCATAAAGGATGTTCGACTTTAGGTGAATATCTTCTATAGGTTGTAAAAAATGTTCTTTGTAAAGTGGATCAGATGTTACGTTGGGATTGATATTGGACATAGCTGCATTAATCTGCCCTTCAATATCCTTATAGGAACTGTTTTCTGCAAGACCCAAGTAAATACGACTACCCCAATACGGAATTCGGGTATCGCTGATAGCAACAGAAAAATCAAAATGGGAGTTTTGTGGAACATCTTCTATTACAGCCGAAACTTGATAGCTATTATCCCCAATTTGCACTACTTCCCCGATCAAAGATTCAAAATTACCCTTATGTTGGTCATAAAACTTATTTGCGTTGGATTCCGTTAAAATCAGACGGTTATAATTTGTACCAAAGTCGGATAAGCTACCGGCCAAGGGTTTCCAAGTAAAAACAGAAACAAAATCTTGTGCGGTATTGGTGGTCAGAAAGTTTTTTTCTTGGACCCGTTTACCGTTCCATTCCATAAACTCCAAATTCTCTGAAGTGATGAACTGAGCGGCAGTTTCTACCCCTGGAATATCTTTTAATCCCGAAATTAGGACTTGTTGTTCTGCGGCGGTTGCTTCGTTCCAAGTTTTAAAACCAATGACACTATAATCTTGTGAGCGGTACGTACGAGCCAAACGATATACGTTTTCCGAATTTTCATGGAACTCATCATAACTATACTCCCATTTAATATAACTGAAAGCCACGAATGCCACGAACAATCCAATTACTAGACTCAATAGATTGAAAGTCGTGAAAAATCGATTTCTTATAAATCCCCTAAAGGCTATTTTTAAACTTGTGCTTAACATATTTTACTTTTATTCTGTTCTTAAACTTTTTATCGGGTTGGCCACCGCTGATTTTACTGCTTGTATCCCAAGGGTAAACGCGGTGATGAGCAAGGCAATGCACCCTGCAACAACAAACATCCACCATTCAATGCTAATGCTGTAAGCAAAAGTGCCCAACCAAGCATTCATCATATACCAGGCAATAGGGAAGGCGATCAAGGTAGCAATGCTTACAAGAATGATGTAATCTTTAGAGAGTAGTACCACGATTTTGGCAACACTTGCGCCCAACACTTTTCGAATACCAATTTCTTTGACCTTGCGTTTTGCCAAAAAGGAAATCAACCCAAACATGCCCAAACACGAAATAAAGATAGTCAGGATGGCTGTAATGTTGACCGATTTCAAAATACCCTCTATGAGTTGGTATTGTGCACTTACCTTATCGGTCAACCGGGATTGATCATACTCTCGTCTAGATGAAATATCATTGAAAGCCAAGGCAATCATATTTTCGATTTGCTTTTCTTGTCCCTCAACTACTTTGACGGTCAAGAACCGATGCCTTTCAAGTGCTTTTTTGTCCCTGTAGATATGCACCAAAGGTTCTACGGCATTCTGCAAATCTTGATAGTGAAAGTCTTTAACCACTCCGACAATGGGGTAACCCAGGTCATTGTCTGTCTTGAATTTTAAACGTTTACCTTCAATGCTCGACCAACCAAATGCCTTTAGGGCCGCTTCGTTAATGATTACTGCCTGTTCTTCGCCAGCATCCATATCCCGGTTAAAATCCCGTCCCTTTATAACAGGCACTTGGAGCGTCTTAAAATAGCCATCATCTGCATAAGACCTTCTAATGCGCACATCTTTATCATTAGCAGCATCGTAAAAGTTGGTATAGTTGAAATAATAATCGGAAGGTATCGCTTGACTGGTTGCAACACCTTTTACATAGGGGTTGGCTTCTAATGCATTCAATAGGGCATTGAACTTTGCTTTGGCGGCATCCAAATCTTTATAGTCCAAATCAATATTACCAACCAAAATATTATTTCGCTCAAACCCTAAATCGGCATTTTTCATAAACCCAATTTGTTGGTTCAAAATGACTGCGATACTGATAAAAAGAATGGCGATGGTAAACTGTAAAATGATAAAGGAATTACGCAACAGAAAGTTGCTCTTCATTTGTTCAATTTTTCCTTTGATTCCTGTGGTTACCGGTACTTTGATAAAGCGTAACGTTGGAAAAATACCCACAATCAAAGTAGCCAAAAACCCTATGGCAATAATGCCCACAACCACGGGATAGTCTTTAGAAATATCGAATGAGATGCGGCCAAATTCTGGGCCAAAGGTGTCGTTTAATCTCGGAAGATTGACCGCTAAAAATAAAATTCCGGAAATGAGGATGGAAACAAAAACCAAGATACCGTTTTCGATACAAAACTGTATGACCACATTCTTTTTGCTACTGCCCAAGACTTTGCGGACGGCAATGTCTTTTGTTCGTTTAAACATGGTAGAAGTGTTAAGATTGAGCAGGTTCACCAAAATAATCAACAATACAAATAAAGATGCCGCAATAGAACCACTGATTATGGTATCTACTACAGGAATTATATCGGTACGCATTTCGGAATAAGGCATCACGTCCATGCCAGCAATAAGAGCAGGGTCTGTATAGTTTTCCTGTACCAATTGTTCAATACGATCTTTCAGCGCGGTGATATCGGTCTCAGGTCTTAGTTTTAAATAAGCTGGGGAAAAACTATTGCTCCAGTCCGTTTGAGCAATGAACGTTGGATTGTTCTTTAACAGGGTATTGGGTAATAATACGCCCAACCGAAACGAAGAATACGGACTTATAGGTTCAAAAACCCCGGTTACGGTCAGGCTCAAGGTATCGGCACCAATCAAGGTTTTACCAACCGGATTCTCATCACCATAAATTTGCTGGCTTACTTTATCAGTAAGGATAATGGAATATTTTTCTTTCAAGGCCATTTCTTGGTTTCCGTATTTCAGCGGAAGACCGAAAACCTCAAAGAATTCAGGGTCGGCATAATCGGTACGGTGTTGAAATTCTTCGTTGCCATTCTCCAACCAAATATTGCCCCAACCGTGCAGGTGGGTCCCAGCTAAAACCTCAGGTGAGATACTAACAACCTTTTCAATAAGCGGATAAGGTACTTCTCGGTAGCTATTGCCATCTTTTAACTGGGTTTTCAGATAAAAAATAGTTTCTTGATCAGGAATATGTTCATCTGCCGTATAATAAGCATAGACCGAAAAAAATAAGGTCAATACGCTTGAGACCCCAATGCTCAAGCCCACAAGATTCAAAAGGGACAATGTTTTGTTTTTCCAGAGGTTCCGTAATGATATTTTTATGTGGTTCTTAAGCATAGTGTTCCTTTTTATATTCAATTAGAATTATGCTTCGACTTTCGTGCCAAAACATAAACAAATGAATATCAGTGTATTAAATCAGTTGATTTCTTTAATACTGTAAAATATTTTGACAAAACCTGTATAAAACATTTACATTACGCTGGTAGTAAACTTCTACTCGGTGCGTAAACTTTTAACCGGATTCTGCTTTGCAGCACGAATAGCCTGGAAACTTACCGTAAGTACCGTTACGCCCATAGCTCCAATGACCGCCAAGGCAAAGATCCACCACTCCAGAATTACGCGATAAGGATAGTCTTGAAGCCAGCCGTTCATCACATAGTAAGCAATGGGTATGGCGATAAAGCATGAGATGGTAACCAATTTTAAAAAGTCTTTGGAAAGCATATTCCACACGTTGAAGACCGATGCGCCCAGCACCTTTCGCACTCCAATTTCCTTGGTACGCTGTTCGGCGACGAAGGAAGTAAGCCCAAAGAGTCCTAAACAACTGATTAGAATGGCTAAGGCCGTAAATATTCCGGATAAGGTTCCAATTCTTTGTTCCGCCGCAAACTTCCGGGCATATTGATCATCTACAAAGTCATACTGAAAGGGAATTGCCGGAAAGTTTTCTTTGAACACCCTTTCTATTATCGCAATACTCTGGTTTGCACTCTGTTTCGGGTTCAACCTTAAATTATAATAACTAAAATTATTATGGCGATCATAAACGTACCAAGCCTGTTTAACGGGCTCATAAGGCGATTGTGCAATCATGTCCTCCACAACCCCGATAATCTTCATGGGAGGCCCTGGATCTTCTTCATCCGAATCACGGATTATTGTACCGACAGGATTTTCGAGACCCATATACGCCACAGCTGTTTTATTGATTAATATGCCCAAGGAGTCAGAGGCCATTTCTCTTGAAAAATCCCTACCCTGAACAACTTTTAGGTCTAATGTGCTGGCATATTCCGGGGACACTTCGGTCCAGGCAAAGTCTTCTTGGAAACCTTCTGGTTTTCCTTCCCAAGTATAACCGCTCCGATTGGACCATATCTGTGTTGTTGGACTACTAGAGGTGGCCATAGCAATTGCTGCCCCAGAACTTATAAACTGCTCTCGCATTACATCTGTCTTTCCTTCAAAATCGGCGGACCATGTCGGTATTTGAATCAAACCCTCCCTATCATAGCCAATGGGACGATTTTTTGCATGGTTGATTTGCTGCATAACGATTACCGTACCTATAATGAAAGCTACGGAAACCGTAAATTGTAGGACGACCAATACCTTTCTAGGCAGACCAGCGTATTTGCCAGATTTGAACGTACCCTTGAGCACATCTACAGGTTTAAAGGAGGAAAGATAGAGCGCTGGATAACTACCGGCCAATAACGCTGTAAAAAGTATAAATACCACCGAGAGGATCCAAAAACTTGTATTGCTCCAAGGGAAAGCAATTTCTTTCAGCGCCAATTCGTTAAAGCCTTTTAAACTGAGTAATACAATTCCTATGGCCACCACATAGGCAAACAGTACTACCAAAAAAGATTCGCTTAAAAATTGATAGATTAATTGCCCCTTTTGTGATCCTATGGATTTTCGAATACCTACCTCTTTAGCCCTTTTCTCCGACCGTGCCGTACTTAGGTTCATGAAATTGATACAGGCCAAAAGCAGCACAAAGGCACCGATGATACCAAAAAGCCAGACGTATTTTATTCGCCCACCAACTTGTTTGCCATCCACAAAATTATTGCGCAAATACCAATCTTCCATGGGCAATAGAAATATTTGCGGATTAAACTCGGCCGTATCTTCGTTAAGGTCTTTCTTAACGTTTCTAATGGTTTCAGAAACATCGGCCACATCTACATTTTCCTTAAGCTGGACAAACATTTGAAACGAATTGTTGCCCCAGTTGTCCAACGAATTTTTTATCCATTCGCGGTTAGCTACATAGTTGTCCCACGGAATAATGTAATCGGTGTCATTGAAGGTATTATTGAAGGGGATGTCTTGATAAACAGCGGAAACGTTTAAATCATATTGGTTACTAATTTTTACTACTTTACCTATTGGGTCTTCATCTCCAAAAAGTGCTTCGGCCGTGGATGCGGAAAGCATTATGGAATTAATTTCCCGTAAACCGTCTTTTTCTCCTTTAACGATTTCTAAATTCAGCAGTTCCGGAGCCATGGGCTGCATATAATTGCCAGGCCGTGATATGCTGTTTTCTTTGTATTTTATATAGCTGTCCTGAGTCCAAGAGGCCATCATAAGGTACTTAAAATTATCCCTATATCCATTGCGCAGCGCTGGCTCCAAGGGCAGCGGAATTGCGGGACCGGTCCCTGTACGACCATTGAACGTCTGTGATTGGAAGACCTGTGCAATTTTATCTTTGTTGTGGAAGTAACTATTATGGGAAAGCTCATCGTGCATCCAAAGCCCGATAATTAGCGTGACGGCCATTCCAAGGGCTAATCCGCCAATATTTATCAAGGAATATCCCTTATTTTTTAAAAGGTTCCTCCAGGCGATTTTCAAATAGTTTCTAAACATGGGTTAAAATTTTTGATGCTTCGACTTCGCTCAGCACAGGTTGATGATTTATTCCGTTCTTAAGCTCTTTACAGGGTTTACTATAGCGGCTTTTATACTCTGATAACTTACGGTGATTACGGCAACGGCAATCCCTAAAGAAGCCGCAAGCACAAATACCCACCAACCTATTTCTATCCGATATGAAAAATCCTCCAGCCATTTGTTCATGGCATACCAGCCAATGGGGAGCGAGATGACTATCGAGACAACGACCAACTTGAGAAAATCTACCGTAAGCCTGTACGAAATCTGACTTACGGTAGCCCCCAATACCTTTCTTACCCCGATTTCTTTTGTGCGTTTTTGAGCATTAAAGGCAGCTAATCCAAATAATCCCAAACAAGCAATAAAAATGGAAAGAACGGTAAATATGACAAATATCATGCTCAGCCGCTGTTCGGCTTCATACGTAGTATTGAAGGAGTCGTCCATGAACCGATAATTAAACGGTTGCCCTGGGGCAAAAACATCCCAAACATTCTCGATATCGGCAAGGGTCCTTGTATAATCACCTGTGTTTATTTTTGCCGCCAAAATCCCAGGGGTTTCTCTCCAAAAAAGACCCAAGGCACTTATGTTTTCCCTTAGGGATTCATAGTGGAAATCTTTTATAACCCCGATAACTTTATGGAACTGTGGTCTTTCTAAATCTATATCTTGAGAGATTTGGGTTCCTATAGCCTCTTCGGCGTTCATTCCCAAAACTTTTAAAGTTGCCTCATTAATGATTACCGCCATGGAATCTGTGGCAAATTGTTTATTGAAATTACGGCCAGCGATCAGTTCCATATCCAATGTGGTAATATAATCCGGGTCCACGCTCCAAGCCTGCATCTGAATAGCATTTTCTTGGGTCATAGCCCCTTCCCTAAAATAGGAACTGTTAGACCTTGAGGATGGTGTGGGCAGATAAAAGCTTATCGTAGCGTTTTTAACATCCGCTATCTTTAACACCTCTTCTTTGAACGACGATAAATTATCCCCTACCGCAAAAACATCATCTACCAGTACGATTTGACTTTTTGAAAAACCCAAGTCCTTACTCTGTATAAAGTTTAATTGCTGGAAAACGACCATGGTACTTACGATTAAAAAAATAGATATGGTAAATTGAAAAACAACTAAGGCGTTCCTTATTTTTCCACCTCCTACATTACTTTGCGCCCCACCTTTAAGAGTTTTTACGGGCCTGAATCTTGACATAAAAAATGCAGGATAACTACCAGAAAATAATGCCAATAAAACAGTGGCTACCATCAATAGACCCCAAAATAGCGGATTGAAAAAAGGAATGGACACTGATTTTGCCGATAGCTCATTAAAAAATGGCAGTACCAGAATGGTTATAATAAGTGCAACGGCCAAAGAAATGAACGAGATCAGACCCGACTCCGTTAAGAACTGCCTGATTAATTCCCTTGTATTAGAACCCAAAGTCTTACGTACGCCAACTTCTTTAGCGCGCTTTAATGAATAGGCCGTAGAAAGATTCATGAAATTAACACATGCCAGCACTATGAGAAAAAGGCCTATAAAGGAAAGTATGTAAATATTTTGAATACTGCTGTTCGCACTCATTTCAGCATCCCTATCTGAATACAGATGGATGTCCGTCAATGGCATTGTATGGTATCTTAAATAATTACCGGCTTCTATAAAGGACTTTTTGGTAATTCCCGGAAAGTGTTGTTGAGCCCATGGTAACATATAGGTATCCAACATTCCGGTCAACGGTTCTTGAAAATCCGCAACATCGGCAGATGGGATGAGTTTAACAAATGTGAAATAATTATTGCTTCCCCAATTGACCAATTGGGCATCTGCATAACCAGACATGGCCATAAAGACGGTATGATCCCTCAGAAAAGAGTTTTTTGGTAAATCATCAATTACTCCTGTAACCGTATAAGTGTCACTATTATTTAACAACATGATCTGCCCAAGAGCGTTTTCAACCCCAAAATGCTTTTCTGCCGCAGTTTTGGTCAACACCATCGTATTTGGTTGCACCAACGCTTTATTTGCATCGCCTACCAATAAATCGATTCCGAAGAAATCAAACAACGTAGAATCCGCAAACGCAACCCTTAGTTCTTTTGTATTGGTTTCTGTTCCCGTTTTTCTGAGCAGTAAACTCCCTCTATCCCGAAACCGCACAGTGGATTCTACTTGTGAAAAGTCCTGTTGCATGGTGGCCGCCATAGGAGCGGAAGCCTCCGCAGAATCTCATTTCGGCTCCACCAAATTTAATGTCCGTATCTATCCGATAAATACGCTCGGCATCGGCGAACATTTTATCATAATTCAGCTCATCGTGAATATAAAGTGAAATCAATATTCCCCCGGCCATACCAATGGCCAGTCCAAAGGTATTTAGGAAAGTAAAAAAGGGTTGCTTTTTGAGACTTCTCCAAGCTATTTTAAGGTGATTTTTAAACATGATTATTATGATTTTGATTGATGATGGCCCTTAACACCTATTTCTAAGGACTAATTTTATGCCATTTATTTATAATATTGATTTTCAAATAGTTACATAATGTAAAGGTTCTAAGCTGTAAAATTTTTAGACAAACGATGTACAATATATTTACAAGGACTATTTTAATTTTCAATTGTTACATAACTGATAGTTCAGCGTTCTAACTTAATAGGAACTACTCTGTCCGAAGACTTTTTACCGGATTGGCAAGTGCCGATTTTACCGATTGAAAACTCACGGTAAGGACCGTAATCAGTAAAGCAAAACCTCCTGCCAAGGCAAAAACCCACCATTGAATGTCAATGCGATAGGTATAATCTTCTAACCACCTTTGCATAAAGTAATAAGCGATAGGTGATGCAATGAGAAATGCAACGCCCACCAGTTTAATAAAATCCTTCGTTAAAAGCTGCACAACGGAATTGATACTGGCTCCCAAAACTTTTCGAATCCCTATTTCCTTTTTCTTCTGTTCCGCTACGTAGGAGACCAAGCCAAAAAGACCCAAGCAACTTATTAGAATTGCCAGAATGGTGAAAACCACTGAGATTTGACCCAATCGTTTTTCTTCGTCATACAGTTTTACAACCTCTTTATCCACAAACCGATAATCAAAGGGAACATTATTTACCGTGGCCTTCCATTGTCGTTCCAAACCTGATAATAGCTGTTGGTAGTCTGCTGTCTGCGTCTTAATGAACAACCAGTTAGGCTCATCCTCTTTATAAAGAAATAAAGGTGCTATCTCATTTTTTAAGGATGCAAAATGATAGTCTTTTGCAACACCTATAATACGCATTTCATAAGTCTCATCTCCAAAACTCTGTACAAGTCTTGAACTTAAAGCTTCTTCTTCCTTAATATCGAAAACCCGTAATGTCGCCTCATTTACAATAATTTGATCTGTGGTATCCGCCGGAGTAAAATCCCTTCCTTTCAGCAACGGAATGTTCATTGTTTCAAAATATCCTTCACTTATTCCCTGACGTTTCACGATTGTAACATTTTCGCGACTCCCTCCAGGTAAATACAGACCATTGTCATTTAGGATGACCTCTGACGGCGCATAATTACCGCTGGACACATTGACAACCCCGGGTACGTTCAAAAAGGATGACTTTAGGGATTCGAACTTATTGGAAGCCTCAGCTGTACCTATTCGAAGTGCCAATAGATTTTCCTTTTGAAAACCTAAATCCTTGTTTTGAGCAAACCGGAATTGCTGTGTTACAATAATTACCGTAGCTACAAGACTAATGGAGACCACAAATTGAAATACCACCAAAACCTTTCTAAAAGTACCATTACCCGACTGTAAAATTGTAGAGCTTTTTAAGGCTTTAATCGGTTTAATCGAGGAAAGGATTATGGCTGGGTAAATACCCGAAACCAGACCTGTAATGGTACCTAAACCAAATAATATGAAAATGATACGCCAATTAAATAAATCCTGTAGCACTAAACTTGCATTCGTGAGTTCATTGACTACTGGAAGTAGAAGAATGGTAATGGGAATGCTTATCAGCATCGCAAAAAGTGATAAAAGTAAAGACTCCCCTAGAAATTGCCTTATCAGGATGTTTTTTCCTGCGCCCACTACCTTACGCACTCCTATTTCCTTGGCCCTTTTACTTGCCCTCGCCGTACTAAGATTAATGAAGTTTATACAAGCGACAAGTTGAATAAAAAATGCCAATGTAAGTAAGAAATAAAGATATTTGATATTGGAAACTTCATGAATTTGATTTTCCCGTCCTTCTGAATATAAATGGATATCCGAAACTTTCTGCAACACCAGAACCTTATTGTCCATTCCCGCATCCTTGAGATCTTTGGCCCCTCTTTCTTGTATAAAGGTTGGCAACTTACGCTGTAATCCTTGGGCATTGCTATTGGGTTGCAGCTTTATATAACTATACACAAAATTGTTCGTTGCAAAGCTTGCAAAGTTTTGAACAAAAGTTCCCATACCGGGAGTGCTCATGCTTACAATATAATTTGGGTCCAAGTGAGATTTTTCAAAAGACTCATCAAAAACCCCCTTTACCGTTAAGGTTTGTGCGTCCGCCCCGCTTCCCCATGTTACATTTTTGCCCAAAGCCTTCTGACGGCCAAATAGTTTATTTGCCAAAGATGAAGAAAGTACCAAGGCATTGGGTTCGTTCAATGCAGTCTCCGGTCTACCTTCTAAAAATTTATAATTAAATATCTTGAAAAAAGTAGAATCCGCCATATAGACTCGAGGCTCATAGTAAGCATCCTCACTGTTGGCCGCCCCTATTAAATTGCTAGTAAAAACATCCGTTAAAACTACACGCGTTGCTTCCTGGACTTCCGGAAAATCTTCTTTTAATGCAAAAGCTGTGGGAGGTGATGCAGCGGCGGTATTCCAACTTGCTTTACCATCTCTTT
Source organism: Maribacter aestuarii (assembly GCF_027474845.2). Lineage (NCBI taxonomy): Bacteria > Pseudomonadati > Bacteroidota > Flavobacteriia > Flavobacteriales > Flavobacteriaceae > Maribacter > Maribacter aestuarii. The sequence continues at coordinate 1,330,430 of NZ_CP107031.2, forward strand.
CTATAATTGTTTCCACTCTATAGATAGTATCTGCATTTTCATGTTGCGTATCATAACCGAATTGAGCAAAGACGTACAGGACAATGGCAAGACAACTTACCGTGCCTATAGTAAGACCTAGCAAATTTATAATGGTCTGCTGTTTATTCTTGAGAAGGTTTCTCCAAGCGATTTTTATATATTGTTTTATCATGATTGATTGTTTTTTGATTGATACTTCAACTGTAATTTCGACTTCGCTGAGTGACTACACTCAATACAAGTTATTTATTCTGACCGTAAGCTTTTTACCGGATTTGTTCTTGCCGCCTTTACCGCGTGAAAACTTACAGTAGCTACTGCTATGGCCAAAGCAATACCTCCAGACATTGCAAAGACCCACCAACTTATATCAATTTGATACGCATAATCACTTAACCACTTGTTCATGGCATACCAAGAAAAGGGGGTGGCAATGAAAATGGCGATTAGTACAAGTTTCATAAAATCCTTGGATAAAAGCATTACGATGCTCGTAACCTCCGCTCCTAAAACTTTACGTACACCTATCTCCTTGGTCCTTTGTACGGCACTATAGGTAGCCAATCCTAGCAACCCTAAACAAGCGATTAAAATGGCAAGGAACGAAAAGATAGTAAAGAGGTTTTTAAACTTGAAATCGGCTTCATACTGTTCATTGAAAGATTCATCCAGGAAGCTATAAAGGAACGGGCGATGAGGCGCAAGTTCTACCCATTTTTGCTCAACATTGGTAATCGCTTGCTTTAAATCGGATGATTTGATCTTTAAGGAAAGGTATTTGCCATACTGTGAATAACGTAGCGCTAACGGGGCTACTGTTTGATGCAGGGACAAGTAATTAAAATCTTTTACCACTCCCACAATGGTTCCTTCCCGTCCCCATTGTTCAAAGCGTTTTCCTATAATATCCGATGCATTCGCGTATCCAAAACTCCTTGCAGCTGATTCATTAACGACCATTGCCTGGGTAGAGTCCGTTGCAAATTCCCTAGAGTAAGGTCTACCCGCAACCACCTCTATTTCGTAATGCGGTATAAAGTCGAAATCAATCTCATATAGAAAAGGTTCAAAATTTTCCATTTGACCTTCATTTGTTTCTACGCTGGTTCCCGCGGCGGGAAAATGACTTCCAGGTACCGTTCGTGAACCAGCAACTGAAACCACCTCTGGCAGCGTCATGAATTCGCTTTTAATGGTCTCCATATTGTCCAGTACCTCGCCGTCCCAGTTAAAATCAATAACCAATTGCTGCTCCCGGTCAAAGCCCAAATTTTTATCCAACATAAAGCCTAATTGAAAGTATACGATTACCGTGCTTGCAATCAACGCTATGGAAAGACTGAATTGAAATATGACCAATCCCTTTCGAAGTCTGTTCCCGTTCTGGGAACTTCTAAAGACACCTTTTAATACGCTTGAAGGCCTGAAACTTGATAGCACAAAGGCAGGGTAACTCCCTGATAACAAACCTAAAACCAATGCCGTGCCGACATAGGTAAAGACTGTGAAGCTATTGAAAAGTTCCCCTGTCAAAAATGGCTTTCCTGTGATTTCGCGCATTGCGGGAAGGCAAAGCATGACAAGTCCTAATCCCAATAGCGATGCCAAAAGAACCATAATCATGGACTCTCCCAGAAATTGATATATCAATCCCTTCTTATTGGCTCCTATCACCTTTCGAATACCCACTTCCTTGGCCCTTTCCAAAGATCGGGCTGTAGCCAAGTTCATAAAATTGATACTTGCTATGATTAAAATAAACAGGCCAATAATCGAAAAAATATAAATGTTGGAGAGACTTCCAGTTATACCAGGTTGCCTTGCCGCTTTCGATTGTAGATACGCTGAACTTAGGGGCTCAAAAGAAAGGTCATAGTAATATTCTGCATCTTCCGCTGGGCGGTTCCTTTTAAGGAATGCTGGCATTTTTGCCTGAAAAGCGGCTTGATCAAAATTCTCGTCGACCAAAAAGTAGGTATAAAAATCTACGTAGCCCCAAGAGTCAAAAATATTTGGCCTAGTCTGGTAAAACGAACTCATAGACATAAGCACATCAAAAGAAAAGTGTGAATTGGAAGGCACATCTTTCATTACCCCGGTAACCGTGTAAATACCATCATTTGCTCTTCCGCCTACACCATCAATAGTTTTACCCATGGGATCCTCATCTCCGAAATATTTCTTGGCGGTACTTTCTGTCAAAACAATGGAATAAGGAGCTTCCAAGGCAGTTTTAGGGTTGCCGGATAGCAGAGGCCATGTGAATACATCAAACGCACTGGGGTCCATATAAAAGCAATTGCTTTCCTGGAAAGAACGATTATTGTATTCCAACAAAATATCAGACCGACCAGAGAATTGTACTTTCTCTAATACTTCTGGAAAATCCGCTTTTAAGGCTGGCCCGACCGGTGCATTACCCCATATCCATCTATCTTCCAAATTATCGGGACTACCATGGTGCACCACCCTATAAATTCGATTTCCTTTTTCATGATAGCTATCATAGGAAAGTTCATTCTTAATGAACATTGCAATCAATAAAAAGCAGGTCATGCCTATGGCCAGACCACCAATATTAATTGCGGAATACCCTTTGTTTTTAAGAAGGTTTCGCCACGCGATCTTGATATAGTTTTTTAACATGATTCTCGTTTTTCTTGTACTGAAATTGATTCAGCGTCCTAGTTGTATTTCCTAATTCATTCCGTTCGTAAGCTTTTTACGGGGTTGGCATTGGCCGCTTTGATAGCTTGAAAACTAACCGTTAATAGTGCTATAGTAATAGCAACAGCTCCGGCAATAACAAATACCAACCAATTAATTTCAATACGATAAGCAAAACTTTCCAACCAATTTTGCATGGCATACCATGCCAATGGAATAGCAATTAAAATGGAAATAAATACTAATTTCATGAAATCTTTTGAAAGTAGGTTCACAATGCCAGAAACGCTGGCTCCCAATACCTTTCTTACGCCAATTTCCTTTCTACGTTGCTCTGCTGTAAATATTGAGAGGCCAAATAGCCCTAGACATGAAATAATTACGGCCAGCACGGCAAATATTTTTGAAAGGTTGCCCATAAGTTTTTCACTTCTGAACATGGCGTTAAAAGCGTCATCAACAAATTCGTATTCAAAAGGAAATGCAGGGTTATATTTTTTCATCACTACCTCCATCGTAGCCAATATTTCGGTCATTGGTATGCCGGATTTACCTTTAACGTACATGTAATTTGCATAATCGGGATTATTAAAAAACAATACCGGTTCGGCACTACCGTACAGATTACCGAATAAGTAATTTTTAACCACACCGATAATGTTGTAGGTTTCGCCCCTAATAATCGTCTTGTCAACCGCAGTTCCTTCACCCATCATTTTAGCTAGTGACTCAGAAACCAGAACATTTGTGCTATCGGCGGCAACATTATCACCAAAATTTCTGCCTTCAACTAATGTCATTCCGGCGGTTTCCAAAAAAGACGGAGTTATGTGTCTAAAGGAAATAAGTACATCTTCCGTGTCGGTGCCGCCCTTCCATTGAAAACCTGAACCATTATTACCACCGTAAAGGACTTGGGAATTGTTTAGGCCCACATTCTCAACCATTCCCGATGCAATCATATCTTGCCTGATGGGATTGAAATTTTTGACCATATCCCCGTTAACATTCATCTTAATGAGGTTCTCTTTCTGGTATCCCAAATCACGCCCCTTAACATGTTGTACCTGTTGGTAAACAATAATTGTACTGATAATAAAGATTATAGAAACTGCAAATTGCGTAACTACGAGTACTTTTCGTATTAGGCTTGCACTTCCTTCTTTAGCCTTTATACCTTTGATAACTTCCACAGGTTTGAAGGAGGATAGATAGAAAGCAGGATACCAACCTGCTAAAAGTCCACAAATGATGGTAATACCCAAAAGGGAAAGTAGATGCAAAGGCGAGAAAAGCCCAAGCTCTATCTGCTTTTCTACAAGTAGGTTGAACTCTGGTAACAATAGCAATAATAATAAAACACTAACGATGGAAGCGAGAGTTGCCGTAATAAGGGCTTCAGCCATAAACAGTGAAACCAATCTTCTTTTACCCGAACCTAGCACTTTGCGTACTCCAACTTCTTTGGCTCGTTTTTCGCTTCTTGCCGTGGAAAGGTTCATGAAATTAATACAGGCAATAAATAAGATTATAAATGCGATAAGCGCAAATAACCTCACATAAACGATTTGACCGCCCACCTTTTTCCCACCTTCAAAATGGGATCTCAGGTGCCAGTCTTTCATTGGGTGCAGAAAAGCGTAAGTCTCTGGGTTTCCAGTTATAGAGGGAAGTATTTTTTGAACTTTAGCATCAACTATCTTAAAATCAGCTCTTGGAGCCAGTTCTACAAAAGTGTCCGTAAACTTACTACCGTAATCTTGCATCCATTCTACACCGGCCGAGTAGCGTTCGAACGGAGCCAACCATTCAAATCCAAAACTTACGTTTGCGGGTAGGTCTTGAACAACTCCGGTAATAACATAATTATCGACATTATTTACTCTCAGAACCTTATTCAAAACAGGAGTATTCTCGCCGAATAAATCCGATACAGTTTTTTGGGTCAGTACTATGGCATCAGGTCTTTCAAAAGCGGTTTTAGAACTTCCTTCTATGAATTGTAGACTAAAAATCTCAAAAAAATCAGCATCGGCAAATCTTCCCTGTCTGTTAATTCCATTATCGCCTTCCGTAAAGAGTAAGTTTTCCGAGGATGTTGCCACTGCCCTGACAATTTCAGGTATTTCCTCTTTTAGGTCTCGGGCCAATAGCATTGGTGTTGAATAAAAAGTACTCCATTCCCCTTCATATTTTTGATTTGTAGGCACGTAGTATATCAAATCTTGTTTTGGAAAAGTACTGTCAAAGTTCACTTCATCTTCAACCCAAAGAAATATCAAACTAGCACAGGTAATTCCAATGGCCAGTCCAAAAATATTAAGAGCACTATAACCTTTGTTCTTCCAGAGACTTCTCCACGCTATTTTGATATAGTTGTTAAACATGACTGTTCTAATTTTTTGGTCGATTAATTTGGTTGGCTATTTAATGCTGAAACCAGTTCAGCATCAATTGATGAATAAACTCCTACTGAGCAATTTGGCAACATGAATTGGCTGATTAGACCATTGCCCCAATAGCCCTATTTTGGCTTTCCGTAACTACTTGACCGTCGAATAGGTTTACGACCCTATGTGCATAATGTGAATCCCTGTCCGAGTGTGTTACCATTACTATAGTTGTTCCTTCCTGGTTCAATTCCGTCAACAGGTTCATTACTTCAATACCATTTTTGGAATCCAAATTTCCTGTAGGCTCATCCGCAAGAATCAATTTTGGATTGGTAACTACTGCCCTGGAAATAGCCACACGCTGTTGTTGCCCTCCGGATAGTTGCTGTGGAAAATGTTTTTCCCTATGGGCTATCTTCATGCGCTCCAATACCTTCATCACCTTTTCTTTTCGCTCGCTCTTACCCATTTTTAAATAGATAAGCGGAAGCTCAACATTCTCATAAACCGTAAGTTCATCTATAAGATTGAAGCTTTGGAATACAAATCCCAAGTTGCCCTTTCGTAATTGAGTACGCTGACTTTCCTTGAGTCCGCCCACTTCATTGCCCGCGAAGTTGTAGCTCCCCTCCGTTGGGTTGTCCAACATTCCAATGATGTTCAGCAGCGTAGATTTTCCACACCCAGAAGGACCCATGATAGCGACAAATTCACCATCTTCTACTTTTAGGTTTACATTGTTCAAGGCCAAGGTTTCTACCTCCTCTGTCTTGAAGCTCTTTTTTAAATTTTTAATCGTTATCATTTGTTCACTTATTAGACCTACCAACCGGCAGGCGGGTTATAGTTGCTTTATTAAAGACCTTTTGGACTTGTTGTCCGTTGCATTTATAATTTATTTTAATACTATTCTTTCTGCTTCTCCGAAGCTGTCATAGTTACTTGTGATCACTTCCTCTCCCGCTTCCAGACCTTCCAGTACTTCATAATACCTAGAATTCTGTTTGCCTACACGGATATTACGCTTTAAAGCCTCATCCGATCCGGGTGCTACCACAAATATCCATTGACCCCCGGTACTCTGGAAAAAGCTTCCTTTAGGTAAAAGCAATGCATTACTGGATTCACCTAATTGCAACTTAATGTTATAGCTCTGCCCTGCTCGTATGGTTTCCGGTTTACTGTCGGTAAATACCAAATCAACACGAAACCTACCATTACGCACTTCAGGATATACCTTTCGCACCCTTAAAGGGAAATCATTCCCATTTCTTTCAAAGCTCGCCGTCAAATCCCGTTTAACGCGATCTATGTAGTGCTCGTCTATCTCTGCCTCAATTTTATAATCCGTAAGCACATTTAATTGGCCAATACGCTGTCCTTGTGAAATATTCTGTCCGATTTCAGCATCCAGAAACCCTAATTGACCATCCGCAGGAGCACGCACGTTCAGGTGGTCCAAACGTTGATATACCATTCCCAGGGTTTTTTGCATCCGATTTAAATCGGCCTCCAAAACTGGCAAAGATGTTTTTCTTAATTCATCATCGTTCTCTGTCTGTACCTTTACAATTTCATATTGTTTTTTTGAAAGCTCATAGTTTTCCTTTGACAACTGATATTCTTCTTTCGATATCAACTCCTCCTCATAAAGCGCCTTATTCTGCTCATAATTTCTTTTTAACCGTTGCAAATCCGTACTGGCCGTCGCTAATGACCTCCTACCTTCCACCTGTCTGGAGTCAAAAGTTAGTTTGGTGGAACGTAAGTCATTCTGCTTTAAGGCCAGATTACTCTCGCTAGCTAGAATTTGCTCGTACAGGTTCATATTTTCCAATTTTAGGATAATGTCCCCTTCCTTTACCATGGCACCTTCCTCTATTAATTTTTCGGTGACACGTCCGCCCTCGTAGGCATCCATATAGATAGTAGTTATCGGGGCTACTGTACCATTTATAGTGATGTAATCATCAAATTTGCCTTGGGTTACGGTCGCAATAGAAAGTTTATCCTTCTCGGTCCTATACGTGGAGACCGAACTTGCAAAAAGAAGCTGATAGCCAACGAACAAGACCAACAGGCCTAAAGCTATATACCCATAATGTTTGGGGCGTAATCCTTTTTTCTTTTCTAATTTTATATCCATCTTTCTAGTTAATCGTTTTTGTTAATATTAAATACCGGAAGCCCTCTGTAAAAGTCCAAAGTACTTTTATTTATTTCCGACCTCAACCTCACTTGTAAATTTTCATTCTGGGCGCTGGCGAACAGATTTTTTGCAGTAAACAATTCAATGCCGTTAATCAATCCTTTTTCATAGCGCCTCTGCGCAATAGTAAAAGCCATTCTTTGCGCTTCCATATTCTGAACACTTTGCTCCGACTGCACCAACAATGAGTTGTGCTCCTGTACTAATTGTTGAATCGTTTGAAATAGCACCTGTTCTTGTACCTCTAGATTATTCTGTTGTCTAAGCTTTTCTATTTTAGCCTGTTTCACCCTTGAGCGCGCCGACCACCCATTACTAATAGGGACATTTAAACTCAAACCATAAAATCTGGAGGTATTGTCCCTAAATTGTTCGCGAAAGGGCAAAGTATTTCCTAGAGAATCCCGAAAAGTTTCAAAATAGCCCGTACCGATACCTGCAAATAGGGATAGTGAAGGATAAAGATCTCCCCTTGCCACGCCCACTTGCTTTTTTGCCGCTTGGGCCCTTAGTTCTTGTGCCTTTATTAAAGGCAAGAATTCTCGTGCTTTTGAATAGACAGTGTCCGAACGCATCTTTGATGCTGTTTCTGTTTGTGCTACTTGCCCAATGTCAGGTACAATTTCTATCTCGGAAGTATCTTCCAGGTTCATTTCTTGAATCAAGGTTAACTTCGCCGCCGCCAACTGATTCTCACTTTGGGTGAGGTTTAATTCATCGGCCAATAATGCGGATTTTGCCTCGTATAGGTCAGCACCGGCCATTAAACCTAATTCTATCTGTTTCTCGACCAACTTCAAATTAGTTTCGGAGACCGTTAATTGCTCACTCGCAATGGCCACTAAACCTTCAAAGAACCGGATGTTGTTAAACGCTTGCATAACGCGAAACGCCAAAAGGTATTTTTGCTGTAGCAACTCTTCCTTCGCCGCCTTATATAGAAATTTAGATGCCTTTATAGAATTGATTTTTTGAAAACCTTGAAATAAATCAATATTAGACTGCAATGAATAATTATTTGAGAAAAAGTCTTGAACCACGAACGTTCCCGTATTAGGATCTTCAGCTCTACCGGAATTTACATTGTAATTCGAATTGGCATTGAGTACTGGTAACAAGTTACGCACAGATTGTCTATAGGTTTCCCGGCCCGACTGCTCCGTAAAGTTAAAATCGTTTAGCTGAAGGTTGTGTTCCAAAGCATAGGCCACACATTCGTCTAAAGTCCATTTATCTTGAGCGGTCAACGTTAAGCCGAACACAACTGTAAATAGTAGGGATATTTTGAATTTAGTAATCATATTCTTTATTGGTGTGCCAAACAAATAACTATATGTATGCCAAGAATCTATTTTATTGGTTATCAGAATATTAAATAACAATATTTTACGTCATTCATAAATTACTGTAAAATAGTTGTACAGAGATTGTCAAAATATTTGACAACTTTATTTTATTCTGAATTAAAAATTCTAGCTTTAAACTACTTAATAGAATCAAAACTATGTTCAAAGCAATTTTACGGGTTTTATTTAAGGACCGCGAAATAAAAGAATCGTTACAATGACCGATGCAAAAATTCTGGTAATCGATGACAATAAAAGTGTACTAAGCGCTTTGGAAATCCTGTTACAGTTTGAATATAAAACTGTACAAACCTTATCGAACCCCAATCAAATTTCTTCCTTTCCAAATTTGTCTGAGATAGACATTATTCTTTTGGATATGAATTTCTCGGCAGGCGTAAATACCGGAAACGAGGGTTTGTATTGGCTGAGGGAGATTAAAAAGAAAGCACCACATATTTCGGTTATCATGATGACCGCCTACGGGGCAATTGACCTGGCCGTAGAAGCATTGAAAGAAGGAGCATCCGATTTCATTTTAAAACCATGGAACAATGAGCGACTGTTGACTACCGTGAAATCTGCCTATGAACTCAGGAAAAGCCAGAAAGAAGTACACCTCCTTAAACAGAAGGAAAGTAACCTAAAAAAGGTCATTAACCAGAACAAAAACTATATCGTAGGGAATTCTAAGGCATTGAACGCGGTAATGAATTTGGTACAAAAAGTTGCGAAAACTGATGTAAACGTTTTGGTGACGGGCGAGAACGGCACCGGAAAGGAATTAATTGCTAGGGAATTACACAAACTATCACGTCGCAATAATGAAGTCTTCATCTCCGTGGATATGGGTTCCATCTCCGAAAACCTTTTTGAAAGTGAGTTGTTCGGTCATGTAAAGGGTTCGTTTACGGATGCCAAAGAGGACCGCATTGGAAAGTTTGAGGCTGCCAACGGGGGTACCTTATTTTTGGACGAAATCGGCAATTTATCACTCCAGACCCAAGCGAAACTTTTGTCGGCCATACAGAATAGGGTCATCGTAAGAGTTGGCTCCAATAAGCCCATTCCCGTAAATATCCGGTTAATTTGTGCCACCAACTGTAATTTGGACCAAATGGTAGCGGACGGTCTTTTTAGGGAAGATTTATTATACCGTATCAACACCATACGTGTAGAGGTTCCTCCCTTACGGGAACGGGATGGTGATATTTTGGTTTTGGCGGACTTTTACTTGAACAAGTTCATTAATAAATATGGTAAACAAGGGTTAAGAATCAACCAAGCGGCACAGGAGAAATTAATGGCCTACAAATGGCCAGGTAATATTAGGGAGCTTCTGCATACCATGGAACGTGCTGTAATTCTATCGGAAGGAAATGTTTTAAAACCGACCGACTTCCTATTAGATTTGAAAAACGCGGTTTCTTTTGAAAGCGGACCTAGCACTTTGGAAGAGATGGAATTATTGATGATAGAAAATGCCCTTAACCAAAATGACGGGAATTACAGTGCAGCGGCCGATCAGTTGGGTATTTCCCGACAAACACTTTATAATAAACTAAAGAAAAAGCCCTCAAAATGATAAGTAATCTAATTCTACAAGAAATAAAACCATCAACTTTTAAACTTGTCTGAACCTTGAACTTTGAACCTGAAACACTAGTATGGTAAGCCGCAATATTTATTTACAGTTGGTGTTCCGCATCATATTTGTAGCTGTAACAGTGGTCATTTCCACCTACTTTTTCTTTAAGGGCCAATATATAATTGGGAGTATGGGGGTGTTCATATTGGTAGGCCAAATTGTTGCCCTTATTAACTATGTCAATCAAACCAACCGAAAAATAGCCTATTTTTTTGACGCCATTAAGAATGAAGATTTTACGCTGCGTTTTCCGGAAAAATTAAGTGTGAAGTCTCTGGAGGAACTGAACCATAGCCTCAACATGCTGAACAGTATGATTCAGGACATTCATTTGAAAAAACAGGCTCAGGAGCAATACTACCAAGAAATACTAAGGCAAGCGGACATTGGTATATTTACGATCAATCAAAAAGGTCATATCCTCTATGCCAATCCAACGGTTCAGAATTTATTTAATTACAGGCCCTTAAATCACGTTAAGCAACTCAACCAGGTAGACAACAAGCTCTATGAGCTATTCAAAGATTTGGAACCTTTTGATAATATTATTTTCCAATTGGGAAATGAACGTGGCAAAAGGGCCCTAAGCCTAAAGTGCACCCCTATTACCATTGAAGGGCAGGTCTTATTGCTCGTCGTAGTCCATGATATCCACAAAGAATTGGACGAAAAGGAAACGGATTCTTGGGTAAAATTAATCCGTGTACTCACCCACGAAATTATGAATACGATAACCCCTATTACTTCCATTTCAGAATCCATTCTGAAATATTTCAGAAAGGGAAATCAACTTGCCTCGTCCAGCGATTTCACTCCGGACCAAATTAAAAATACGGCCAAAGGATTAGAGGTGATTAAAAATCAGGGCAACGACCTGATGAGTTTTGTACAGTCGTACAGGACCTTCCTCAGTGTTCCCGAACCGGACAAAGAACTTATTCCTGCTACAAGGTTGTTGGAGAAAATAAAATTGCTTGTAGAGGAGCAGAAAACCGATAAGGTGGTGGAAATCGATGTTTTGGTACATCCGGAGAATTTAGAAATTTTTGCCGATGAAAAGCAGATTACACAAGTATTGCTCAATCTTGGAAAAAATGCACAACAGTCACTTCAATATTCCGATGAAGGAAGAATTCAATTCAGGGCGGGAATCAATGAGCTGAATAAAAAATATATTCAGGTTGTTGATGATGGGCCGGGAATAACCCCTGAACTTATCGACGAAATTTTTGTGCCTTTTTTTACTACTAAAAATACGGGGACAGGTATTGGACTTAGTCTCTCCAAACAGATTATGCGTCTTCATGGAGGTAGCATTAGTGTTGCCTCCAATGAGAACACCGTCTTTACGCTAATCTTTGATTAATCTAGATTTTGCTTAAATGAAATAGAATTATGAAGCTTTGGTTTCTTACAGTCCTATCTCGAAGCTATAACTCATCTTCAGCTCTCAATTCCTTCCAAGGGTCCCAAAAGTGCTTCTCCAGGTTTATTATTTGATTGTCGACTACTTCTATTCCTTCGCTTTCCAATAATTGCTGCATAAGGTTAGTTCCATCAAAATGATGCTTACCAGTCAACAAGCCTGCTTTATTGACCACTCTATGGGCAGGAACATCTTCCATATTACCTGACCCGTTCATGGCCCATCCGACCATTCTGGCACTTCTAGCCGCACCCAGATACTTTGCGATGGCACCATATGAAGTGACGCGGCCGAAAGGAATTTGCCTGACCACATCATAGACTTTTTGAAAGAAGTTGTCGTTCTGCGCCATCTTATCTGTTATAAACTCGAATAACGGTTATTATTAACAACAAAAACATTAAACCCGACAGAATATAATTGGCGTTCTTACCAAATTTATTGGTTTTATGTTCCAATTTGTTAAAGTAGAAAACATACAAATACAATACGGAAAAAGTACCAAGACCTGCAGCTAAAACAAAAATGACGATATCCCAAACCATGAACTTGATCCAGCCGGACGCATTCCACATAATATTAAGGCCACTATAGTAGGGTATTGTTAAAAGATTAACGCCTGCTAGAAACATTCCTTTAAAATAGCTGTTTCTTTTACTGATTTTTATCGCTTTGATTTTCTTCTTCTTATCCCTTTTCGCAAGTACAAAAAAATAGACTGCCAAGGCGGCAAAAACAAAAACGGCAATCTTTAAAAGCACCGCAACAACATCTGGATTTCTATCTAAAAACTTGGAAATAAAAACGGCCACAGTCGCCTGAAGCATTATCATCGTTGAAACGCCTAAACTAAAGATGATACCATTTAATTTATCCTTCTCTACACTTGTTTTCGCAGCATTCATATTCAACAACCCTGGTGGTACCGTGGCCATGAAAGCCGCCGAAAAAGTTGCGAAGAATAGAATTAGCAAGTGCGTCATTTGGTCAATTGGTCTTAAACTGAAACTAGTTCAGCCTAAATTGGATGTAGGTTATTGGTTTGCCTTTTTCAAGATACTGATTTTCATAGAAAGTCTGTATTTCCAATACCTCTTTTGGACTACCTTCATTTTTATAAACATCGTGGTTGGCATAGATTATCTCATATCCCAATCCGTGCAAAAGACCCAAGGTGTAACCGTGCATAAATTCACTATCTGTCTTAAGGTGAATAGTGCCATTTGGCATAAGGATTTTTCTGTATTTCTCTAAAAACGAAAGATTGGTCATCCTATGCTTCGTTCGCTTGTATTTGATTTGGGGGTCTGGAAATGTTATCCAAATTTCGGAAACTTCATTCTTTGAGAAAAGTCGATCTGTGAGTTCAATCTGTGTTCTTAAAAAAGCGACATTCTGCAAATTTTCTTCCATGGCGGTTTTTGCTCCTCTCCAAAAGCGTGCTCCTTTTATATCTATTCCTATAAAATTTTTATTGGGATTTCGTTTGGCTAGACCAACGGTATACTCCCCCTTACCACACCCTAACTCTAGTACAATTGGATTATCGTTCCCAAAATGCTCGTTCCATTTTCCCTTGAGTTCAAAACCCTCTTGAATTTCCTCCCTAGTTGGTTGTATAACATTCTGGAATGTCTTGTTTTCTTCGAATCTTTTAAGCTTGTTTTTACTTCCCACGGTCAACTTTATAAGTGCCAACAAAACTACTAAAATTCAATATTGAAGGTGGTATATATGGCTAGGCTATTTTAGATTTACTTTTTTCCAGGGTAAATGAAAATTCAGACCCAACATCTTCTACACTTTCTACATATATTTTTTCACCATGCGCCTCTATAATGTGTTTTACGATGGCTAGCCCAAGGCCGGAACCTCCCTCTCTCCTGCTTCCACTCTGATCAACCCTATAAAAGCGCTCAAAAAGTCTTGGAATATGTTGTTTTGGAATTCCTTCACCATTATCCGTGACCCTGATAATTACCTTATTCTTAACCAAATTCTCCACACTAACTTCCGTTGTGCCATCCTCATTACCGTATTTTATTGAGTTTACGAGAAGGTTCGTCAGCACTTGCTGAATTTTTTCCTTGTCGGCAAAAACAAGAATAGGCTCGTCGTAATTGGTGTCAAAAGTTAGGATAATGTTCTTTTTCGCGGCTTTCATCTCCAAAAGTTCAAAAACACTTTCTATAAGTTCAATAATATCAAAAGTTGTCTTTTCCAAACTGAGGTCACCAACTTCAAGTTTGGTTATTAAATCCAAGTCCTTGACAATATAAATGAGCCGATCCACCGCTTTATTGGCCCTAGTTATATATTTCTTCCGAACACTTTTATCATCAATGGCCCCATCTAAAAGTGTCTCTAAATAACCTTGCACTGTAAACAATGGCGTTTTTAATTCATGGGAAACATTCCCTAGAAAATCCTTTCGATATTCTTCCCTTATTTTTAAGGTGTCGATTTCAATTTTTTTATCCTGCGCAAATTTTTCTATTTCAGCCGTTAGCGTTCGCATATCCGTAGTAATGGGGCCCGTAGACAGCGAAGAGGATTCTAATAGCGCCACATCATCATAGATTTTTTTAATCCTCTTGTAGATAAATTTTTCGATACGTACTTGAAGAATTACAAATGAAGAAAGGAAAGTAAAAAGAACGATGGCAAGTAATAAATACCACCCCAATAAATCAAAGAACCAGAGTAGTGAGGTCAGAAATACAAAAATTATTATTGAAATGTACCCTGCTGATTTAAAGGCAAACTTATATGATTTTTTGGAACGAACGGCCATCAGAGCACAAACTTATAACCTACTCCTTTAACCGTTTTGAAATGATCTTCACCAATCTTTTCCCGAAGTTTTCTAATATGCACGTCAATAGTTCTACCTCCTACTACTACTTCGTTACCCCAAACCTTATCTAGAATGACTTCTCTTTTGAAAACTTTACTTGGTTTTGAGGTAAGCAATGCCAAAAGCTCAAACTCTTTTCTTGGTAATATTATTTCCTTTCCGCTTTTAACAATCTTATATTCCTCCCTATTAATAATAATATCTCCAACCTGCATAATGTCTTCCTGGGAATTTTCACCTTGCTTAATCCTTCTTAAAAGGGCATTTACCTTACTAACAAGCACCTTTGGTTTTATCGGTTTTGTAATATAATCGTCCGCTCCAGCGTCAAAACCTGCCACTTGGGAATAATCCTCTCCCCTGGCTGTTAAAAAAGTAATTACGGTATTCTCCAGCCCAGGTGTTTTCCGCATAAGTTCACAAGCTTCTATCCCATCCATCTCTGGCATCATAACATCCAAGATGACAAGATGGGGAAGTTTCTTTTTAGCTTTTGCCACGCCATCCGCACCGTTTTTGGCGGTATATACATCATAACCTTCGGCTGAAAGATTATAGCTTACTATTTCTAAAATATCCGGCTCATCATCTACTAAAAGTATTTTGATGTCTTTCTTTTTCATGGTTTTTTCGTGAGGTTATTTTATCAAAAATACTCATTATACCATTATTAGGCAGTCGCTTAACATTCATTTAATATGGTAACCTTTAGCTAACACTAATAAAATAAATGTTTAACGTACAGATAACTTCATTTTCACACCTTCCTAAGATCTTTGCCACGGATTTTAGAAGAACTACATCTAATGAAAAAAATAGTACTAGTTATCTTGTTTTTATGCAGTTATTACGGGGTTGCTCAGGACACAGGAAGTATAGTAGGGAAGCTTATTGATAAAGAAGTTAATGATGAACCGTTGGCATTTGCTAACGTTTTGATTAAGGGAACCACAAAAGGAACTACCTCTGATTTTGATGGACTCTACGAAATTGCCAACCTAGAACCAGGAATATATACCGTAGTTTATAGTTATTTGGGTTATGAAACCGTAGAAATACCTTCCATTGAAGTAGTGTCAGGAAAGGTTTCAACGGTCAACGTTCCAATGAGAGCCTCCGCCGGGGTTTCCTTGGACGAGGTTGTGGTTACAGTTTCCGCAAGAAAAGATTCTGAAGTAGCACTGCTATTGCAACAAAAAAATGCAACGGTAATGCAAGAGGCCATTAGTGCAGAGGCGTTGACTTTAAAAGGAATTGATGATGCGGCCGCAGCCGTTTCACAAATTTCAGGTATCTCAAAACAGGAGGGTTCGAGTAATGTTTATGTCCGTGGTTTGGGAGACCGGTACCAGAACACCACCATGAATGGCTTATCCTTACCCTCCAATGATGTAAATAAAAAGAATATAGACTTAAATCTATTTTCCTCAAGTATTATTGAAAACGTTTCTGTGAGCAAAGCTTACAACTCCTCTTTTTATGGCGATTTTGCTGCTGGAAACGTAAATATAGATTCAAAGGAATATACTGGTGATGGTTATTTGGAGATAGCTTTGGGAAGCGGTGTCAACTCCAATGCCGCAGGTCAAGATTTTTTACAAAGTGAAGGAACAAGTTTTTTTGGATTTTATAACAGATACGACAACAACCCTTTTGCAGTAATCCTATCGCACGGAATTGATCCCGAAAGCATGGCTACTCCCATTAATATTAATGGGGCCATTGAAGGTGGTTACTCCGTAAATTTAAATGAAGAATCTAGACTTAGTTTCTTTGGAACAGCAAGTTTTAAAAATGGATACGAGTTTCTTGAGGGGCCTGCCAGAGATTTCACCAACGTATTGAAATTCGATTTTCCTAATACGGAGGAGTATGCGTATAAAACGACTACAACGGCACTTGGCAATATAGTTTACAAAATAAATAACGAGCATAAATTAAAATACAGTTCCCTGTTCATTAACAGCGCAACGGATGCCGTTAGTTTTTTTGGTACCCAAGGAGAAGGATTTAACCGTGATGGGATTACTTCTGACGACGGATTCTTTATCTCCAATATACAGTTTAACCAAGATATGATTTTTGTAAATCAGCTTACTGGACAACATCGATTTGATGAAAAATGGATATTGGACTGGGGTACAGGATATAACAAAGTCTTCTCGGATGAGCCGGATAGAAAGCGTATTACGCTAGAAAATTATCAGTTTGCCTTGGATAATGATCCGAATACGAACCCTGTATTTTTCACTAATACAGCTTTTGAAAATCAACGCTTTTTTCAAAGTATAGCGGATGATGAGCTTAATAGCTTTATCAATTTGACCAATACCATTTCTGACAAACTAACTTTAAAGTTTGGGTACAACGGTAGATCTAAAGAAAGGAACTTTTCTAGTATAAGATATGGTTATCGTGTTTTTGATCGGACCACTCCAGTGACGGACGTCAACAATTTTGATTCCTTTTTCACCATAGAAAATAGCAGCCTAATACCAACGGAAGATGCTCTTTATGAAATAAGGAATCTAAACCCTATCAATAATGATATTGGCGCGGTTAACAGACCTGGTCTACCGGACAACAGTTATCAAGGTAATTTAGATATTCATGCAGGATTCCTAACGGCGGAATGGAGCCTTAACGAAAAACTGCTTATCGTTCCAGGTATTAGGGCAGAATCTGTAAGCCAGAATATTCAATACGAGGTAATAAACCTTCCTCCTTCGGATCCCGGATTTAGAGATGTCTATGAAAACATTTTCCTGCCTAGCTTGAATATTCGTTACAAATTAACTGAAAATTCCAACCTAAGATTCGGTTTTAGTAACACGGTTTCCTTTCCTGAGTTTAAGGAAGTAGCCCCTTTTGTTTATGAAGGCGTAACCCAACGTTTTGGCGGTAATCCGGATTTATTCGGAGGCAAGAACGGCGAGGGTGTCAACTATTCAGACATCTATAATTTCGATATTAAATACGAGTGGTTTATGGAACGTGGTGAGCTTATTTCGGTAGCTGCTTTCAGTAAACTCATACAAGATCCTGTAAACCGAGTTATTGCGGCAGATGCAACAGGAACACAACGTCTTTTCCGTACCGGTGATCAAGCAGAGGTTTTAGGCATCGAGGTGGAAATGAGAAAGAATCTAATTACTGATGAAGATGAAAAAACTACGCTCTCATTAGGTTTAAATGCCGCATACACCTACACCAATCAAGATTTAAAAAATATAGAGGCCGGGGATGAAAATACCTTTGGAACTACTTTTGATCGAGATTCCGATGCATTACAAGGGGCATCGCCCTTTATAATTAATACGGATTTAAATTATAGTCCATCTTTTGAAAATTACAACCCTAAGGCAACTTTAGTATTCTCTTACTTTTCTGATAGGATATCCGCTCTAGGAGCAGGTTCATTAGGAAATATAGTAGAAAAAGCGGTTCCAACCCTAAACTTCATCTGGAAAAACCCTATCGGGGAACACTTTGAAGCTAATCTTAGTGCTACGAATTTGTTAAATCCGGATATCTCATTGATAAGGGAAAATACCGGGAATGGTGACATAGCCATTAGGGAATATAATCTCGGAATCAATATAGGACTAACACTTAAATATAAATTTTAAAAATTCCATAATTATTAAACTGAAAACAATGAAGAATAAACTTTTAGTATTTGGTATTGCAGCATCACTGTTTGTTTCCTGCGAGCGCGATGACACAGCGGATATTATCATAACCGATAATAGCGTGACGACCATCAACAACACAACCGGAGAAGAAGGTGGAAACGAAGAGGAAACCGTAATCTTAACTCCAGCATCTGGTTCTATTACCGAGAATCTTACTTTAGAAGCAAGTAAAGAATATATTATAAACGGTGCCACAATTGTAGCCTCCGGCACTGTACTTACCATAGAACCTGGAACTATTATTAAAGCAGAGGCGGGACCAAACGTTTATTTAGCTGTGGAACAAGGCGCCCAAATTATTGCAAACGGTACTTCTTCCAATCCCATTATATTTACCTCCAATTCCACTACACCGGCCGCCGGAGACTGGGGTGGTATTATCCTTTTAGGTAGAGCTCCTGTAAACTCAGTTACCGGAACATCAACAGCGACTTCAGAAATTGGGAATTTACCTTATGGAGGAAATATTGCGGATGATAACTCTGGCGTTTTGCGTTATGTACGTATACAATATTCTGGTGGTGCCGCAGATGGTCAGTCAGAAAACAATGGCTTTTCTTTCTACGGGGTAGGAAACGGAACTACAATAGAATATATTCAAGCTTTTGAGGGTGCAGATGACGGGGTCGAATTTTTTGGAGGAACTGTAAATGCTAGCTTCATAGTCGTAGTCGATGCAGAAGACGATTCTATAGACTGGACTGAAGGTTATAGCGGAACCATAACAGATGCATACGTTTTGCAAGGAAATGGAATAGGCGACGAGGCTTTTGAGTGTGATGGATTTAATACAGATTTCACCAATGCCTCCGGAGCTTTTTCCAACCCTACCGTAACCAATGTAACTATTGAGAGTGAAAGTGGTGCTAATGACAGCACAAGAGGATTTTTATTAAGAGCAGGTACGCAAGGTACTTTTTCCAACGTACTGATCGTGGGTAAAAACACAGGTATTTCTGTTGATGATGACGAGGCCTCTACGCCAACATCTAATGGTATTTCAGACGGCACCTTGAGTTTTACGGATGTTACTTTTACAGATGTTACTACGAATACTTCCATTGATGGCAGCGCAACCGAGGCCGATTTGATAAGCGGAATAGGAAACGGTACGGGAACGAACGTTTCTTCATGGGGTGCGGGTTGGACCGTAGGTATTAACTAAAAAATCGTTTGAATTTTAATTAAAAGCCCGCAAATTGCGGGCTTTTTTACATTTCATCGAAAAATTGAAAGAAACCCACCTATACCATTGACTTTCAGGAAGTATAATTCCTATATTTGTGGCATAGCATTTGTAACCGGCTATATATGAAGCAATTTTACGCGATTCTTTTCTTTCTTTTTATTTCCTTCAGCTACGGACAAAGTACCGCTGGCAATGGGGATATAGATGGTTTTCGCATGTATCCCAATCCGGTTACCAATGGTAAAGTTTACATCACTACCGCTCAGAACAGTCCAAAGGAAATTATGATCTACGATGTTTTAGGCACACTAGTCCTTAAGACCACCATCCTAGGAAAAGAATTGAGCGTTACCGATCTTGATGCCGGAGTTTACGTTTTACGTGTCTTTGAAAAGGATAAAATGGCGACGCGTAAACTAATCGTTAAGTAACCCTACCCACGCTTTTTACTACAATTTCTACTTTTCACTTATCGATAATCTGCCAATAATATCGGTGAATTACCACGCCTATCTTGTTGACCTACAAATTATTAGATTTCACAACATTTTTATGAACTGCCCATAGCATATAAGTACCTTTACTATGTTGATCCCAAATCAATACAAAATGAAGAAAATCTACTTAATGCTATTTATGGCTTTTTCTATTGGTATCTATGCCCAAGATACCATTGATTTCAGAACGCTGAAGAATGATGAAATCACAGGATTTAAGCTCTACCCGAACCCCGCCACCGCGGACATGGTCTATGTAACCACCGATAAGAACGACACCAAGGAAATTCGCGTTTATGACGTTTTCGGAGAATTGGTTTTGTCCGATAGGATTTCTTCTAAACTACTGAACATTTCTAGGTTGTCACCCGGAGTTTATGTGGTTCAGGTTACCGAAAATAGTAAATCTATTAATAGGAAGTTGGTGGTGAAATAAACTATATTAATTCCTGCGGATTAACTACCATTAAAATCCTCTTTTCTCAAGGGTTCAGTACCTTTGCAGCAACTTGGGGAGTAGGATGGATTATCAACGAATTTTCAATATCAAAACGGATGCGGAATTTTTATCCGTGACGCTTGATATTTTTGGGCATCAATACAGAACGAATAGTATTTATAAGGAATTTTGCGATTATTTTGGAGCTAATCCCAATAATGTACTTTCCTTAGAAACTTTACCTTTTATACCCATTCAATTTTTCAAGTCAAGAGAAATTTTAAGCGATTCAGATGAGCCAGAAATGGTTTTTACGAGCAGTGGCACAACTGGTGCTACTACAAGTTCACATTTCATCACAGATGTATCTATTTATCGGAAGAGTTATAATATGGCCTTCGAGCATTTCTATGGAAATCCCGCAAACTACTGTATCCTTGCGCTTTTACCTTCATACCTAGAGCGAGAAGGGTCTTCCCTGATTTATATGGTAAACGACCTGATTGGAAAATCCAACCATCCCAAAAGTGGATTTTTTCTCAATGATTTCGATAAATTGAGATTTGAATTGAAACAACTGGAAGCTTCAGGAACCAAAACGTTATTAATCGGTGTTTCTTTTGCATTGTTGGATTTCGCCGAAGAATTTCAGTTTGATTTAAAAAACACAATCATCATGGAAACGGGAGGCATGAAAGGCCGCCGAAAAGAAATGATCAGAGCGGAACTTCACCATCAATTAAAAAAAGGGTTTGGAGTAGAAGCCATACATTCCGAATATGGAATGACCGAGTTACTTTCACAGGCTTATTCTTTTGGTAACGGTATTTTCAATTGTCCGCACTGGATGAAAATAATGATCAGGGATACAGAAGATGCCCTAACAATGAATCCCACGGGTAAAACAGGGGGTATCAATGTTATTGACTTGGCAAACATTAATTCCTGTTCATTTATTGCTACACAAGATTTAGGCAAGGTGTTTGAAAACGGGAGTTTTGAAGTTCTGGGCCGGTTTGACCATTCCGATATTAGGGGCTGTAATTTGATGGCGCTTTAATCCAAGACCAACGAATAGTCCAAGCCAGGGCCATCACACGCATTCCAAGTATTGGACAAAGCACGAGAGGATCTATACACCAACGTCTCCGTATCACCTCGGATACAACTACCAATCAGTTCTTTTCCGTTTTCAAATTCCAATTCCAAATAATCGGCCTCGTCATTATCATATTCCATTACCTGAAAAGTGCCTTTAGCCTCTATACCCTTCCCTTCCACAGTCCTAGATTTTAAAAAAGTACCGTCTGGATTAAAAATATAATACTCTTGCCACGCCATTGCTGCACCGGTTGTTTCGGAATTTGGAAAGCTTCCCGTCATTCGTACCAATTCCCATTTTTGAGTGGTGTATTGCAAACTGATATCATCCTCCGTGTAATCCTCAACACTGCATGAAAAGAAAACAATTGATAGTACTAGGGTAAACAGACCGTTTTTCATTAGAGCAATTTACAGTGTGGAAAATGTTTTTAGAGTCATCAATAATTCCAGCATTTATGATTACTTCACATAATCTTCTGGAATTACTGTTCCCTTTCTAAAGTATATGTTATTTCGTCGTCCGCTATATTAGGCTCATCCATAAAAATGAGATTTAGTATTTCTTTATTTATTTCAAAGCGATAGTTACGGCCATCCTCAAATTTTATTCGATTGTCCTCACCGTTGTAAGAGTAAGTGCCCGACGGTTTAAAATATTCGTACTTCCCACGGTTATCTACGGTAACCTTGTTCTCTTCCGTATCAAATAAAAGCAGGGTTTCCGTAAAATCATTGTCCTCGGGGAAGCCACAAAAACAGCTAACATTGGTCAAAACCCAAGAACCCTCTAAAGAAGCATCTTCCAAGTCTTTTCCATCCTCATCCTTTGAACAAGAAAATAAGAGAAGCAAAACCGAAAATAGCAGATAGAATTTTGCCATAACCTTTTAACTATACTTATTGAAAAGATGCAGGACTTCTGGATTAGTTGCGTTAAAGTGGGATTTAATTGAATACCAGCACAAAATAATTCTTTTTACCTTTTTGCAACAGCACAAATTTTTCGTTGATCAAATCTGCCGTGGTTATCAGGTAATCTTCTTTTACTTTTTCCTTGTTCACGGAAATTGAGTTTTGTTTTAGTTCTCTCCGTGCCTCACCATTTGAAACTAAAAAACCAGTTTTTGCTGCCAAGGCCCCAATCATATCCAATCCATTTTCCAATTCTTCTTTGGAAACTTCAGCCTGAGGAACTCCGTCAAAAACCTCCAAAAACGTTTTTTCGTTCAATTTCTTTAAATCTTGGGACGTGGATTTCCCAAACAAAATGTTACTGGCTTGTACGGCATTTTCCAAATCTTCTTGTGAGTGTACCATTACAGTAATTTCATCGGCCAATCGTTTTTGGAGTATTCTTAAATGTGGGGCTTCCGAATGCTGTTGTATCAATTCCTCGATTTCACTCTTTGAAATGAAAGTGAATATTTTTATATATTTCTCCGCATCGTCATCCGAAGTATTTAACCAATATTGGTAAAATTTATAGGGAGAAGTTCTTTCAGCGTCCAACCAGACATTACCGCTCTCCGTTTTTCCAAATTTGGTGCCATCGGCTTTTGTGATTAAAGGACATGTAATTGCATAGCCTTTCCCACCGCCAATTCTACGTATGAGTTCCGTTCCGGTGGTTATATTTCCCCACTGATCGCTACCTCCCATTTGAAGCGTACAGTTATAGGTTTTATACAGATGCAAAAAATCATAACCCTGAACCAATTGATACGTGAATTCCGTAAAGGACATTCCCTCTTTTGCCTCAGCGGAAAGTCTTTTTTTGACAGAATCCTTAGACATCATATAGTTGACCGTAATGTGCTTCCCCACATCCCTGATAAAATCCAAGAACGAAAAGTCTTTCATCCAGTCATAGTTGTTCACCAAAACTGCGGCATTTTCTTTATCGCTCTCAAAGTCCAAAAAACGGGAGAGCTGCTCTTTTAGCGCTTGTTGGTTGTGCCTTAAAGTTGCCTCATCCAATAAGTTCCGTTCCGATGATTTTCCAGAAGGGTCACCGATCATACCCGTTGCACCCCCAATTAATGCGTAAGGTTTATGCCCAGCCAATTGAAAATGCCGTAACATCATAACACCCACTAGATGACCTATATGTAAGGAATCTGCCGTTGGATCAATTCCTACATAAGAGGATTGCATTCCTTCCATCAAATGCTCCTCCGTTCCAGGCATTGCATCATGTAACATTCCTCTCCATTCCAATTCCTTTACAAAATTTGAAGTCATCCTGTTCCTTTCTTATGGTTATTGATTGCAAATATAAAAGGAAATATTCCGCCCATACGCCTTAATTGAAAAGGAATTTATCCACGGGTATTCCCTAACTTTGAGTTATGGTTTTGGTTACCGGAGGTACTGGATTGGTTGGTTCGCATTTATTGTTGGAATTGGTTTTAAAAGGTACCAAGGTGAGGGCTATTTACAGGTCTGCGGATAAACTGGAAAACGTAAAAAAAGTTTTCACCTACTACGTTGAAAATCCTTTAGACATCTTTAATGAGATTGAATGGATTCAAGGCGATATTCTGGATATTCCAAAATTAGAGCTTGCTTTTCAAGGTGTAAAACGCGTTTATCACGCTGCGGCATTTATTTCCTTTGACCCCAGGGATTTTAAAAAACTGAAACGAATTAACACGGAGGGCACTACGAACATTGTCAATCTTTGTGTTCATCATAAAATTGAGAAACTCTGTTACGTAAGTACGATTGGCACTATCAGCAGAGGTGCGAAAGGGGCGGTGTTGACGGAAGAGAATGAGTGGAGCGATGAATATGCCAATGTATATGCGCTCACCAAATATTCGGCCGAAATGGAGGTCTGGCGAGCTTCTCAAGAAAATGTCCCCGTTGTCATCATTAATCCCGGCGTTATTCTGGGACCTGGATTTTGGGAGGATGGCAGTGGTTCATTGTTTGGTTCCGTGAACAAGGGATATTCCTATTACCCACCTGGAGAAACAGGCTTTGTGTCCGTTTCTGATGTGGTTCAAATTATGATTAGCTTAATGGAATCGGACATTAGGACCGAACGGTTTATAATCGTGGGCGAAAATCTATCTTTCAAGGAAATTATGACCAAAATTGCGCTTGAGCTTGGAAAGAAACCTCCTCGCAAAAAGCTCAAAATATGGCAGCTTCAAATTGGCAGGTATGTCGATGCTTTTGCAAGTATAATTAAAGGACGGAAAAGAAAGATTACCAAAAATTCCATTTACAGCCTTAAACACCCAAAGGTCTATAGCAGTACCAAAGTTAAAAATGCCCTGAATTTTCAATTTGAACCTTTGGAGAAAACCATTAAGCTGTGTAGCCGACATTTTTTGGCGAAGGAATCTTAATTTTTTGGAAGGTTTAAACTATCCTTTAACTTATCAAACCTATATTCCTTGTCTATCAATTTTAGACTATCATTAATTTTCTTTATCTCTTCTACACGTTTCTTCTGGGCTTCTAATAAGCTTTCCACTTCTTTATATATGGCTTCGTATTCTTGTGGCAAAGAGGCATAATATCGGTCGCTCTCTACAAATTGAATACTATCCACATCAAATTTTTCAAAAACATAAGTTGTAGGTTCAATACCGTTATCCTTCAGAATACCCAAATTGGTACTTTTGGCCGCATTTAAAATGGTCATTTCCTTAAGAATCTCTACCATTTTATCTCTAGGAATTAGGTTATCGGGCTTTTTTATCAGTTTTTCCGCACAAGAAAACAGAAACATTAATACAACGAAAAAGATGGTGGATTTTTTCATTTTCTGTTAAAAGTGAGTCTTTTAGCGTTTCTATTTTCGGAAAAGACCCCGTTCTCGTAAGCCAAATGTCCATTTATTATGGTATGCGTTACCCTTGCTTTAAAGGTTGTGCCCTCAAAAGGCGACCAACCGCATTTGTAAACTATGTTATCCTTGGAAACTTTCCATTGGGAATTGAGGTCAACCGCGACCAAATCTGCATAATAACCCTCTTTAACAAAGCCTCTTTTATCAATCTGGAACAATTTAGCAGGATTATGGCACATTTTTTCCACCAGTTTCTCCAAGGTTATTTTTCCTTCCAAATGTTTCTCTAACATTGCTGGTAGAGCATGCTGCACTAAAGGTCCTCCGCTTGGAGCCTTAGTATACACGTTATCCTTTTCTGACAATAAGTGGGGTGCATGATCGGTTGCAATTACATCCAGTCTATCGTCCAGTAGGGCATCCCAAAGCATATCCCGGTCTTTAGCGGTCTTCACGGCGGGGTTCCATTTAATTAAAGTTCCCTTTTCTTTGTAATCGCTGTCCGAAAACCAAAGGTGATGGATACATACCTCAGCAGTAATCTTTTTTTGTTCCAATGGAATATCGTTTCTGAACAATTCCGTTTCTTTTCCCGTGGATAAATGAAAAACATGGAGTCTGGCCCCAGTCTTTTTTGCAAGTTCTACGGCTCTCGACGATGAAAGGTAGCAGGCCTCCTCGCTCCGAATCTTCGAATGATACTCAATTGGAATGGCATCACCATATTTTTCCTTGTAAATTTCCAGATTTTTCCGAATTGTGGTTTCATCCTCACAATGTGTGGAAATAACCATCTCGGTATTACGGAAAATATTCTCAATTACCTCCTCGTCATCCACCAACATATTTCCTGTGGATGATCCTAAAAATAACTTTATTCCCGAACAGGCGTTTTTATCCAGTCTTTTTATTTCTTCCAAGTTATCGTTGGTACCCCCTAATAAAAAGGAATAATTGGCAAAAGAGCTTTCCTTAGCCAAAGCAAATTTTGCTTCCAACTTTTCAATAGTAATAGTTTGAGGGTCAGTGTTGGGTTGTTCCATAAATGTGGTTATGCCCCCACCAATTGCAGCCCTGCTTTCGGTGGCAATAGTTCCCTTATGAGTAAGGCCCGGTTCTCTAAAATGCACCTGGTCGTCTATGATTCCCGGCAGGATATGTTTCCCATTCAAATCGATTACCTGGGCATTGACATCAGAAAGGTCAAGACCTATTTTAGCTATTCTTTCGCCATCGATAAGAATATCGCGCTCCTGGATAATCCCTTCGTTAACGATTTTACCATTTTTGAATAGTGTTTTGCCCATCATTAGAATTTTTTTCTTTGAAAAAGACTTCGAAGCTTCATTGCCAGTACACCCCAAATGGCCTCACTGATTATAGAGGAACTCATTTTGCTCTTACCCTTTTCCCTATCCCTAAAAATTATGGAGACTTCCTCTATATTGTAATTTTTTAGATAGGCCCGGAACTTCATTTCAATTTGGAAGGCATACCCTACGAAACGGACAGAGTCCAAATCTATATTCTCCAATACCGCCCTACGATAGCAAACAAAGCCTGCCGTAGGGTCATGTACGCGCATTCCGGTTACCATTTTTACATAAACCGAAGCTCCATAGGACAATAGCACTCTGTATAAAGGCCAGTTGACGACATTTACGCCTTTCTTGTATCTAGAACCGACGGCAACATCGGCGTTGTTTTCGCATGCTTTAAGAAGTCGCAACAAGTCCGAAGGATTATGGGAAAAATCCGCATCCATCTCAAAAATATAATCGTACTTCTTATCTATTGCCCATTTAAATCCGTGAATGTATGCCGTCCCGAGACCGGATTTTTCCATCCGTGTTTCTAAAAAAAGTCGACCAGCAAACTCTTGCTGTAAGGCTTTGACACATGCTCCGGTCCCATCCGGTGAATTATCGTCAACAACCAATACATGAAAATCTCTTTGTAAATCGAAAACAGCACGAATTATAGCTTCTATATTCTCTATCTCATTGTATGTCGGAATAATTACGATGCTGTTGGACATGAAACGTATTGAATTTCCACAAAAGTAAGGTTTTAAAAATGTTGGAGAAACGGGCTAGAGAGGTTTATGACATTTTTAAAACAATTTGTAAAGTTCAGAATTTGTAATTTTGCCCGAAGCAATATTCACGAATGTTCGAAAAAATTCCCGGAAAGTTCTTTTATTTTCTTTTTGGATTTTTAGTCCTTAACCTTGTGCAAAGCCATTTTACGGAACTCATTTTTGATGAGGCCTATTATTGGTATTACAGCCAGGATATGGCATGGGGATATTTTGACCACCCTCCTATGGTTGCTTTATTAGTGAAATTAAGTAGCTATTTGTTTAATTGGGAGCTGGGGGTACGTTTTGTAAGCTGTCTACTTTCGGCAGCTAACATTTTGGTGCTTTGGCTTTTAATCGATAACCCGAATAAGAACCGTTACATAACACATTTTTTTGTCCTCGTTTTTTCAATGACCCTTCTAAATGCCTATGGGTTTTTCACGCTTCCGGACACTCCATTGTTATTCTTTACCTCCTGCTTTTTACTTATCTATAAACACTTTATCAAAAAGCCAAGCGTCTTCCATTCAATCATTTTGGGTATTATTATGGCGGCATTGATGTATAGCAAATACCACGCTGTATTGGTTATTCTTTTCGTGCTATTATCTAACCTTTCACTAATAAAAAATAAACATGCTTGGCTGGCTGTCGGTGTGGCCTTGTTTTGCTACATACCTCATTTTTATTGGCTTTATGCCAATGATTTTGTCTCTATTAAGTATCACTTGTATGAAAGGCCCAATGGTGCATATAGTTTTGAAAAGTATACGCTAGGTTTTTTTGTAAACCTAATCGCTATTTTCGGATTGCCCTTTCCTTTCATTTATCATGCACTTTTAAAAAGTAAGGCAACCGATCAGTTTAAAAAGGCCCTGCTCTTTTTAACCTACGGTGTAATACTTTTCTTTTTCATCTCCAGTTTCAACAGAAGGGTACAAACCCAATGGATCATTATTATTTGTATTCCCCTAATCATTATAGTTTTTAATTACATGCTACAACATAGAAGGAGTATGCTATGGATAGTTAGATTAGGACTAATCAATATTGCCGTAATCCTCTACTTACGTGTGGGTCTAGTGTACCAACCTTTATTGTTCAATGTATTTTATGAATCCCACGGGAATAAGGATTGGGTGAACAAAATCCAAGATGAGGTGGACGATATGCCCGTAGTTTTTGAAAATTCCTATAGAAACGCACCCATGTATGCTTTCTATGCGCAAGGAAATACCACTTTTTCATTAAACAATGTCATGTACAGAAAGAACCAGTACTCTATAGATGATTCGGAAGAAAAAGTTAGGGGAAAGGATGTACTCTATGTTTCTAGATTTATTAAAGATGGCACTTTTCATTATACCAAGACGGATGGTGGACTATATCATGGCAAGTTTATAGATGATTTTAAATCCTATCGTAAACTGGAATGTATCGTTCCCGAAGAAAATATTTCCCTAGATACCGAGCGGAAATTAACCCTTAAGGTATACAATCCCTATACATTTGACGTCCCCTTAAATAGTTTAAAATTTGGAATCGCCTATTTGGATGCCTATAAAATAACACAACAGACCATTCCGATTCAAGTAAAATCGATAAAGGAGGATACGGAGAATTTAATCGCAAAAGATACTACGGATTTCACATTTGCCCTACCTGCTCCAAAACAAGGGTATCCTTCTTACTTTAGGGTCGTGATTTCAGAAAACAATCTGTATTTTGGACTGAATGGTAAACCGATTGAATTAGAATGATGGACCCCGTATATAGAACCATAGAGGCCAATGACTGGATTACCATCCTTATTTTTGGAAGCTTGCTTTTTGTCCTCTTGGCCAAAAGTCTGTTCTATTCCCGTTTCTTAAACTTCATTATCCTACCCTTTAATAATAAGTACATTTTCATGTACAATAAGAAAGAGCGCCTATTTAATTGGTTTCAAATTCTGCTTACTATTTTTCAAATAATAAATACATCCCTTTTCATATTTCTATTCTGGCAAATTTTTAGAGGTGCCGATGGGGAAAGCTCCCCCTTTCTCTACCCTATTATCCTAACCGGATTTTTTCTCTTTATAATCCTAAAGATTGCCCTACAATTAGGAAACGGTTTTGTATTCGGGTCATATCGCACAATCAGCGATCTTGTTTTTAAAAAACTTTCCTATTTGAACTATGGCGGCCTTATACTTTTTATTGCCAACATTCTCCTGACCTATATTTTTGTAGATAATAAGTCCGTTGCCTTGGTGGCGGTGTTTCTCTTCTTCATAATTAATTTAATTGGTTGGATTACAGTTATTAGAAATTCCCAAAAATTGATAACCAATTATTTTTTCTATTTTATTTTGTACCTTTGCACACTCGAAATTGCACCCTTAATACTAATGGGAAGCTTTCTTAAATAGTGCGCCATATGAAAGTAAAGACGATTTTGGTCTCTCAGCCGGAACCAAAAATGGAAAATTCTCCCTACTCCAAGCTTATTGACAAGGAAAAGGTAAAGGTCGATTTTAGACCCTTTATACATGTAGAAGGAGTTGATGCAAAAAGTGTTCGTCAGCAAAAAATTGACCCAAAAGATTATACTGCCATAATTCTTACAAGCCGCAACGCCGTTGATCATTTTTTCAGAATCTCAGAAGAGATGCGTTTTAAGGTGCCCGATAGCATGAAGTATTTCTGCCAATCTGAGGCAGTGGCCTATTATCTCCAAAAATACGTGGTGTACAGAAAGCGTAAAATTTATGTGGGCCAAAGATTATTTTCTGATTTGATTCCTTTAATAAAGAAGTATAAAGACGAAAAATTCTTACTCCCGTCATCCGATGTACTTAAGCCCGAATATCCAGAAATACTTGATGACTTAAATATTTCTTGGAAAAGAGGTATTTTTTATAAAACGGTCATCAGCGACCTATCGGATTTAAGAAATGTATACTACGATATCCTCGTATTTTTTAGCCCATCTGGAATTGAGTCTCTTTTACAGAATTTTCCAGATTTTGAACAGAACGATACTCGCATCGCCGTTTTTGGAAACTCTACCGTAGAGGCCGCTACAGATGCTGGCCTACGAATAGACATTAAGGCTCCCACACCAGAGACGCCGTCCATGACCATGGCACTGCAAAAATATATAACCAGTGTAAATAAATAAATTACACGTTAGTCTATAAAAAAAGCCTCACTAAAAGTGAGGCTTTTTTGATTTTAAAATGCATACCGTTGTGGACCACCTCGTCGTATTTCTTCACTGGCATAACTTTCAAATTTCTTGAAGTTTTCCCTAAAGGCATTGGAAAGTTTAAATGCTGTCGTATAATATTTTTCGTCGTTGTTCCAAGTTGCCCTTGGACTTAGTACGCTTGTAGGAACCCCTGGGCATTCCCGAGGTTGTGCCACGCCAAAAACCGAATGAATATGATAATTGTCATAAGAATACAGTCCAAGCTTTCCACTTAATGCCGCACTGATCATGGCACGCGTATATTTTAATTTCATGCGTGTTCCTATACCATAAGGACCTCCGGTCCAACCTGTATTCACCAACCAAACATCTACTCCGGACTCTTTCATCTTCTTACTTAACATTTCTGCGTATTTCGTTGGATGTAAAGGCATAAATGGAGCACCGAAACAGGCCGAAAAAGAAGGTTGTGGTTCCACGACGCCAGCCTCTGTACCGGCAACCTTTGCCGTATAACCCGAGATGAAATGATAAGCCGCCTGACTGGGGGTCAACTTGGATATAGGTGGAAGCACCCCAAAGGCGTCGGCCGTTAAAAAGAAAATATTCTTTACATTTTCTCCAATGGATGGTTCCTGTATATTGTCGATGTGGTAAATGGGATAACTAACCCTCGTATTTTGCGTTATAGAAGTATCTGCAAAATCTACATTTCCGTTTTTGTCCAAAACTACATTCTCCAGAATAGCACCAGGTTTAATGGCCCTATATATTTCGGGCTCTTGCTCCTCTGACAAGTTGATGACCTTAGCATAACAACCTCCCTCAAAATTAAAAACAGTGTTTTGGCTGGTCCACCCATGCTCATCGTCACCAATAAGTTTTCTGTCCGGATCTGTGGAGAGCGTGGTTTTTCCAGTTCCCGATAGTCCAAAGAAAATTGCTGTATCTCCTTCTGGCCCTACATTGGCAGAACAATGCATGGGTAGCGTATTCTTAAAAACGGGAAGGATAAAATTTAAAGCCGAAAAGATTCCCTTTTTAATTTCTCCGGTATATCCTGTACCACCAATTAAGGCTATTTTTTTTGTAAAATTGAGAATGGCAAAATTATGCTGCCTGGTTCCGTCAATTTCGGCATCTGCCATGAATCCAGGTGCATTTATGACCGTCCATTCCGGCTCAAAATTATCCAGTTCCTCCTCAGTTGGTCTTAAGAACATATTGTAGGCGAACATATTGGACCAAGGATATTCATTGATGACCCGAATATTTAAACGGTACGCATTCTCCGCACAGGCATAGGCATCACGTACGTACAGTTCCTTTTCATTTAAATAAGTAATGACCTTTTTATGCAAGGCATCAAATTTCTCGGTATCAAACGGAATATTAATATTTCCCCACCATACTTTATCATCGGTAATACTGTCCTTAACGATAAAACGGTCCATAGGAGATCGTCCGGTGAATTCTCCGGTATTAACGGCCAAAGTACCATTCGCCGTTTCTGTACCCATTTCTTCGTTCAACGTAATTTTTTGTAAATCTGTTGGGCTTAGTTGATAGTGAAAATTATGATGAGATATTCCGTAATCCTTTAACGAAATCGATTTCGTACTATTTGCAGATGAGGTCATAAAAGCTGTTTGTTTGTGCAAAGCTAAAAAATTCCCGTACTAAGCCTTAGATTTTTATGCCTTAATAGGAATAAAACTCGTCGAATTGTATTATCCGTACCCCTTATAAAAAACCTTTCAAGATTAATTCGGGCATTTTATTAAATTTTAGACTTAATTCAGTAAAATATTTAATTAATTATCAATTTCATAAAAAAGCGCCTCTATTTCCTTTATTTGATAATTTCCAAGGCAACAAACTTCTGTGAATTCTCTTACTAAATATGATTATCTAATTATTAAATCAGGCTCCAATTCATATTACGTCAATTTCGTCGGTAGAAATAAATGTAGAGTCAAAGCTCCACGCTCATAAGGAGAAATCAGATTATTTCTTAAGTATTTCCGGAAAACCTACGATGGCTATATTCCATAATTCAGGTAATACAAAGTATACAAAAAGTGATAGTATTAAAATAGAAGCAAGGTTCATAAAAAACCCTTTGCTTACCATGTCCGGTATGCGCAAGTATCCCGAACCGAACACTACCGCGTTGGGTGGTGTTGCTACAGGAAGCATGAACGCACACGAAGCCGCCACGGCAGCCCCTACCATTAGAACAAAGGGATGAACGTCTATGGTCAAAGCCATTGGGGCCAAGACGGGTAAAAGCATGGCAGTAGTGGCCAGGTTAGAGGTAATCTCCGTTAGAAAGTTGACCGCAGCTACCAGTACCAGAATCAATAAAAAAATAGGAAGCCCTGATAAAGAAGTCATTTGATTCCCGATCCATACCGCCAGCCCGCTCTCCTCAAAACCTTTTGCCAAAGCCATACCACCACCGAACAGTAAAATAATTCCCCACGGCATTTGTACCGCCTCATCCCAATTAATGAGCCGTTCCCTTTTATTCCTGGAAGGAATCAGAAAAAGTACAATGGCAAAGAAAATTGCGATAATAGTATCATCCAATCCCGGTAACAGCTTTTGTAAGAGAAAGGATCTTGTAATCCAGCAAAACGCCGTAAGCGCAAAAACAGCGGTAACCAGTTTTTCCTCGTAAGTTATTTTACCCAATGTACTAAGGAGCCTTTTAATTTCCTTCTTACCCCCTGGAAATTCGTTCTGCGTAAAAGTAAAAGCATATCTCGTCAAGTACTTCCAACATATTAACAATAGTGTTATGGAAATGGGTAGACCAAAAATAAACCACTGCATAAATGTTATCTCATAACCGTAGGTATCCAAAACAATCCCTGCAAGAACTAGATTAGGAGGTGTACCGATGAGCGTAGCAACCCCGCCAATGGAAGCGCTATACGCTATGGCGAGCATTAATGCTTTACCAAAAATTAGGTTTTCATCCGCTACCGTATCCGGGTTGTCCTTTAATTGTTTGATTATGGCGATACCTATGGGGAGCATCATTACAGCGGTGGCCGTATTGGATATCCACATGGACAAAAAAGCAGTTGCCAACATAAATCCTAGAATAATTTTGCGAACATCCGAACCTATGAGATTAATGATATTCAAGGCAATGCGTTTATGCAGGTTCCATTTTTCTATAGCTATGGCGATAATGAACCCGCCCATGTACAGGAAGATATACTTATGACCAAAAGAGGCGGATGTTGTGGATAGATCCAGACCACCCGACAAAGGAAACAACACTATGGGCAATAATGCGGTTACGGCAATGGGAATGGCTTCGGTAATCCACCATACAGCGATCCAGGCCGTTGTGGCCAAGACGGCGTTGGCTTCTTTGGAAAGACCTTCTGGATGGAAAAAAAACAAGATCAAGAAAAAAGCAATTGGTCCTAACACTAATCCAACTAATCTTGTTCTATTCATAGCATTTTATTTCTTGGACGAATTATTGAACTTTTCTATATAATTGATACCCTAAGGTTCCCCAACCGGCTATTAAGAAAACACCTCCTATCGGTGTCAAAAACCCAATTTTGCCAAAGTCGAAATTCGTAAGTGAATTCAGTGCCAAAAGATATATCGAAAAAGAAAATAAAATAACTCCAGTAACAATTAAACTGTAAATCAACTTTTTTGTACCAAACTCTAATTGTGGTAAAAGCCCTAAAACAAAAAGGAAGAAAGCATGGTACATTTGATAGGTAACACCCGTTTCAAAAGTAGCAATGGCATACTCGTCCACTAGTTTCTCCAAACCATGAGCGCCAAAAGCACCTAAGATTATGGCCAGCAGACCGAAAATACATGCGGTTAAAAAAATTGTTCTGTTCATAACTTAGTAACTGTCTTTTTTTATAAATGTAACAATTTGATACCTTAGCCCTTCGTTGTAAAGCAAAAGTAAGGAAACCTATGTCACGAAAAATACTGGTTGTTGGAGCGGGGAAGTCTACCTCCTTTTTAATTGATTATTTTCTGGAAAAATCGGATGATGAGCAACTGCATTTAACAATTGGTGACATAAATCCGGCTGTCATCGCTGATCATATTCAAAGCCATGAATCCTGTACCGTTCTACAACTGGACATATTTGATGACGCACAACGCAAAGAGGTAATCTCAGAAAGTGATATTGTGGTTTCCATGCTTCCTGCCCGCATGCATATAAAGGTAGCGGAAGATTGTATAGTTTTTGGAAAACATCTGGTTACGGCATCCTACGTGTCGGACGAAATTAAAGCCTTGGATGCCCGAGCCAAAGAAAAGGGTTTGGTCTTCATCAATGAAATGGGTCTTGATCCGGGAATAGACCATATGAGTGCCATGCAAATCATAGACAATATACGGTCCAAAGGTGGAAAGATGCTTTTATTCGAATCGTTTACGGGCGGACTAGTGGCACCGGAGTCCGACAACAACCTATGGAACTACAAATTTACTTGGAACCCCAGGAATGTAGTCGTTGCAGGGCAGGGGGGAACGGCTAAATTTCTTCAAGAAGGCACCTATAAGTATATTCCCTACAACCAACTATTTAGAAGGACCGAGTTTTTTGAAATAGAAGGGTACGGGAAATTTGAAGGCTACGCCAACAGGGATTCCCTCAATTATAGGGAGGCCTACGGTCTTCAAGATGTGCTTACCTTATATCGCGGTACCATGAGAAGGGTTGGATTCTCCAAAGCTTGGAATATGTTCGTGCAACTAGGAATGACAGATGATAGCTATCAAGTTGAAAATTCGGAAGGCATGTCTTACAGGGAGTTTGTGAACTTATTTTTACCTTATTCCCCTACGGATTCCGTTGAACTAAAACTACGTCATTTATTAAAAATTGATCAAGACGATATCCGGTGGGAAAAGCTACTGGAGCTGAACCTTTTTGACGGCGAAAAAACAGTTCCGTTAAAAAATGCCACCCCGGCCCAAATACTCCAGTATATATTAGAAGATAGCTGGACATTGCAAGATGACGATAAGGATATGATTGTCATGTATCACAAGTTTGGCTACGAAATACATGGAGCCAAGAAACAGATAGATGCAAATATGGTAGTTATAGGTGAAAACAGGACATACACTGCCATGGCTAAAACAGTGGGGCTTCCGGTTGCCATTGCCACCCTGCTCATCCTGAATAGAAAAATTACTACCCCTGGGGTTCAAATTCCGATTACCCGCGAAGTTTACGAACCGATTTTGAAGGAACTAAAAGCCTATGGCATAATATTCAAGGAGCATGATGTTCCTTATCTGGGCTACGACCCTGAATCCGTAAAAAATTAAGACTCTTTTCTATTCAAAATTTACGCTAAAGGCCGCCGTGGAAAGGTGGTATATTGATACTGTATTCCCTATATTTATTAAAATAATAAGGCAAAATGGGAAAATCCACTAATGAAAAGGTAAAGATTGACGGTATCGATAAGAAAATCCTAAGATTTCTGATGAAAGATGCCCGCAAACCTGTATTGGAAATTGCAAGGGGTATTGGAATTTCTGGAGCAGCAATTCATCAGCGACTTCGCAAACTAGAGGCTTCCGGTTTACTCTCCGGTTCCAAGTTTATCATTAATCCAAAAGTGATGGGGTACACCACTATGGCCTATATTGGCATCTATTTGGACAAGGCTATGAGCAATCCGCTCGCTGTTAAACAATTGGAAAAAATACCAGAAGTTTTAGAATGTCATTACACTACCGGAAACTGGTCCATACTTATCAAAGTATTATGTAGGGACAATGAGCATTTAATGCACGTACTCAATAAAGAAATTCAGCAAATTGAGGGGGTATCCCGAACAGAGACCTTTATCTCACTAGCGCAACAAATCGATAGACAAATCACGATTTAATTGGTGCTACTTTAGAATATAAAAGTAGCTCTGGTCTATCCTTCTTTTTTTAATTTTTTCGATATACCGAAGACCAATTTTATCTAGTATTTTTTTAGACCCATGGTTATCTTCCGTCGTTATCCCAAAAATTGTTGGGAATTTTAAAACCTCAAAACCATAGGAAATAGTGGCTAACGCAGCTTCTGTTGTGTATCCTTTTCCTTCAAATTTTGGCAATATGGCGAAACCTATATCTGGATGCTCCAAATAGTCACGCTTTACAAATCCACAAATTCCCACCGGTTCCATAAGCGGTTTTAGAAGCACTTTGTAAAGACCAAAGCCGTTTTTCCGATAACTATTTAAAAGACTGTCCTCTATATAGTTCTCGGCCTTTTTTATATCATCGATTCCCCTGTCTCCAATATGTTGCAACCAATTGGCACTGTTCATCAATTCCATGAAAAAATGGGCATCATCTAAATTAGCTTCTGAAAGGGATAGTCTTTTGGTTTGTAGGATAATCATGCCTTTATAATCCATATAAAAGCCCGTCAAGTTTGCTTAACGGGCTGAAGTTTAAAATTAAAATTTCATTTAATCCCTACCTCCAAAAACTTGGAGTCCCCAGTATACTAGGGTGGCCAAAGAACCAATAGCAGCTACCAAATAAGTTCGGGCAGCCCATTTCAACGCATCTTCAGAACCCTTGTATTCCGATTGGGTAACCACGTTTTTCGATTTTAACCAAGCTAAAGCCCTGTTACTGGCATCGTATTCTACTGGTAGCGTTATAAAGCTAAACAATGTAGCCATTCCCATCATTACCAATCCAGCAATTGCTACCCAATAACCAAATCCAACTCCCGCGGCTGCTCCTAGAACCAACCCCCCAAAGACCACCCAGGTGGACATTCCGGAAGTTACACTTACTACGGGCACCAATTTGGACCGCATGGTCAACCAATCATATGCGGTAGCATGCTGTACAGCGTGGCCACATTCATGTGCCGCAACGGCTGCAGCCGCCGCGTTCCTTTGACTGTACACCCCTTCACTAAGGTTAACCGTCTTATTTTTTGGATTATAGTGATCTGTGAGCATACCAGCAGTAGAAATAACCTTCACATTTCGTATACCGTGATCTGCCAACATTTTTTCAGCAATTTCTGCACCACTCATACCGTTTTGCAGATGTACTTTTGAATAGTGCTTAAACTTGCTTTTTAAGCGACTACTCACTAACCAACTGACTAATGCGATTGCACCTATCAGTATATAATATCCCATCATAACTTTTAAAATTTTATAGAATTAAAGATACTAAACAATTTGTTTGAGTATTTCCCAATAAAAAGCAAAAACCCCGCCAAACCCAAAAATTACAATTAAGAGTATGCCGAGGTCTATTATAACCGACAAAATGTACGCTAGGCAAGGACTTCTTCCCAGCCAAAAGCCTCTATAATCTCTTCGTAAACAACTTTTCCTTCAACGATGTTCAGACCTTTGTTCAAACTGGCATCCTTTTTACAGGCAGCTTCCCACCCAAGATTAGCTAATTTTAATACATAAGGAAACGTAACATTCGTTAAGGCCATTGTAGAAGTGTAGGGAACGGCACCCGGCATATTCGCTACGGAATAATGTACTACATCGTCAATGATATAAATGGGGTCCTCATGGGTTGTTGGTCTCGTGGTTTCTACACAACCTCCTTGATCTACGGCCACATCTACAATTACAGTACCCGGTCGCATTTCCTTAAGCATATCCCTTGTAATCAAATTTGGTGCTTTAGCGCCTTTCAACAGGACTCCACCAATAATTAAATCATGGGTCTTTATATGTTTTCTGATATTGAATTCGTTCGAAAACTCCGTTACCACATGCGGTGGCATCACATCGTTTACATAGCGTAATCGTTTCATATTAATATCCATAATGGTCACGTGTGCACCTAAACCGGCTGCCATTTTAGCAGCCTGGAT
Organism: Maribacter aestuarii; assembly: GCF_027474845.2. Lineage (NCBI taxonomy): Bacteria > Pseudomonadati > Bacteroidota > Flavobacteriia > Flavobacteriales > Flavobacteriaceae > Maribacter > Maribacter aestuarii. The sequence continues at coordinate 1,368,883 of NZ_CP107031.2, forward strand.
ACCCACGACCCCTGCGCCCAGCACCAAGACTCTTCCTGGCGCTACACCAGGCACCCCTCCCAAAAGCACCCCACGTCCCTTTACAGGTTTTTCCAAGTATTTAGCGCCCTGTTGTATGGCCATTCTACCGGCAACTTCGGACATTGGTGTTAATAATGGTAACGTTCCTTCCTCATCCTCAACCGTTTCGTACGCAATGCAAACGGCCTTCTGTTTGATCATCGCTTTGGTCAGTTCCTCGCTTGAAGCAAAATGAAAATAGGTGAACAGGATTTGTCCTTCCTGAATTAATTCGTATTCCTCGGCTATGGGCTCCTTAACTTTTACAATCATTTCTGACATGGCGTACACTTGACCGATAGTATCTAAGATAATAGCCCCGGCCTGTTGATAATCCTTATTGAAAAATCCACTCCCATCGCCTGCTTGAGATTGCACGTAAACGGTGTGATTGTTCTTTACCAATTCAAAAACCCCAGCAGGCGTCATCCCAACCCGGCTTTCGTTGTTCTTAATTTCTTTAGGAATACCAACAATCATTGTTATAGAGTTTTATATTAAGTCACGAAGTTGTGACAAATTAAACACTTATCAAACAAATAATCGTTAAAAGGCAGGGGTTAACGTTAAAAAATTCAGTTTTAAAAGCTATACCCCCTAAAATTTAGGGGGGGTGGCTTCTAATTATTTGTATTTTAATTTCATTATTAAAACGAAGAGTACTAGGACAGCAGTAATACAATTGGCCAATATGATAGGTAAACTCTCAATATAAAATCCGTAAACCGACCAGAGCAGCACCCCTGTCAAAAGTACCAAGTACATGAATAGAGAAATGTCTTTGGTAGATTTCTGTTTCCAGGTTTTGTATACTTGGGGGACGTAGGCCGCGGTCGTAAGTATGGCGGCTACTATGCCGAGGATGTCTATGTATGTCATGAATGGATATTAATTTGTTGGACACCAAACCTTTAGTCTCCTAAATATGTTGAAAGACACCTCACATAACCAATGCCGGGGGCAATTCTTAATCAGCCTACAATATTCACGATTTTTCCCGGTACCACAATTACTTTCTTCGGGGTCCTTCCTTGTAACTGTTGGTGCGTCTTTTCATGTGACATCACCATAGATTCTATTTCCTCTTTGCTAAAATCTAAAGGCATTTCTATAGTGAACTTCATTTTTCCATTAAAGGAAATAGGGTACTCCTTAGTACTCTCCACCACATATTTTTCCTCAAACTTTGGAAATGGTACCGTAGCGATCGACCCTTTATTGCCTAATTTTTCCCAAAGTTCCTCGGCAATATGCGGAGCATAAGGCGATACCAAAATAGCGAGTGGTTCCAAGATGGCTCGGCTCGTACATTTTTGGGCCGTTAACTCATTCACACAAATCATAAAAGTAGCCACAGAAGTATTAAAGCTGAAGTTCTCTATGTCGTCCTCAACCTTTTTTATGGTCTTATGCAAGGTCTTCAAAGAATCTTTAGAAGGTGCTACTTCGGCAACCTCAAAAGTACTATCCGCCCCGGTATGGTACAAACGCCACATCTTTTTCAAGAACGAATGTACTCCTGTAATCCCCGCGGTGTTCCAAGGTTTGGATTGTTCCAATGGCCCTAAAAACATTTCATACAAACGAAGACTGTCCGCCCCATATTCCTGTACAATATCATCTGGGTTGACCACATTGTATTTGGATTTGGACATTTTTTCGATTTCACGACTTACCTTGAAACTCCCATCTGGCTCTTTTATGAACTCTGCATCGGCATATTCTGGACGCCATTTTTTAAAGGCTTCAATATCCAATTCATCTGAAGAATTTATTGAGGAAACATCTGAATGGATTCTATCAATTCTTGAAGATTTATAACTTCCAAATTCAAATGATTTTGGAATTTTGGAACCTAGTATACTTTCAATTTGTAATTCCCAATTTGTATCAGTTGTTGCCTCTAATTTGTCTATTATACTTTCGGAAACAAATAATTCAGCTGTTTCAAATGCAGAGCTTTCAGGCACAAATTCGTCAGGATCACCTGAAAACCAATCCAAAGTAAATCTTCCTACAAAAGCACTGGTACCCGTAATCATCCCTTGATTGATTAGCTTTTTAGCAAATTCATCTTTGGGCACCAAACCCTTATCGAACATAAACTTTTGCCAAAAACGGCTGTACAATAAATGTCCCGTGGCGTGCTCGCTACCTCCAATATACAAGTCCACATCCTGCCAATAGTTTATGGCCTCTTGGGAGAAGATTTCTTCCTCATTGTGCGGGTCCATATACCGGTTAAAATATTGGGAACTGCCCGCCCAACCGGGCATGGTGTTCAATTCAAGGGCCCCTCCTAGTCTCCCCGAGGGGGAGGAACTCTTGAACGCCTCTTCAGAAACTACCTTACCTTCATCACCATACTGTAGCCAATACCATTCCTTTGCGTTCCCCAGAGGTGGTTCGCCGGTCTCGGTAGGTAAGTATTTATCGACCTCAGGTAATTCTAATGGTAAGAATTTTTCATTTAACATCTGTGGCATCCCATCGGGATCGTAATACACCGGAAAGGGTTCTCCCCAATACCGTTGTCTGCTAAAAACGGCATCCCGCAGGCGATAGTTTATTTTGCCTTTGCCCTGCCCCAGTGTTTCTAAGGTTTGAATAGCGATTTTAGATGCTTTCTTATAGGGCAATCCGTTCAGAAAATCAGAGTTGGCAATGATAGTCTTCTCCTTATTGGCAAAAGCCTCTTCAGAAATATCCACACCCTGAAAAATATTCGGAATCGGGATATCGAAATGCTTTGCAAAATCATAGTCACGCTGGTCACCGCAAGGAACGGACATTACCGCACCGGTGCCGTAACCTGCCAAGACATAATCCCCGATCCAAATGGGAATAGGTTCTTTTGTAAACGGATGTTCGGCGTGAGCTCCCGTAAATGCACCGGTAATGGTCTTAACATCTGCCATGCGATCTCGCTCGGACCGTTTTGCCGTGGCTTCTACATAGGCATCCACCTCAGCTTTCTGTTCGTCAGTTGTAATTTTTTGTACGAGCTCGTGTTCCGGTGCCAAGGTCATAAAGGAAACTCCAAATATAGTATCAGGCCGTGTAGTGAAAACCTCAATCTGATGTTTGGGCTCCCCACCTTCATTTGGAAAAACATTAAAAGTTACAGAAGCTCCTTCTGAGCGACCAATCCAATTGGTTTGGGAATCCTTAAGCGGTTGTGGCCAATCAATTTTTTCCAATCCGTCCAACAAACGTTGGGCATATGCGGTTATACGCATGCTCCACTGTGTCATTTTTTTACGAATGACCGGGTGTCCCCCACGTTCCGAAACACCGTTTACGATTTCATCGTTGGCCAACACCGTACCTAGAGCCGGACACCAATTAACTTCAGACTCCGCCAAATACGTCAATCGATATTGCAACAAAATCTCCTGCTTCCTCTTTGCCGAAAACTTGTTCCATTCGTCCGCAGAAAAATAGGTGATCTCATCATCACAGACTGCATTTACCGTTCTATTGCCTTCTTTTTCAAAAATTGAAATCAGGCCTTTTATATCCTCTGCTTTGTCGGTATCCTTGTTGTACCATGCATTGAACAATTGGATGAAAATCCATTGCGTCCATTTATAGTACTTGGGGTCGGAAGTACGCACCTCCCTGCTCCAATCAAAAGAAAAACCAATTTGATCAAGCTGACGACGATATGTTTTTATGTTCTCTTCTGTAGTAATGGCAGGGTGTTGCCCCGTTTGAATGGCATATTGTTCCGCGGGCAGGCCAAAAGAATCGTATCCCTGTGGATGAAGTACATTAAACCCTTTATGACGCTTGTAACGCGCATAAATATCACTGGCTATATAACCCAACGGATGACCTACATGAAGACCCGCCCCAGAGGGATAAGGAAACATATCCAACACATAAAACTTTTCCTTATCCGAATTGTTCTCTGCTTTAAAGGTTTGGTTCTCGGCCCAGTACTTCTGCCACTTTTTCTCTATATGGTTGAAATTGTAGTTCATATTAATGTGTTAGACCTGTCAGGTTTTTAATGCAGTAAACCTGACAGGTCTGTCCCGTTAGCCACAAAAATAAGTTTATTCAATTTACTTTCCTATTTTTACATTTCTATTCACCCTCATGAGCACTTCTTTTGAAAATTATCAAAGGCGAAAACTAATATCCTCCTACTTTTCAGTAGTACTAAGTATCGCATTAGTACTATTTCTACTGGGTATTTTGGGACTTTTGGTCCTCAACACCAAAAAAATGGCCGACCGCTCCAAGGAGCAGATAACCATATCCATATTCCTAAAGGAAGACGCCAAAGAATTGGAGGTGGAACAATTACAAAAAACCCTGGCCATGTCCGATTATACGAAATCGGCTACGTATGTATCTAAAGAGGAGGCGGCAGAGCAGCACAGCCAAGAAATAGGAGAGGATTTTGTGGATTACCTAGGGTATAACCCGTTAAAAAACTCCATCGATGTTAAACTGAATGCTGATTTCGTGACCGCTGAAAAAGTTACGGAAATTGCTGCAGAGCTTTCCGAAAAAAGCTATGTGGACGAAGTGAGTTATGACAAGGTGCTGGTAAGCATGGTGGCTAAAAGCGTGGAGAAAATAGGATTTTGGATACTGGTAGCCAGTGCCATATTTACATTTATAGCCGTTTTATTGATTAATAGTTCCATTCGCTTATCCATCTATTCCAAACGCTTTATTATCAAGACCATGCAAATGGTTGGTGCGACGAAGACCTTTATACGCAGACCTTTTATTTGGCAGAATATAAAATTGGGTATGATTGGAGCGCTATTGGCCCTTGTGGCCATAGGTGGCGTTATTTATTATGTGAATACTAGTTTTCAGGATTTAGGCCTGTTGGAAGACCCCACAATACTAATCATACTTTTGATAGGCGTATTTGTCTTGGGTATTTTAATTTCACTGGTAAGCACCTATTTTGCCACCCAACGTTTTCTAAACCTTAGGACAGACGAATTATATTATTAAATTTGCGCCATGAGTAAAAAAAATAGAGCTGACCAGACCCCTAAACAAGATTTTATTTTTCAGAAGAAAAATTACCTTTTTATGTTCATCGGTATAGCTTTTATTGCCCTAGGTTTTATACTTATGAGTGGTGGCGGAAGTGATGACCCCAATGTATTTAATCCCGAAATCTATAATTTTAGAAGAATAAGGTTAGCGCCAACTTTGGTGCTTATTGGCCTAGGTATCGAAATTTATGCGATTTTGTTGAATCCCTACAAAAAAAAGAACTAGTTGGACATTCTTGACGCCATTATTCTCGGTATCGTACAAGGATTGACCGAGTTTCTTCCTGTATCCTCTAGTGGCCATTTGGAATTGGGAAAAGCCATCCTAGGAGACACTTCGGTTCCAGAGGAAAGTCTGTTATTCACCGTTGTTCTCCATTTTGCCACGGCACTTAGCACGATTGTAGTATTCCGAAAAGACGTATGGGAAATTTTGAGGGGATTGTTCCAATTTGAATGGAACGAAGAAAGTCAGTTTTCCATAAAAATTATAATTTCTATGCTGCCTGCCGTTTTTGTAGGCTTATTTTTTGAAGAACAATTAGAGTCCTTTTTTGGCGGAAATGTTCGTTTCGTAGGTTTTATGCTTTTGATAACGGCAGTACTCCTTTATTTCGCGGATAGAGCAAAGGACACGGATAAGAAGGTAAGTTTTAAAAATGCTTTTATCGTCGGGGTTTCACAAGCAATTGCAATGCTACCTGGTATTTCTAGAAGCGGGGCTACTATTTCCACTTCGGTATTATTGGGAGTTGACAAATCCAAGGCGGCACGTTTCTCGTTTTTAATGGTAGTACCACTAATCATTGGAAAAATAGCTAAGGACCTTATTGGTGGAGAACTAAACTTTAATGGAGAAAACAATATTGCAATGGGCGCAGGATTTCTGGCTGCCTTTATTGCCGGACTGGCCGCCTGTACTTGGATGATTCAAATTGTGCGAAAGAGCAAGCTTTCCTATTTTGCCGTATACTGTTTAATCGTAGGGTTGATAGCTATTTTTTATGGTTATCTTGTTCCCTAAATCCTAAAGTAATGAGTTTAATAATTGGTGTATGGCCGATATTAATCGCTCTTCTAGCTACCCTTGTCATTCCAGTACTAGTTTACGCTCTAGGATTTTTTGTAAGGAAAAATGTAGAGATTATAAAAGCACTTAACTTAAAAAAATGAACCAATAATCAAGGTTTGAAAACTAAAGAAGATTTTTTAGAAGGTCAAATACTATTGATAGACAAACCTCTTGGTTGGTCCTCTTTCCAGGCGGTGAATAAGCTGAAATGGGCTATTCGTAAAAAATTCAATCTTAAAAAAATTAAAATTGGTCATGCCGGCACATTAGACCCTCTTGCTACGGGCCTATTGCTTATTTGTACAGGAAAGTTCACCAAAAAAATTCCGGATTTCCAAGGTCAAGCTAAAGAATACACCGGAACGATAACACTAGGCGCCACAACACCCTCCTATGATCTAGAGACCGATGTTGACCGGATATTTAAATTTGATCATATTACGCAAGCCTTAATTGAAAAAATTCTACTAAATTTCATTGGAGAAATAGAACAAGCCCCTCCTATATTTTCAGCCTTAAAGAAGGACGGCAAACGCTTGTACGAATATGCAAGGGAAGGAAAAGCAGTAGCCATAAATAAACGAAAAGTACATATTAGCGAATTTGAGATTACACGTACGGAACTTCCTGAGCTCGACTTTAGAATTGTATGTAGTAAGGGTACCTATATTCGCTCCATAGCCCACGACTTTGGAATTGCTTTGGGGTCAGGAGGGCATTTATCGGCTCTTAAAAGAACCAAAATAGGCGATTTTAACGTAGATATAGCCCAGGACCCTTCGGAGTTTTCGGAAATGTTACTTAATGAGTCTGGTTAAATGTCGTAAACTAAAATGATTTTCCTTTTATCGATTCTAAATACTTTTTTCTTAAAAAACAGGTTATAAGACCATGAACCTCAATAGACAACAATTATCCTTAATCATTACCATTTTTTCAATGGGTATTGTCGTGTTGGTGCTCTATAATATCCATTTAGGCGGACAAGAGGAACAAGATGACTATGTTGTAGAAATGGTCATGGAAGAGGATTTGATAGAGGAACTTACCCCTGAGGAGGAAAAAATATTAGAAGAACTCTCCAAGGCCGATCCCATTCAGAGTCATATGGCCTATAATGAAACGGCCAAACCTAATTACGGCAATCCGGAGCCTCTAAAGACCTTAGAAGAAATTCTTGAGGAAAAGGCGGAAATGAGCGATGGAGACCCTTCGGAGGATTTAATCTCAGATTCCGAATATGCCGCTAAAATAAAGGAGCTTGCCAAAAAAAGGGAAGAACAAAAACAACTCTTGGGCGAAAAGGAAGCGGAAAAACAAGAATTTACCAATAATCTCGCAAAACGAAAGACGTCCATATCGTATTCTCTGGTAAATAGAAATAGTTACCGATTGCCCCCTCCTATCTATACCTGTATTGAAGGTGGTAAAGTGGTTATTAACATAGAAGTTGATGCCCTGGGCAATGTAATCGATGCAGATTTCAATGAGAGAAGTTCCGGTACCTCTAATGGCTGTTTGGTGGATAATGCAATTGCTTATGCGTTAAAAGCAAAATTTAGTGCGGGGGATAAATCTTCACAGAAAGGAACGATAACCTATTTATTTCAACGGAAGTAATTCCATTAGGTCGTTCAATATACTCTGCCCCTTATCCTTATTATACCAAACTTGTATGTCTTGCTTGAACTCATCAGTAAAAGAGCCATGCTCGGCTTTATAGTCCTCGGCCAATACTGTGGCGTTTTTTGACCTAGGTCCCCAATCCGCAATTACGTTGCCCGTTGTATTTTCAATAGCGATAAGCTTAGGAATGGACATTTTTCCGTTAGTCAAAAATTTATTCATCAACTCAATATTTTCATCTCTTAATAGTATTTTCAACGTGATATTGGGAGATGAATTGGCAATTTTATTCATTACAGGCAAGGCTGGTGATGCATCACCGCACCAACTTTCGGTTAGAACCAACCAAGTTATAGAAATGTCGATATCCCTAATTTTTTGAGCAGCCTCTTCATGGATGATAAAGGTCTTATCCCACCTTTTCATACGTTTATCATTGAGTCGGGTATAATTTATTAAGGCTTCGGTCTCTGATGGACCGGATGTCTTTCCACTATATGCCATTGATGAAACTAGACTCCTATATTCCGAATAGGTCATTCCTTTGGATAAACTTTCCCTTATCAATTCTTCAGTTGTATTATGCATCTTATTTGAAATGGCTCTTTGCATTTTCTTATCATTAGAAAACGTTAGTAGTTCATCAAACCAAAAACTTACAGGGCCCTTTTCTTTATCATTCCCCCGCGGGTATCGTTTATTTTGCTCATAACGACAAAAGCTTTTGGGTCAATCTTCGTAATTTCAATGTTCAGCTTTCTAATTTCCAATCGTGTAATAACCGTAAAAAGGACGTCATATTCATTATGTATACCGTCTTTTCCAAAGCCCCCTTTTGCATCATAAATCGTCACCCCACGACCCAGTTTATTGATTATCATTAAACGAATATCTTCACTGGCTTTGGAAATTATAGTAACTCCCGTGTACTCTTCGATTCCATCTACAATAAAATCCAGCGTTTTAGAAGCAGCGAGATAAGTTAACATACTATAGAGCGCAGTTTCAATAGACAACAGATAGGCCGCAGTCAGGAAAATAAGAATATTAATCAGAATTATAACATCGCCAATGGTTGCTCCCAATTTTCGACTCAAAAAAATTGCAAGTACCTCCGTGCCATCAAGAACACCACCTCCCCTTATGGATAAACCAATTCCCGCACCTAAGAAAAATCCCCCAAAAACAGCAACCAAAAGTTTGTCTTGGGTTATTTCGGGAAAATCCACCAATCCCAAAACCAGGGCCAGGCCTAGAATGGCCAATGTAGCTTTGATGGTAAACTGCTTCCCAATTACCTTATAACCAAGTATAAGAAATGGTAAATTTATGAGAATAATAATCGTGGATAGTGGTAATGGACTTATGGTGGTAATAAGCAACGAGATTCCGGTTGCACCGCCATCAATAAAACTATTGGGCAATAGAAAACTCTCCAGCCCAAATGCTGCCGCAAAAATACCAGACACGATAAAAAAGGTATCCTTTAGATAGGATTTTGCAGTAACCCTTAATTTTCTGGATTTTTTTAGATATGCACCCAAATGCCCCATCACATAAAACCCGCTATTTTTATGTCCTCCCATTCCAATTTATTTTAAACTATGAAGATATTCCTATAAGCTGCATTGTTTTCTCATATCAAGAAAACTATAAATTTTCAGGGTTTACCGCTAGACTATTAAATAGTTTCGCTTTGGCGGTATAAAACTTGTTCTGGACTTCGATGCGCTTCAATTGAGTCTCTATTAATTTGCTCTCCCTACTATTGATCAAGAACAACGAACTTTCGCCAAAACTGAATTTACGCTCCTCCGCCTCCAAAAGAGTGCTATAGCTGCTTACGATATCGTCAATAAGAACGTTCTGTGTCTCGAAAGACTCCAGTTCTCGGTAAAGGGCCAAGATTTTATTTTTTATCGCTATCTCTGCATTGTCCAAATCGAACTGTGCATCCTGGAGTTTGAATTTGGCGAGCTTCAAATCGCCGCGTTCCTTACGCAAAAACAAAGGGAATTGAAATTTTACTCCCCCTTTGTATTCTTGATATTGTAATGAATTGATAAGTTCTGGCTTTTCGGTAAGAAAATTATACTCCAAATCTATTTTCGGCAATAATTTGTTCGCCTTTAAGTTTCTCTCCACCCGCAAGCCGTCTATTTTATACCCAAGTGATAATAACTTCGGATGGTTTTCAATGGTAAAATCACCCAAAGGTCTTCCCAGAATTTCCAAAGTGATGTCTATTTCTTCACTAATATTAACATCGGGAATCACATTAGGCTGCAACTCCACAGGAACGTTATCGTTCATCCAAAGAAAATTGGAAAGTTCAAGTGAACGTTTCATAAGTTTCACTTTGGTCTGTTCTAAACTCAATGCCCGTGATTGCAAAGCAATTTTAGCCTCAACGGTATCGATGGCGGCGATATCACCCGCTTCTGCCCGACTTTTAATACCCTGAAATCGAATATCGGCGTTGACCAAAAAGTTCTGAAAAATAGATACTTCGTTAAACGCTTGCAACCAATCAAAATAAGCCAAGGCAGCATCATAGAGAATTTGGTTAACCAATAGGTCCCGGTCCGCTTTGGTCTGTTCCCTGAACAGTTTTGCCTGTTTCAAAGTAGCCATACGGTCATTTATCCAAAGGCCTTGTGCCAAACTCATGGAAACCCCTGCACTATATAGACCTTGGGCGGTCCCCTCTTCGTCCCCGCTCAAAAACACACCTTGATCTTGCTCAAAATTACCTTTTAACTCAATTCCGTACCAAGTAGGTATCTTAAAGGTTCCGTTTAAACGCTCCCAATAATCGATTCCCTTAAACTCCTTTCGGTCGTAATCCACCTCAATTTTTGGGTCAAAGGCACCACGCGCTTTCATCAAATTCGCCTGCCCCATGTTCAGGGTCAACTCGGCCTGCTTGGCAATCGGGTGGTATTTTTTGACGTAGCCCAAATACTCATTGAACCCCAGCACTAAGGAATCCTGAACTTGGCCTACTACAACGAGCGAAAACAAAAGCAGCATGTATGTAAGGTACCTTCGCATGTTATTTTTTTACTGGTTTTCCCTGAGCACCTTCAGGCTGGTAATAATTAGGCGGGAAACCATTGAGCTGTCGCCAGAGTTCAAACCAAATGGGCACATCCTCCAAAAGTGCGATGGTGGTGGCACCCGAACCTGCCCTTAACTCATTGGGCCAAGGATGGTCATTCTCATCAGGCGCCAGCAAAATTCGATACTTGCCATTGTCACTTATAAATGTTTCTATAGCAACCACCTTACCCCCATAAGTACCATAGGAAACGTTGGGCCATCCGCTAAAAACAATAGCTGGCCATCCATCAAACTGAATTCGAACTTCTTCTCCCAAATGAATTAGGGGAAGATCAATGGGCTCTACGTAGGTCTCTACGGCCATCTCATAATCCGAGGGCATAATTCCCACTAAACGATCTCCTTCTTTAAAAGTCTCACCAATCCCTGCCTGTATGGCTTTATTGATGTAACCATTTTGCGGCGCACGGATATAGTACAGACTATTTCGCATTTCATAATTGGTATATTCATTCTCCAACTTAGTGACCTGTGCCTCAGAATCGAATTGACCGGATTGCGCGGTAAACATATCACTCTGCGCTTTGCTAATTTTATCGGTATACTCCGCCTGCACCCTATTAATCTCGACTTCCGCATTAATAACCTCGTTCTTCGCGGCTAATAGTTTATTTTGCTGGGAAATTAGCTTTGCCTGGGTTTCTTGAAGTTTAAGTCTCTTTTCCTCTACATCCGTAACCGCTTTAAGTCCTTCACTCTCCAACTGTACTGTCCTGTTAAATTGACGTTCAGCAATTTGAATATTCGTTTTTGCCGCTTCCAAATCAATACTGTCGCTTTGTACCTTTAATTTTGCCTGTAACAACTTATTTCTTGCTTGCTCCAATTTGAGCTTTCGCTCACTGGACAAGGCCCCGATTTGATTATTCAAGGCTTTTACTTTGCCTTCGTATGAATTTACCGATGCTTCTTTTGCCCTTATTTGCATTCCTGTCCGTTCCACTAACCTTGGATCAAAATATTCATTCTTGACCTCGGATATGAATAGGATTGTATCTCCCTTTTCTACAAAATCCCCCTCACGCACATACCATTTCTCTATTCTGCCGGGGATAGGAGACTGTATGGTCTGCGGACGATGTTCGGGAGTTAAGGTAGTAACGTAACCATTTCCATTGATTGTTTGTGTCCACGGTAGGAATAAGACGATGAAACCAACCAATGTAAAAGCCAGCAAAAATCTGTTGAAGTGTTTGTAATGCCTTTGATGAAATACCCGTTGTGCCGAGGTAAACCTATCCAAGCTTACCTTCTGATTTAATCTGTTATGTGATATATTAAGCATTCTGGTTATTTTTCGTTGATTATTCTCCCTTGTTCCATGGTAATAACACGGCTACATTTATCAGCCCATCGCAAATTTTCGCTCACTACTATCAAGGCCCAGCCATTTTCACGATTACTAAGGAAATTCATTATCCGAGTACCCTCTTCTTTATCAAATTGATCCAATGGGTCCTTAAGTATGAGTAGTTTGGGCTTTCTTACGATACTACGCGCCAAAACAATTTTTTTAGATATCGTATAGGGTATCTGTCTACCTTCTGGATATAGTATGGTCTGAAGACCCTTTGGTTGTTCCTTTACGAATTGGGTCAATCCTAGTTGTTCCAAGACCCAGTAAACCTGCTCCGATGAAATTGAAGTATCCCCAAATGTGATATTATTTAAAATAGTACCCTCAAAAGGTGACTCCTCGGGTAGGGACTGTCCAATATGGGACCTGTAATAATTAAGGTTCATTCCTCTTAAATCCGCTCCATTAATGTAAACGCCTCCCGCATCCGGCTGCAAAATACCTGCTATGATGCGTAAAAGGGTAGACTTGCCAGAGCCACTGTTTCCATTTAAAAGAATAGTGCAGGTAGGTGTAATTGTCAATGATAAGTTGTCTATGATTTTCTTACCCCTATCGGGCACCATATAAGTAACTTTATCTAACTCCACTTGAAATCCCTCGTTCTCCTTAAATGGCTTCTCTCCTTCTTGGGGCTCCAGCTCTTTATCAACAACTTGACCTAATTTTTCTAATGAGGTTAATAGGTCATAGAAAGTTTCCAGACCAGTAATAAGTTTTTCCACCGAACCTATGACCAATAGTATAATGATTTCTGCTGCCACGAATTGGCCAATGTTCATTTCTTGATTAAGTACTAGCAGACCACCGATTAATAAAAGACCAGCGGTAACTAAGACCTTAAATCCTATCATTTGGATGAACTGAAGCACCAAGATTCTAAAATGACTTTCCCTGGCTTCTAAATATTCGGTTACAAGTGCATCATTTTTGTCCAAGGCATGTGAGGTTTTACCGGACAGTTTAAAACTAACAATAGACCGGGCTACTTCCTGTATCCAATGTGCAACTTTGTATTTACTTTGTGATTCGTCCAAACTCGTATCAAGTCCCTTTTGAGCGGTAAACTTGAACACGATATATATAAGTACCAATAAGAGTATACCGTAAATTATAAAGAAAGGATGGTAAAAAGACAGCAATAGTAGTCCAAAGATGATTTGTAATAGCGAAGCAGGGAAATCTATTAAAATCTTAGAAAGACCTTTCTGTACTGTTAGGGTATCAAAAAAACGATTCGCCAATTCTGGCGGATAGTAGTTTCGTAATTCACTCATTTTTATTTTTGGAAAGCGATAGGCAAATTCAAAGGATGATCTGGTAAAAATTTTCTGTTGAACGTTTTCAATGATACGTATCTGCATTAATTGAAGTATTCCTACGAATGCGACACCTAAAGTCACCAAAACCACCAAAACGATCCAAGATGTACTTATCTGTGCCCCTTGAATAAGGTTAATAATGGCTTGGATTCCCAGTGGTAAGGATAGATTGACCAATCCTGCGAATATGGCATAATAGAATATCTGAAAAACATCCCTTTTGTCCAAGCGTAACAATCCTATTAGCCGCTGCCAGGCGGTTAGAATATCTTTGGCCATAATCCTTATGATTTAAGTGTTGAAAATGTTAAATGAAGAAAGTATTGGGTCGGGTCCTGTTTCGCATGACAATCGGTCAACGAACTAAAGTGATCTTTCAAGAAATTTTGGTGTAAAGAACCTTCCAAAATCGTACTCGCCAGACTGGAAGGATATTTATAATCGGGGTCTAAAGTATTGATCATCTCACTTATCCGGTTAACCAAGCGCTTATAAATTACAAAATAACCATCCTTGTTTTCAGCATCTACCTCTTTGGTTAAATACGACTTCGAATACTCGTTTATAACGATCTTGTTTAACAAAACCTCATTGATATGAGAAAAGGCAGAATCCTCTACCGTTGTTTTGGTAACAATTTCAATAGCCTTTTCCAGTTTCGCAGTAGGATCCTCAATACTATTGGTAGCAAATACAAGTTGATACTCCAACCAGCCCCAATACCACGAAGTCAGGTACAACAACAGTTTATGTTTGTTCTCAAAGTACCTGTATATGGAGCTTTCGTTAGATTTAATTCGAATACCTAATTTTTTAAAAGTAAAGCTCTCAAAACCCATCTCGTTGATCATCAAGATGCTTTCCTGTATAATCCGTTTTCCTAAATCAGATGACTCCGGATCTTTAAGGTAAATATTTTCATTAATGGCGATTTTGACTGATTGTAGTAAATGGTCCATGGTAATTTTTTATATCAGTCAAATATAATAGTAATACTATCATAACATGATAGTTTAACTGTTTTTTAACGAAAGTAATACTTTTTTTATTTAAATTAGAATAGCTTTTTGGATAATGATAAGATATACGATTATGGGAAAAATTTACTTAACTTTTATTACTATACTATTTATGAGCTTCTCTTATGCTCAGCAAACAGCTACTTTGAGGTTAACAGCTGTCGAACAGCCTGAAACCTCTTACGGAGAAATAAGACCTTTAATAGAATTAGGCAACCATAAGGTCGTAGCCGTAATGGGTGGTCTCAACGATTGGGACGGAATGAACAATTACTTTAATATTTATGGTAGTAAAGTAATTGTCCAAAGTAGAGATATTTCTTCAAAAGGTGTTATCTCCTTGACCTTAAGAAGAGAGGATGGTGATAATTTTTTCGGGCAGTATCCTATATTAAAAGCAGATTTAATTCCATATGAGATATTAAACCTTAATGATAATTCAATAATTAATTAAAGCTTAGCGCAATGAAAAAACTATTCTTAGTACTTATTACAAGTTTATTCGCAAATGCAATTTGGTCTCAAGAAATCGGGGAAACCATAAAGACTGGAGATTTATATGTCATTAACAAATCAAATAATCAACCATTTAAAAATCTTTTCTTCCCAAAACCCAACTTTATAATTAAGAGAGGGGGAATTGCTAATTACAAGGGACTTGATGGCACTATTGTAAAAATCAATCGTGTTTACACAAGTGAAAACAATAACTTAATTGTAGACCTAACCCCCTTAGGCTCAAAGAAATTCTTTAATGTTTATAGTAATGTAGAGGCTAATCTAACAAAAGCGATGGAAAGTAAAGAACTTCAATTACCTAACAAAGCTAAAGAACAGTCTTTGGTACAACAAAAATAATAATTGTTCTCAGCACCAGTTTGGAGCCCTTGTTTCTTCGCTAGTAACACTTAAGGCATTTTCTAAACTGGTGTTTTAAAAAAGTTTTATGATCCTAGCACATATAATAGTTAAGGAAAGGGAACAGACGATGGATATTATAAAACTACTTACGGAAAAGGACCTAATTTTTAGTGCTGTCATTTCCACTAAGAAAGTTTATGAAAAAAATAAAAAAACAGGGGAGATAGAAGACTTAGAACATACCTTAATTATTGGTAAAACCAAGGCACTGTTGTTCAGTACCATCAATGCATTACTTAAAGAAAAATATCCCAAAAGTATGCCCATGCTTTATGCAATTCCTATAATTTATATGGATGATGAACTTACAGAGATGGTACGTAGCAATACCGCCCTGGTATAAGTTTCAAGTTTATTCTCATATCTTTAATCCAAACTTTTTACATGGATAAACAAAGGTGTGGGTGGTGCATAGGAGATAGGCTTTATGAGGCTTATCATGATGAGGAATGGGGCGTTCCCGTTAAGGACGATGCGACCATTTTCGAATTTTTAATTTTAGAGACTTTCCAAGCAGGTCTAAGTTGGATTACCGTATTAAAGAAAAGGGATAATTTTAGAGAGGCGTTTGACCATTTTGATTATAAAAAAATAGCTCAATATGACCAGGCCAAAAAAGATGAACTTTTGCAAAATCCAGGTATAATCCGCAATAAACTAAAGGTCAACGCTACGGTGTCCAATGCACAGGCATTTTTAAAAGTCCAAGAAGAATTCGGAACTTTTAGCTCCTATATATGGGGTTTTGTCAACAATAAACCCATTAAAAATACAGTTAAGAACTACAAGGAAGCTCCTGCCAATACCCCAATATCCGATAGACTTAGTAAAGACCTGAAGAAACGGGGTTTTAAATTTGTTGGAAGTACCGTAATCTATGCACATATGCAAGCTACCGGAATGGTCAACGACCATGAAATAAATTGTTTTAGATATCATGAAGTTTAACAAATAGAGTAGCGTAAATGAAAACTAGAATATTACAAGCCCTTTTTTTTATCCTTCTTTTTTGTTGTTATAGTACAATTGCCCAAAATAAATATGAACGGGAGTACCGAATTAAAAAATCACAGTTTCCTGAAGAAGCTATTATACTTATTTCAGAGAAATTAGAAGGTGCTAAACGCTTAAAATTTTATAAGGAAACGGATAGTGCTAAAACAAGCTTTGAAGCCAAGTTTAAAAAAGACCGACTCTGGTATAGTGTAGAATTTGACGAATCTGGTAAACTGGAAGATATTGAAATTTTGGTAAAGGAAGTGGACTTACCTTCAGATACATATAGTGCCATATTAAAATATCTTGATAAATCTTTTTCAAAATACCGTATAAAAAAAATACAGCAACAGTATCCCACGAATGAAGGAGAGGAACTGAATAAAACCATAAAGAACGCCTTTCAAAATTTGATTTTACCCTCCATAAATTACGAATTAATCATAGGTGGGAAGAAAAATCAGGAGTACTTTGATTACGAAATTTTATTCGACTCCCAAGGCAATTTTATCCGAATAAGAAAGTCGTTACCTCCAAATTACGACCATGTTCTTTACTAAGACTCATATCATTTTAATTTTAGGAATAGCCCTATTATCAAATGTGTTGAAGGCACAAGATAATTTAACTATTTATTGGCAACCTCAAATCTCTTTGAACTATAAAGTGTCCAAGAATTATTCCCATAATTTTGCCATTGCAAATCGTTCCTATTTATACCAAGAAGAGGATTTTGTGTTTAACGTTCGACAATACGATATTTCCCATTTTTCAAACTTGAAGATTAGGGACAATCAAAGTGTTGGCTTGGGAGTACAATACCGAATTCGAGAAATTTTTGAGGACGACAAGTCGAATGAACTCAGATTTACCCAACAATATAATATTACGCAGAAATATAGGAGTCTGAGACTGGGGAACCGTTTTAGAGCGGAACAAAGGTTGCTTACATCACAAACAATTCATAGGTTTCGGTATCGTTTGGCTTTAGATTTACCTTTACAGGGTGTTCAATTAGATATAGGAGAGCCGTACTTCATAATTTCTTCCGAATCCCTACTTAGTACAACTAAGGCAAGCAAACCTGAATACGACCAGCGCATTACCGCCCATTTGGGATGGTTACTAAGCGAAAAGACCAAACTTCAAGTAGGATCAGAGTATCGTTTTGAAAACTACACCCAAAAAACAGAAAATGTATTATTTATTTTGACCAGTCTTATCGTGTCCCTTTAAAATTTTTATGAATTCCTGCCTTGGAATCTCCTCGGCTCCTAAGCTGGCCAAATGTTCCGTGTACAACTGGCAGTCTATTAAAGCATAGTTCTTTTTCCTGAGCTCTTTGGCCAATTGAATGAAAGCGTATTTGGAGGCGTTAGAGCTTAAGCTGAACATGCTCTCCCCGCAGAAAATATGACCAAGGTCCACCCCATACAACCCTCCTACCAAATTATCATTTTCCCAAACCTCATAGGATTTCGCATAACCTTTTCGGTGTAATTCTACATATGCCGATGCCATATCCCGGGTTATCCAAGTGCCGTCCTGTTCCCTTCGGGAGACAGCTGCGCATTGCTGAACGACTTCTGCGAAACAGGTGTTTTTGGTAATTCTAAATTGGCCGCTGCGCATGACCTTACGCATGCTTTTTGAAATCTTGATATTTTCTGGGAAAAGGACCATCCGAGGATCGGGACTCCACCACATTATAAGGGAATCATCATTGAACCATGGGAAAATACCATTTTGATAGGCCAACAATAAACGTTCTGAACACAAATCTCCCCCAACAGCCAAAAGTCCTTCGGAATTGGCGCTATCCAAAGGCGGGAATTCCAACCGATCCGTAAGGAAAGAAATAGTGCTCTTTTGCATTCTTTCTTTTAGTTTCTGGTTTTCAATTTACAAATACGTCTAAAAATCAAAAACTTGTTTAACTTTTTTGGTCAAACAAGTTTTAATATGGTTTTAACTACGCTTCAATTTTTTCTCAAACTTAAGTGGGTTTTTCCGAATAATTCTATTTAAAAAGGTAGGTCGTCGTGATCTTCTTCATTAAGATTATCGGCGGGTTCGAAAGCTTCCATTGGTGGTACAGGAGGCATTCCTTCTGCAGGCGCATTTTGTTGTATGCTTTCTATACGCCATCCTTGGATAGAATTAAAATACTTTACCTCACCCTGTGGGTTTGTCCATTCCCTTCCCCTAAGGTTAATACTAACCTTTACATCCTGGCCAACGCTGTAGTTATTCAACAAGTCACACTTGTCCTGTACAAATTCTACAAGAATATGCTGTGGGTACTGCTCATCTGTCGTAACCACCAATTCCCTCTTTCTAAAACCATTGTTTCCAAAGGTTTTGGTTTCCCCGATCAGTTTTACTTTTCCTTCTATTTCCATCTTAAAATACTCGTTTATCTATAAAAAACAAAAATACATAAAATGCCTCGGTAATAAAACTACGGTTGACGAATACCGCACAACAATTATTTACATTTTGGGTTATCTTTAGTATTACAATCAATTGAATGAATTTTAATCCCAAAAACAAGGTCTCCAATATTTTCCTTTTAATAGGTTCGTTTGTTTTGGTGAGTTTGATTTTATTGAACACCAATAGCTTTTTTAAAAAATTCAAGGAAGAAGAACGGCTAAAAATGGAGATTTGGGCAACTGCGCAGTCAGAATTTCTTCAATCTTCGGAAGATGTGGATTTGGGCAGTTTACATTTAAAGGTATTTCAAAACAATACCTCAACCCCAATGATATTGATCAATAAGGACGGATCAACACGGGTGAACAATATTCCAGCCGATAAGGTTGCGGACTCGCTTTATATTCTAAAAAAACTAAAGCAATTTCAGAACGAAAACATCCCTATTTCCATAGATCAGCAAGGAGAACATTTAGCAACATTGTATTACGGGAATTCCGAAGTATTAAATAAACTAAAATATTATCCTATTGCGCTCTTGTTGATTATCTTCCTTTTTGGGGCCGTGCTTTACTTTCTGTTTAAAACGAACAAGGTTTCCGAACAAAACAAACTTTGGGCGGGTATGGCCAAAGAAACGGCACATCAAATAGGAACCCCCCTGTCCTCTTTATTGGGGTGGAACGAATTATTAAAGACCGAAGAAATAAATCCGGATATCACCAAAGAAATAGAAAAGGATATAGATAGGCTACAAACCATTACAGAACGTTTTTCGAAAATTGGCTCACTGCCCAAATTAAATGAGCGGGATATCGTATTGGAGACCAAAAATGCCTACGATTACCTTAAACGGAGAAGTTCCAAACTGATTCATTTTTCTTTTAATACCAAAGTGGATGAAATGCCCGTTCTTTTAAACAGCTCGCTCTACAATTGGACCATAGAGAATCTGGTAAAAAACGGCATAGACGCCATGCGCGGTAAAGGAAGTATCGCCATTGAAATAGTTCCGGACGGTAAGTACGTGAATATTTTGATTGCGGATACTGGACATGGAATCCCCAAAAGTAATTTTACCACTATCTTTAATCCCGGCGTAACCTCAAAAAAAGAGGTTGGGGGTTAGGCCTGTCCTTAGTTAAAAGAATAATTGAAGAATATCATAACGGGAAAATAAAAGTCCTCTCCTCCGGGAAGGAAGGTACAATAATGCAAATATCCCTTAAAGTACACGTATAGTTATGGCAAAGGAAAAACTAGTCGTCATTAAGGAAGCAAGTCTTAAAAATAATTGTCCGGAATGTTTTAATCAAGATTTAAAGCTTTCCTTTTATCAAAAACATACTTATGGAAGCCTATTTCATAAAACGACCAATGAGGTTTCCAATAAAATGGTTTGCGAAAAATGTAAATCCACTATTTATCCGGTTAGCTGGACGGAAGATATAGAACGCATGTTCGATTACTATCAAAAAACGGTAGTTCCGGAAAAAAAATCATCAAAACCTACACTACTTTTCTTTGTTCTAATGTTATTGCTTGTTGCTTTGGTAGGGGGCGCCGTTTACGTTTATATGAATAAGCTCATTCAATTTTAGACCTAATTTTACTGGCAATTGCCTCAAATTCCTCTTTGGTCAACGTGACTTTATGCTGAAAGGTAGCATCTTTCATATCGTTCAAAGGTATGAGATGAACATGTACATGGGGCACTTCCAGCCCTATAACGGACATACCAACACGCTTACAATCAATTGCCCTTTCTATAGCCTTTCCTACTTTTCTTGAAAATACCATAAGACCCAAATAGGTGTCCTTATCCAGGTCCAACAGTTTATTTACTTCCACCTTAGGAATACATAAAGTATGGCCTTTTGCATTTGGATTTATATCCAGAAAGGCTAAAAAAGAATCGTCTTCAGCTATTTTATAACTAGGAATTTCTCCGTTAATGATTTTTGTAAATAAGGTCGACATGTTCAGTTTTTAAATAAAAAATCCTGTCACGGTGAGTAACAGGATTAAATATAAGTATTTATGGAATGTTATTCCCGCGTGATTTCTAAGATTTCAAATTTAAGCGTTCCATTGGGTACCGTAATCTCCGCAGTATCTCCAACTTTTTTTCCGAGCAGCCCTTTCCCTATGGGTGAACTTACCGAAATCTTTCCGGTTTTTAAATCGGCTTCGCTCTCAGCAACCAATTTATACTTCATCTCCATACCGTTGTTCTTATTCTTAAGTTTAACCGTAGAAAGAACCAATACTTTAGAAGTGTCCAATTGCGACTCATCTATTAAACGTGCGTTCGCCAAGGTAGCCTCCATTTTAGCAATCTTCATTTCTAAAAGTCCTTGAGCTTCCTTCGCTGCATCGTATTCCGCATTTTCAGATAAATCACCTTTATCCCTAGCTTCCGCAATTGCCTGAGAGGCCTTTGGTCGTTCAACATCTCTAAGTTGATTTAATTCGTCTTTTAACCTTTTTAGTCCCTCCGCAGTATAGTATGATACGTTACTCATAACTTCATCGTTTTATAAATAGAGAAATCCTCTGCAGCTGCCTTGTATACAAGGTTTTTTTAGAGAGGATTTAACGCAAATATACATAATTTTTACCCATTTTTGTTTAAGTTTTTTAAAACAGCCCCGTAAAATGAACCGTGTTTTAAGTATTTTTTTAATGCTTTTACTGTTTTCCTGTAGTAGTGACAGGACCAATAGAAATCCTTATTTACAAGAAATTGGTTTTCGGTTTGATGCCAATTTAAATCTTCCGCTTTATAGCCCTTTGACGAATACAGGTAGTGCCATTTTAGTGACAAGTGAGGGCATTGGAACACGAGGTGTGTTCATCGTCAATACCGGTTTTAACCAGTTCCGTGCTTTTGAAGCCAGCTGTCCCAATCACGCGCCCAATAATTGTTCTACAATGATATTGGACGGCCAAATAGCAACTTGTTCGTGCGAAGATTATCAGTATAGCCTGTTTACAGGCCAACAATTGAACAAGCCGGATGATGGCAACCGTTACTATGACATGTTGGAATACAGGGCGACTTTTGGAGGAAATATCGTAAGTGTATCGAATTAAGTCACAGAGCCATTCAGATGTTATTTGTATCTATTTTGTATAGAAATCCATGTTCTCCGTTTTATCTACTTTTTGGGAAGAACCTACGACAAAGTAAACAAGAGATCCAAGAATAGGTAATAACAATACTACCAAAACCCATATCAGTTTGTCATTACTTCCCTTAAACTCACTTTTCACTATGTTAATCAGAGCAATCAAGGGAAGTAAAAAAGATGACAATGCGAAGAGAAGAAGAAAGATTTGCCAAATACCAATCATGAATTTTTATTATTTAACTAGAAAATAGCTATAAATTTCTCTTTAAGATGCATATGCAATCTTTAAAAATTTACCGTGGCTCCTAATAAAAAATTAATTCCCGCTTGCGGATAATACCCGGCCCCTTCAATAGTCGTAATTGTTCCTGGATTAGAGAAATCATCATCAAATGTGAAAAAATAACCATTGGATTCAAATTCCGCATCAAACAGATTGTTTACCAATCCAGAGAAAACAATACTTTTCAAAAACCCATCGCAACGTAGTTCGTATTGTATGTTCAAATCCGTTTGCGAATAGGCATCTAATAAGGAAGCTTCAGCATCTATGTTACCCATATATTGTTTTCCCACATACTTGGATAGCAAAGAAACTTGAAATATTTGGGTTGGGCTATAGGTCAAAATATTTCCGATTACGACGTTGGGTGAAAAGGCAATATTAGTATTTCCTAAGTTCTGTAAAATACCGTCCCTTTGGAATATAAAATCCTGATTCTTGTTAGAACTTATAGCAAAATTTGGTCTAAGTCTAAACTTCTCATTAAACCTGATATTGGCATCAACCTCCAATCCCAAACGATAACTATCGCCTACATTAGCACGTAAAGGAGCTCCTACATCGTTCAACTCACCCGTCAAGACCAATTGATCTCTATAGTTCATATAGTAAACATTCGTATTTATCTGTACATCTGCAGTGACATAACGCCATCCCAATTCAAAATCGCTCAGCCTTTCAGGTCTTGGACTTCCATTTTCGTAATCGTTCCGGTTAGGTTCCCGGTTGGCCACTGCATATGAAAAATAGAGGTTGTTGTTTGGATTCAAGTCATAGGTTACCCCTGCTTTCGGATTGAAAAAGTTAAATGTGTCATCCACCTGACCAGTTTCCTCTCCATTGGCTTTGTAGTTAACAGTTCTATACTGTAAATCCCCATAAAGTGACCATTTATCGTCCAAACTATAATTGGCTTTTGTATACAGGTTGAAGTCGGTTTTAGAAGAATTATCATCATAATATCGGTCCCTATAATCACTATTACTGGCGAATCTGGCCCAAATTACCTCTCCAAAATGATCCCCTTCGTATTTATTCAACCCCCTCCTATAATTAAGTCCAATTTATCTTTCCTGTAATTTGCGGAAAATACGGTTCCGTAAAAATCGTTATCCAACCAACGCCTTCTAATTAAATCTGTAGTGTTGACTTCTTCGCCATCAACATTAAGAGGTTCAAAACCATAGGTAGCAAAATCGTCATCTTCTCGAAACTGCTCAAAATAACCTCTTCCCCTAGTGTAGTGTAAAGCTAAGTTTGTGCTCCAGAATTCGGAAACTTTTTCGTTCCAAAGGAGTTGAGCGTGATCCTGTTTATAATTATCTACCTCATTTTCATAAAATTGGGTATTGCCATCTTCGTCCGTATATATTCCGGACGGATTAAAAGTTCTATCGGTTTCCAAAGTTGCCGCATCTATTCCGTACCAAGACTGATACGTAATTTCATGCCCTCCAAATAGTAACGCTTTAATCAAGGTGTTATCATCCTTATAAGCGCCCTGTAAAAAATAGGAGTCTAAATCCGACGTAGCCCTATCCACATAACCGTCCGACGTAATTCTTGATAAACGACCCGAAATTTCCACATTGTCGTTCAATAAACCTGTGCTGAATTTTATATTGTTTCTTAGGGTTTTAAAACTACCAATAGAGGATGAAATTTGACCATAGGCATCTTCGGAAAATCCATCGGTCAATAAATTTAAACTTGCCCCGAAAGCTCCGGCACCGTTGGTTGATGTACCTACGCCACGTTGCAATTGTAAGCTTTCGGTAGAGGAGGCAAAATCTGGCATGTTTACCCAAAATGTACCTTGGGATTCCGCATCGTTATAAGGAATACCGTTTATGGTCACGTTAACACGGGTAGCATCGCTTCCCCTAACTCTAATTCCGGTATACCCAACGCCCGCTCCGGCATCTGAAGTAGTGACAACGGACGGTAAAAAATTCATTAAAATTGGAATATCCTGCCCCAGATTACGCGGCTTGATATCTTCTTTGGTTAGATTGGAAAATGTTACCGGAGATTCTTTGGTAACCCTAATTGCCGATACGAATACCTCGTCCAGCACAACTTTGCTACCTTCTAAAGAGTCTGTTGATTGTTGTTGGGCCATTGTGGCCAATGATAGTCCAAACATGGACAGTGTAGTAAAAATAAAAGTCTTCATCCGTAAAAAAATTTACGAATAAAAGGGGCTATTATTCTAAGTTAAAATTGATTTTGCCCAACCAAGGACATTGAAAAATTCCAAATAAGCGACTTGCGCATCCCTTAGCGGCATTACCCGCCCAGGTTCATTGGGTATAATCTCAGCTTCATCCGGAACTGACCTCAGTACTAGCCTGATTATGGTTCTGGGATTAGGCACCCCTTTGAGATGGTACAAATGTACAGCAGCCTATTCATCTTTCATAAAAAAAATCTATGAATTATGAATTATGATTATTAATTAAAAACATCAGAACTACAGAATTAACACCTTTTTATAACCTTATAAGCTGTCGCAAACGTATTTAAATTATTACGTACCCACTCGCTATGAACAAACCGAAAAACAAGTTCACCTTAAAAATTATCTTAAGCTATCTATTATTAGTGGTACTTGCCCTTGTGGCTTCATTTTATGTTTATAGTGAAATCCGTGATTATCTATCTACCGAGGTAGCAGAAGAAAACGATGCGAAACTTCTTAAAACAAGTTCTTTCCTTACTCAATTATACGAAGCGGAAAGTCATTCTAAATTGGCCCTTCAGTCCAAAAAAAGAAAAGACTTTGTGGCTTACGCATCTAAAATAGACTCCATCTACACAGATATAGAGCAACTCAAAACATTCACAAACAAGCAACAGCAACAGTATTTATTGGACAGTTTGCGAATACTCTTGGCGAAAAAAGTAGCCAATACTGAAATGCTAGGAAAGCTTAAGACCCAAAACCAGACTGGAACGGCCATTACTTCTGCCTTAGAAAAATTTGATGAAATGGAGGCTTCCTTAGGTATCATTACGGCGGAGGGGCTGGTCCCTAATTTAAACGAGTTGTCCCCAAAGGCACGTGAAGCAATCCAAAAAGTGGCGGATTACCTTAACGCTAATATCCCCACGGATGATACTGAAGAACAAAAAACAAAAAAACTGGATAGTGTACTCGAGGCTTCCAAGGCTTTGCTGATGGAGGTACAGCAGGAAAACACAATTAATGAGAATTCCCTAGCACGAAGAGAAATGGCCATAAATAAAACTGACTTGGAGCTATCCCAGCAACTGAGGAACATACTTTCTGCTTTTGAAAATGAAATCATGGTCAATAGTTTTAATGATAACATTAAAAAAGAGGCTGCCCTTAAAAGAAGTATTCGGCTGGCAAGCATTGCTGCCCTATTGGGTTTTTTGGTAGTGGGGCTGTTTATATTTATTCTGAACAAGGATTTTTGGAAAGCACATCTGTACCGGCAAAAGCTTGAAAAAGAAAAAAAGTTCTCAGAATCCTTATTAAAAAGCAGAGAACAACTTATTGCCACGGTCAGCCACGACCTTAGAACACCACTGAGTGCCATTACCGGCTATGCCAAGCTTCTTGAAAATACTGGTCTACCTCGTCAACAGGAACGATACGTAGAATATATAAAATCCGCCACCGGTTATATAAATAATCTAGTAAACGATCTTTTGGATTTTTCCCAGTTAGAAGCAGGAAAAATGACCGCAGAAAAAATTTCCTTCAACCTCTACGAACTACTGACCGAAACCGCACAAAACATTGCATCCACAAATCCTGAAAAGGAGATAGTATTAGTATTGGATATGGACCACGCCCTACAGTCGCCCATCATAAGTGATCCTAAGCGGATAAGACAAATAATTTCCAATTTGATCGGTAATGCCTATAAGTTCACTCAAAAGGGCAAAATAAGCATAACAGCCAAAGTCGTAGGAACTTCCGAGACAAAACAGCAAGTAAACATCACTGTAACGGACACAGGAATAGGCATCTCTAAGGAAAAACAACAGCTTATTTTTAATGAATTTACCCAAGCTGAAAACGATACCGATAAAAAATATGGTGGTTACGGATTAGGGTTGACCATTTCAAAAAAACTTACTGAATTGTTGGGGGGAAGCATTCGCTTAGAAAGCACTTTAGGAGAAGGAAGTACCTTTGTTTTAGAATTCCCACTTGTTTTTAGTTCTCCCCTTGAAAGTAAGACTCTGCCCGCATTAGAAGAATTATCGAAAAAAAACATCAGCATCTTGATTATTGATGATGATTCTTCCTTTTTACAAATGATAGGCGAAATGGTCAAGACAACACATATTACTCCCATATTGTTCAACAGTTTTGACGAACTAACGCAAACCAAAAAGAAAATACGCTATGATTTGATATTAACGGACATTGAAATGCCTACTATTTCTGGCTTCGAAGTCATGAAACGATTGTCTTCAGGAAGTTATAAGCATTATGATAATCAACCAATAATTGCAATGACCGGTAGACATGACCTTAAGGAAGAACTTTTTACTTCCCAAGGTTTTTCAACCGTAATTAAAAAACCATTTTCTAAGATCAAGTTGCTGGAAACAATAAATCTATTTTTGAGCGAGGGCGATTTAAAAATTGACACAAAGACTAGTACTCCTGAAATTGAAAACTATCAACTTTACAGCCTTAAAACCTCAGAATCGTTTTTGGGTGATGATATGGAGGCTATTGATGAAATACTGAAAACATTTTTAGACGATACTCTTGTAAATAGGGCTTTATTAAAAAAAGCTGTAAAAGTGACCGATTACAACGACATCAATAAAACGGCTCATCGTATGCTTACCATGTTCAGACAATTACAGGTAAATAGATGTATTCCTACTCTAGAAATTCTTGAAATTGCGACTGCCGAATCCCTGTCTATGGAAAAATTAAAAATGGATTTTAAAAGCTTGGACGAAGGTATTGGGAGACTAATTTGTGAGTTGAAAAAGCGACCCATTAGACATCTAGACCATAGTGGCTGATCCTGTTGTACAAAGTCTTTCTGGTAACTTGCAGTAGCTTTGCGGCTTTGGATTTATTGTAATTGGTACGTTTTAAAGCTTTCAAGATTTGCTCCTTCTCAAATTCCGCTTTGGAGAGATTTCCCATATCGTTCTTTACAGGTTTAGATTGCATAATCTCAACGGGCAATGCGCTTAATTGCACTTCATCGGTATCCGATAATAAAACGGCACGTTGGATGACATTCTGAAGCTCCCGGATGTTACCGGGCCAATGATAGGTATTGAAAGCCTCCCATACTTCTTTAGAAAAATCATGTATGTTCTTCTCGAGTTTTTCGTTGAACATTTTTAAAAAATACTTGGCGAAAAGCGATAAATCTCCCGTTCTATCTACCAAAGAAGGGACTTGTAACGAAAATTCATTTAACCTATGATAGAGATCCTCTCTAAAGGTTCCTTTTTCCACCCCCACTTTTAAATCTTCATTGGTAGCGGAAATAATCCGAACATCAACCTTTATTTCCGAATTGCTTCCAATACGTTTTATTTTCCGCTCTTGCAAAGCCCTAAGTAGTTGTATTTGGTTCTCATAGGAAAGATTGCCAACCTCATCTAAAAAAAGGGTTCCACCGTTGGCTGCCTCAAAGCTTCCAATTTTATCGGCAATGGCACCCGTAAAACTTCCCTTCAAATGACCGAAAAATTCGCTAGCCGCCAGTTCCTTTGGAATGGCACCGCAATCCAGCGCTACAAATGCATTGTCTTTTCGCTTACTCCTATCATGAATCGCCTTGGCCGTGACCTCCTTCCCCGTACCGCTATGGCCAGTTATTAAAACGGACATGTCCGTAGGGGCTACTAAAGCAATATATTCCTGTAATTTTAGCGAGGCATCGCTAATAAATTGGAGTTCTTTCTTTTCACCGGCAATATTGTCGCCATCACCCGTAATATCGCCGGAATCTTGATTTGAACTGGCTAGTTTTGTTTCAGTTGATACCGGTACTCTATGCAATGCACCTTCAAGTACTTTGAGAATTTGTTCCGGGGTAAAAGGTTTGGCTATGTAATCATAAGCTCCCTTTTTCATTGCCTTCACCGCAGAAGCCACTTCAGCATAACCTGTCATAACGATTATCGGTGTTTGCCCCTCAAGTCCGGATATCAATTTTATCCCATCATAATCTGGAAGTCTTAAATCAGTCAGGATCACATCAAAAGCCTCTTCCTTTAACCTTTTTTCGCCATCTAAACCGGTATGGCTGAGTAGTACGTCAAAACCTTTCTTAGTCAAAAACTTTTGGAGCATTTGAGCAAAAGAGGTGTCGTCTTCAATAATTAAGATTTTGGGCATGATGGGCTAAGTATACAATCTATCTACGTAAAAATACCATAAGAAAGCTACTTGTTTTCTAAAATTGTCTTAAACCTTAGCCTCAAAAAAAATGGAATCTGGAACAAAAAATTATAGCTATACACGCCTTAAAATAGAAGAAGGTAGCACATAGCTACCTTCTTCTGACCAAACCAACTTGATACAAACAAGTTATACCATATTAGAGATCTAACCAATTACCGTTCTCGTCCGCATATAATGTGCCGGAAGTACCGTCTTCCAAAGAGACTTCCAACTTATACTGTTTTTCCTCATTTATATACGCTTTATTTATAGTTGCCATAGGGTAATTTTTGACTACAGCTTCTGTAACTGCCACTGGTAATTCCGATGTTGCTATTTCGGTGAATTCATCCATCGTAACGATTACTTCCGTTGAATCTACTTGAGCTACATCTGCCTCTTGGGCCATTACTGATAAACTTCCGATAGCCAACGCTCCTAAAAAAAATAACTTTCTCATTTTTACTGTTTTAAATTACTATTTCATTTTTAAAATCAATTACTTAAATGGGAAAACAGTGCCAAAATAAAAAATTATAATTATTAATTGATTATCAACGTTTTACAAAAATTTATTGTTTTTTTAATTGAGTAAATATGTATGCCTTGAACCTTTTATGTGTAAAAAATACACGCTTTTGATTCCATTAATAGTCCGGGAAAGCAATCTATACTTTTATAAAAGCTGACATAAAAAAAGCTGCAAAAGCAGCTTTTTAATCAGAGTTATCTTTATAATTATTTCTTATTAATCCAGTTACCATAAGGGTCAATGTAAACCGTTCTCCGAGTCCCACTTTTCAAGACCATGATAAGTTTAAATTCTCCTTTGGAATTTCGATAGGCGGCTCCCAATTTTGAAGTAGGATATTGCTTAAGCAATTCTTCTACAACGGCAGGAGTAAGCTCGCTTGATTCAATTCTTTCGTAATCGTCCGAAAGGGTAATTGTATTATGGTATTGATTCAAATCTGAATTGTCCATTGCAGCTACATTAAAAATCAACCCTATTGCCAAAAAGGCCATAATCATATACTTCATCCTAAAAATTTTAATCGTTAAACTTATTTATTTACGAGGCTTACTGAACTCTAGATGTTCACTCCTACATTTTATAGCTTTTTTAACGCAAAAAAAGCTGCCGAAGCAGCTTTTCCTAAACTAATAAACTAATTATAGAGAACAATTACATCTCAAGCCAATTACCTTCGGCATCCGCATATAAATCCATGGTGCTACCGTCTTCGGCAGATACCTCCAATTTATATTGACTCTCTTCATTAACATAAGCCTTATTTAAGGTTGCCCCCGGAAAATCCGTTTCTAAAGCGTTTAAAATTGCAGCTGGAACATCGGCTGTAGAAATTTCTTTATAATCTTGATAAATGACCTCTTCCATAATTCCATCATGGAAAATTGGTGTGGCCGCCATTACCAAACTCATACTTCCTAAGGCCAATGCTGTGGCAAAAACTATTTTTTTCATCTTCATATATTTTAAGTTAAACTTTCTTTTTAACCGTAGTGGAAAAATGATGCCAACAGATAAAATATAGAAAGTACAGTGATAAATAACTAATTATCATATTATTACAATCAAAAGAGTGGAATTGAGGTCTGTATAATTATGCATCCAAAATGATAAAAGTGTGTAAGAAATACACACTTTTAAAGATAAAAAGAGAAAATTTCTAAGCTTGATGTGAAGGTTTCAATAAATCATTAACCGTCTTTACAGGATTGAAGGTCACTAGTGGTACTTCTACAAAAATCGTATTCCAATAGGCCATGGCCCCGTTCCATAAACCCGGAAGTTCCAGCGCTTTCAACTCCCTTCCTTCCTTTGTTTTTCCGGTAATAAACCCTTGCTTCCTATCCACAAAATCTAAAAGGTCATACTTTTCACCTTTATAATTTCGTACGCCACATACTAAATCTACCGGGTTAAAATGCGTCGAATTTTGCAATATGTCTACTTGTTCCGAATTATCCATATCTATCTGTGCGGACTCTATAATCTGCAAGGAAACGTTACCTTCACTATCGGTTATCCAAAACGGGCCACCACCCGGTTCCCCCTCGTTTTTAACCATACCGCAGATTCGGATAGGTCTATTTAATCTATCCTTTAGGATTTTTATTTTTGCCTCATCTGAAGATTTCGCATAACTTGAATTGAATCTAACGTTCAATCGTTCTTTAAGGAAATCTTCTATTTCATTAAAGTCCGTCTCCGAATTTGAATCCTCATCCAAAATTTTGGCATAGGAAAATGCTTTTTCCTGAACTTGAATTAACACGCCCCCCAGCACTTTTTTGCTCTCCGCAACGGCATCCGCATCTTTAGTTATAGCAACATTATCAATGTTTTTTATGAAAATTATATCGGCATCCTGTTCGTTCAAGTTCTCTATTAAAGCTCCATGACCTCCTGGGCGAAACAACAATGAACCATCCGCATTCCGGAAAGGTTCATTTTTCATATCTACTGCTATGGTATCCGTAGATGGTTTCTGAAAGGAATAATCTACGTGAAATTTCGTATTGGTATCTTCCGATACCTTTTCCCTTACTTCATTTAATTCAAAATTGAACATGGCCTCATGTTGTTCTGATATTGTAAAATGCAGGTTTGATTTACCATTGGAACTTGCATAAAGAGCCCCTTCCTTTAAATGTTCCTGAAATGGGGTTTCCGAACCACTTGGATATTTATGAAAAGGTAATAGGCCCTTAGGATAAAAACCATAGTTCAAGGCGTTCTCATCCAACAGTTCGTTAACAAAATCATAGACTTTTTTTCCTTTGCTATCGTAATCTTGTTTCAAATCTTTTATAACGTTCTCATAAAACGGAAATTTTTCAAGTCCGTCTGCAAAGACACTCATTTCCTTATCGTTGGTCCTTTCCAAGTAGGTTTCTAGAGATTCTTCTTCTGGGTTATAAGTTTCCAGAAAATTGAACAAGGCCTTGAACATTCGTGAAGCTGCCCCTGATGCGGGTACAAATTTTAAAATGGATAGTTCGGGTAATCGTTTTTCAAAAAGCTCCACCAATTCTTTTTCTTCAGCTTTTGAAAATTTATAAATTCCGTTACCGACTATCGCGGCATTTTTTAAATTTACAAATGGTATGCCCTCTTTAAATGTACTTATCTGATCTTTTACTTTCTGCTCGCTTATTCCTTTTTCTACTATTTGTTCCCTGTCCTTGGCTGTTAAATTCATCGTTTTTCTAATAAGTTATCTATGTGTTCTACAGCGGTTTTTAAACGCTCATTTTTACTTCCTTTTAAGATAATAAATTTACGCTCGTATTTTTCTAAAGTCTTCTGAAAATACAAAAACATTTCTTCACGTTCATTTGGTTTGTCCCTCAGATCATCCGCTTCCCAAGGTATATCAATATATGTTAGTAGGTAAAGGTCGTAGGTATTTTTAACGGCGTACTTTTCCAGTAGCGGGTCACAGTCACCTACGTAATACGCTTCGGAATATACCTTGGTTTCCAATAAATCCGTATCACATATCAGAATATCTGTTGCTTTTTTCGTCAACATGTTTTCTAGTCTCATTTGACCTTCGGCAATGGGTAATAAGTCGTGTGGTTCGCAGGTTTTTCTTGTATTGTTCCATTTTTCCTGCAAATATTCTCGGGCGTACTCGGGTACCCAAACCGTATTGTAATACCTGGCCAACTGTTCGGACAGAGTGGTTTTCCCAGTAGATTCTGGTCCAAAAAGGACTACTTTGATAATGTTAGAGGGCTCTTGTTTAAGTTTTTCTTCCATGCGAAATAACCCTGGACGGCCAGGATGGTAAATATAAGATATTGAAGGGAAAGCATGCCCCATCCCCTGTAGGCATACAACGGGATTGTTAATAAATCGGCAAAAATCCATAACGTCCAATTCTCCAACTTTTTGAGTGCCATGTACCACATGGCTGTAAAGAAAATACCTGAGGTGAAAATGTCTATATAATTAGAAGTAGTTATCACAACATCAAATGCCCTGTAAACTCCATAAGTAACAATCATGGTCAAAAGAAAAAGTCCAAAGCCAATTACTTTTTCCCGTTGGCTGGTCCTGGAAATCTGTACCACCTTCCTATCGTTTTTCGTTCGGGCCCAATTCCACCAGCCATAAATACTCATAATAGAAAAGTAAAAATTCATCATCATGTCTCCTATTAGCCGGTCTCTGAATAAGAGATATACAGTAAGTATTGTGGCAACTAGCCCGGTAGGATACACCCAAATGTTTTCTTTTTTAGCGAACCATACGCTCAGAATCCCTGATACAAAGACAATGGCTTCTAAAACAATTATGAACACTTCCTTTTCTTTGTAAGGATCTAGGAAAAAATCAAAAATGGGGCTCATAGTCGCTTCTATCGGATTTAACCAACTTCATGTATAGCAGTCCTTTGTCCATCAATTCAAAAGCTATTTTTATTTCGGTCTGTAGTACTTTCATGACGGCATCGTAATCGCCGTAAACCTGCGTGCTCAAAGGATTTTCCAGAATGGTAAGTCCGGAGGCTCTGAGTTTTTTGATAAAGTTGATTATATGTGACTCAAAATCATCCTGTAGCGGAGAGAAAGTAAGTTCTACTGATATGTTCATTCTTATGTGTTAGGTGTTAGGTGTTAGGTGTTAGGTGTTAGGTGTTAGGTGTTAGGTGAAAATACTTTAATCGATATAAAAATTCTAATCTTCAAATATGATGTTTTAGTTTATTTACAGCAGACCAAAAAATGTCAACTAACAACCTTTAGAGCATAGACACAGGTGAAGCCTTCAAATTCTAAAAAAGCGATACTGTATTTGGACCCCTTTCCTTCGTAAAGAATTTCTGCGGTTGTCCTTTGATCGGCGAAAGAGAAATCCGCAACATCTATATGATGCAAAAAACTAATTCCCACTTCGCCGTATATTTTGTAGAGTGATTCCTTTGCACCCCAAACTATGGTCAATTTTCTAATGATGGCATCGGTATTAGCCAACGTACTGTATTCTTCAAAAGGTGTGAACTTATGGGCAATGCGTAAAATTTTCTCGCGTTGCTTTTCTACATCGATACCAACCTCTGTTCCATCACTGATAATGATCGCCGTAAAATTATGGGAATGGGTGATAGAAATATGCTTACCATCCCTTAAATGAGGTTTTCCTACCTCATCATAGTACAAATCTGCATCAACATAATTGTAGTGGGCCATTAAATGACGTATGCTCAAAAAGGCCCTGCGGTGCATCTCGGATTTCATTCCGTCAAAACGTTCCTGACAATGCTGGGTTAGCTCAATGCCCTTCGCCAAATATGCCTCTGTTTCATCGACCTTCCAAATGGCCAGTGAGGTGACTGGATCAACTGTTATAGTTTTGTAAAGCGGCATGGGATTCTTTGTCTATTTCGTACCTTTGAAGCGCAAGAAAAATAGCTAAACACTTACGAACGAAAGTAAAAAGAAAAAAACATATGAGCACCAAAACGATTCCATTTGTACCTTATAAAGTAAAGGATATTAGCCTTGCAGGATGGGGCAGAAAAGAGATTGAATTAGCAGAATCGGAAATGCCCGGATTGATGGCGTTGCGTGAAGAGTATGGTAACGAGCAACCACTTAAAGGTGCACGTATAGCAGGGTGCCTTCACATGACCATACAAACTGCCGTCCTAATCGAGACCTTGGTAGCTTTAGGTGCAGAAGTAACTTGGAGCTCCTGTAATATCTTCTCTACGCAAGACCAGGCAGCAGCTGCGATTGCAGATGCCGGAATCCCTGTATACGCGTGGAAGGGAATGAACGAAGAGGAATTTGATTGGTGTATAGAACAGACCTTATTCTTTGGTGAAGATCGAAAGCCCTTGAATATGATTCTGGACGATGGTGGTGATCTTACGAATATGGTACTGGATAGGTATCCAGAACTGGCAGCCGGTATTAACGGATTATCGGAAGAAACGACCACAGGAGTTCACAGACTCTATGAGCGTGTTAAGAATGGAACTTTACCCATGCCGGCTATTAATGTAAATGATTCCGTTACTAAATCTAAGTTCGATAACAAATACGGTTGCCGTGAAAGTGCGGTGGATGCAATCCGCAGGGCTACGGATACCATGTTGGCAGGAAAAAAAGTAGTCGTTGCAGGCTACGGGGATGTTGGTAAGGGAACCGCAGCTTCTTTTAAAGGAGCCGGTTCTATTGTAACGGTTACTGAGATTGATCCTATTTGTGCACTACAAGCCTGTATGGACGGATTTGAAGTGAAGAGATTGGAAACCGTAATTGGGAATGCAGACATCGTAATAACCACTACCGGCAATAAGGATATTATCCGAGCAGAACATTTTGAAGCGCTAAAGGATAAGGCCATCGTTTGTAATATTGGACACTTTGATAATGAAATTGATATGGCGTGGTTGAACAAAAACCATGGCAGTACCAAAGATGAAATAAAGCCACAAGTGGACAAGTATACCATCAATGGTAAGGACATTATAATTTTGGCTGAAGGTCGATTAGTAAACTTGGGTTGCGCTACAGGGCATCCAAGTTTTGTGATGAGTAATTCATTTACTAACCAGACCTTGGCTCAAATTGAATTGTGGAACAATAAGGATAACTACGAAAACGACGTGTACATGCTTCCAAAGCATTTGGACGAAAAAGTTGCTAAACTTCATCTGTCTCGCTTAGGAGCTGAACTAACGGAACTTAAGCAAGACCAGGCCGAATATATTGGCGTCACCGTGGAAGGACCTTATAAACCAGAGTATTACAGATACTAGAAAAATAATTATACAAAAAATGCCCTCGTGAATATCGAGGGCATTTTTATTTTATAGAAACAATATTAGTTGTTCTCTGCCAACATACCTTCCATATAGTAACAATCTGTTTGTTCCTTCATAAGTGCCAAACCTTCTTCCCTTGTACTTAATGCATCAATTTTTACTTCCTTACCGTTTGGCATGTATACGATGTAAAAACCTTCTTCGAAAGAGGATAATTTAATGATTTCACCATTTGGACGAATAGCGTTCCATGATTTTTCACTTGGTTTGTATACCAAATCAATTTTCTTACCTGTCTTTGGTCCGTCTACAACCGTCACCTGCATTCTGTTTTTAGATGCAACCATTTTAAATGTGTTTCCATCACGCTCTACCATTTGAGTTTCCTGTTCTCCCTCTTCCATAGCAATAGGATTGGATCCGCTCCAAAACTCTATTACGTTAAAAATAACAGTATCACCTAAAAAGAAAAGTCCGTATACGGGAATAATATTCAATCCCCAGAACACAAGGTTATTTACAAATTTGCTGTCCGAAATATTCTGGTTCCATTCCTTTAAATTGTTGAAGGCACTAAAAGAACCTAAGCAACTTGTAAACAGTAACGAGCTGGCCATAGCCACGCAGATAATAGATTTTTTCATTTTGTATGTATTTTAGATTTAACCTTCAAGATAAAGTTTTATCCCTTCTAAATGAAGTTTAAAAAAATAATTATTACTCTAAAAAAATCAAAAATCCCCATCTATGTTTAATTGGCTTGTTTTCTCTTGGACACTAAAATAGATCTCCATTGCACTTAAAGTTTTGGAAATAATTTTGTCTTTTTATTGTAGCGTTCTATCGTTTCTTTTTATTAATACGATATTTACGGACTTAACGGAATCACTATGAATATTTTATTGACCGGTGCCACGGGAACCCTAGGTTCTCAGGTTCTGTTTTGCTTGCTAGAAGAGAAATTCGACACTATAAATAGGATATACCTTCCTGTGAGAGAAAAGAAAGCGCTTTCACCGATGGCCAGAATCTTAGGAATGTTAGAAAGTGGGTTTACACCGGAATTCATTCAAACCAATCGTAATGAACTTTTGGACAAAATAAACGTAGTATGTGCAAAGGATATTTTAAACCCTGAGCGATTCTTAGAAGGTGTTCGCATTACCCATTTTATCCATTCCGCCGGATTTGTAAACCTATCCACGTTGCCGGAAGCAAAGGAAGACATTTTTAAGAAAAACTATGCCTTTACCAAATCGATTTTTGAAGCATATGCACACTGTATTGATAAGTTTATCTACATAAGCACGGCTTTTTCCGCAGGTAATATTGGTGGAATAATGGACAACGATTATTTGACCTCATCGCCAAACTCTCATAGAAACCACTATGAAGCTTCTAAATTTGCGACTGAACAGTATTTGGTATCTATTGGAAAAGTTAAAGATATACCCGTTCAAATTCTAAGACCTAGTGTCCTAGGCGGCAATATTCTGAAAACGCCTAGTCTCTTTATCTCAAAATATAAGGTCTTTTACCTCTTTGCTAAGTTCTTTCATGGAAATACAACCAAAGGCCGTGTACGGATAACGGCACACAAAGATAGCGGTCTCAACATTATACCTGTGGATTATGCAGCAAAGGTTATTACGACTGTATTTGATAAGGATATTACCCAACTGAATATTGTACATTCTAAAACAACCCATATCAACAGCGGCATAAAGAAAATCTTAGCTGCCGTTGCTTTTGACAATTTTAGCCTTACCCATGAGATTATCGACCAGAAGTCTGGTTTTGAATCGAAACTAGAACAATTTTACTATAAGACCATTGGTGTGCACCTCACGCCTTATCTCACCTCCAAACCCTGCGAGTGGGATACCACCCTTTTACAACAAATTTTGCCTATTCCGGAATACAATCTTGAAAATTATTTAAGAGATACCATACATTTTGCCAAGGAACAAGGGTTCAAGGACCAGCGGTGGTAATCCTTGCTTTTAAATAGTAATTTTAATTTACTTCGTCAATCCTTATATTTATTTTTACGTCACTCAAAAATTAAGCTATGATCATTTTTGTTGATATGGATGAAGTTATCGCAGATACCTACGGCGCCCATATAGAAATTTATAATTCGGAATTTGGCGGACAGCTCACAGCGCAAAGTTGTTTAGGAAACGAGGTCTGGAGGATGGTGCCAGAAGCACATCAGGAAAGTGTTCGTAAACATGCCACCAGAAAGGGATTCTTTAGGGATTTAAAGCCCATAGCCGACAGCATTCCAATTCTAAAAAGACTTTCGGAAGTACATCAAGTTTACATCGCCTCCGCAGCCATGCAATTTCCTAATTCCCTGGAGGAAAAAAGCGATTGGCTGGATGAACATCTTCCTTTTATACCATGGCAAAATAGAATATTATGTGGTCACAAACACATATTAAAAGGTGATGTCCTTATTGATGATCGTAGTTATAATTTGGAACGTTTTGATGGCCGTTCCCTGCAATTTACCTCACCTCATAACGTAAACACGGAAGGCTTTGAACGGGTCAATTCTTGGAAAGAAGTAGCCGAGAAGCTGTTGTAATCCTTGCGCCTCAATCATAAAAAACTTTTTGTCCTAAAAAAGAATCAAAAAATTTAAAATAAAAACCCCTTACTTAAAACAGTAAGGGGTTTTTCATATTTGTTAGAGACGTGTCCTAAGCCTCAAAAGGCTCAATAGATACGAAGGATTTTCCTCCTGCTTTCTTTTCAAACTTTACGAGTCCGTCTACACGGGCATGCAAAGTATGATCTTTCCCGGCATACACATTCTCACCAGGATTATGTCTTGTTCCGCGTTGTCTAACGATGATATTACCAGCAGTTGCGGCTTGGCCACCAAAAATTTTAACACCTAAACGTTTCGATTCTGATTCCCTACCGTTCTTAGAACTACCTACACCTTTTTTATGTGCCATTTGTTACGGTTTTATTAAATTATATTGGAGTGAAAATTACTTTCTACCTCCATCTAGATTATCTTGTAATTCTTTAAGCTCGTCCCACTTGCCTTCTGCAGCCAATTTTGCCTGTGCTGGCCAAGTATCGGTAACATGATTACCACGAACATCAGAAATAATTTCATCAATCTTTTCAGATTTGGTCTTCGCCAATTCTGCAAATGTAGAAATGCCTGCAGCAATCAACGTTTCAGCGATTTTAGGTCCAATTCCTTCAACCTTTTTCAAGTCATCCGCTTTAGATTCCTTTTTGGGGCTAGCTTTTTTTGCCTTAGGCTTTGAAGCTACTGAAACTTCTACAGAAGCGGCTTTGCCGGTAACCTTTTTAGATTCAGCCTCTTTTTTAGGAACAGCCTTCTTGGACTCTGCAGCTTTCGCTTTTTTAGCGCCCTTCGCAACGATACTTTCGATTACGATTTCCGTTAAGGACTGGCGATGTCCGTTTTTCTTTCTGTAACCCTTACGTCTTTTCTTGTGAAAGACAATTACTTTGTCACCTCTAAGGTGCTTAATGACTTTAGCCTCAACAGCGGCTCCATCTATGGCCGGGGCGCCAATAGTAACGTTCGTACCATCATCTAAAAGAAGAACATTGTCAAAAGTTACCTTTTTCCCTTCTTCTGTCTGCAAACGGTGAACGTACACTTTTTGGTCTTTTGCAACTTTAAATTGCTGCCCTGCCATCTCTACAATTGCGTACATATTGTTAAAAATGTATAATTAAAACCTATTGGATTTTTTCCAAAGGCGGGTGCAAATATACTGCTTATTGATTAATGTACAAGGGTTTTTTATGGAATTTGGTTCTCCTTAACATTCGGATTATTGGTAGACTTAAAAAGTTGCATGAAAGATAATGTTAGTACTATGGTAGTAACAAATCCCATAGTGGCAACCACAAGAAATACAATGGCCTCAAAACTTTGGTAGGTACTGGCCCACTTTGTTGAAAGTTCCTCTAAAAATCCCGGAGAAAGTTCCGTGGAATACAGTGCGAAAAAGAGCGTGAAAATCAATGTTGCAACCCCTCCGGTGATCAACCCTGCCATAAATCCGGTACTGTATCTGAAAGCGCTTCCTTTTTTAATCTTGTAATATTTTATGGCCTCGTAAATACTAAACCCAGTTATTACGCCATTAAAAAGGCTGTAAAAAACATTGGTGTGTAACCCCAAGAGCGACAAGATTAAAAAATAGGCTATTAAACTACCGCTTGCGGCAATTCCAAACCTGATTGGTAATGCATAGTTTTTCATAGAAAAAATTATATTAATAATTTTCTTAAGTTATAAATATTCGGTCTAATATCGGAAAATTAAGTTGATCAAATTTACCACTTAAAGAATATACTTACAAAACCTTATTTTTATGTAACATTGAGAACGAAAATCATACTTATTCAAAGTATGATTTAAAAACACTACATAAGATGAGAAAAAAATTGCTATCAACTTCTGCCTTACTTTTTTCGTTCGTGATTACGAGCGCACAAGAGGTAAAGTATGAAGAGTACAACCTTAACAATGGTTTGCATGTAATCCTTCACCAAGATAATACGGCTCCGGTAGTCACTACCTCGGTCATGTATCATGTTGGAGGTAAAGACAGAACAGAAGGTAGAACCGGATTTGCCCATTTTTTCGAACATTTATTGTTCGAGGGTACCGAGAATATTGAAAAGGGGAAATGGTTTGAAATCGTATCCTCGAACGGTGGAAAAAACAATGCCAATACCTCCCAGGATAGAACCTATTACTACGAGGTATTCCCCTCCAATAATCTTAAACTAGGTCTTTGGATGGAAGCCGAACGTATGCTTCATCCAGTCATTAACCAAGACGGTGTGGATACACAGAACGAAGTTGTGAAGGAAGAGAAAAGATTGCGCTACGATAATTCACCCTACGGTAAAATTCTCTTTACGGTATCAGAAAACTTGTTCAAGAACCACCCTTACAAAGACCCGAATATTGGCTACATGAAAGATTTGGATTCGGCCTCTCTGGAGGAATTCATTGAGTATAAGGAAAAATACTACGTTCCCAACAATGCTGTCCTCGTGGTGGCAGGGGATATTGACATCCCTCAGACCAAGCAGTGGATATCTGACTACTTCAAGGACATCCCGAGAGGTGCAGAAGTCGTTCGCAACTATCCGTCAGAAGAGCCAATAACTACCGAAGTGAAGGCGGTATCCTATGACCCTAACATCCAAATTCCGGCCACTGTCATCGCTTACCGCACTCCGGGCTTTAAAGAAAGAGATGCCTATGTATTGGATATGCTCTCCACCTACTTAAGTGATGGCCCAACTTCCAAACTTTACAAAAAGATGGTAGACGACCAAAAAGAAGCACTGCAGGTAGGTGCTTTCAATATAGGTCAGGAAGATTATGGCATGTATTTGGTCTTTGCACTGCCCGTTGGGGACACTTCGTTGGAAACATTGAATACTTCTATTGAAGAAGAAATAGAGAAGGTTAGGACAAACTTGATTTCTGAAAACGACTACAAAAAATTACAAAACAAGTTTGAAAATAGGTTTGTGAATTCCAACTCCAGTGTGGAAGGTATTGCCGGGTCCTTGGCCACTAATTATATGTTGTATGGCGATACTTCGCTCATCAACAAGGAAATAGATATTTACCGGTCCGTTACCCGCGAAGAGATAATGGAAGTTGCCAAAAAGTACCTTAATCCAAACCAACGTGTAGTAATAGACTATCTACCCGAAGAAAATCCATCAAATTAAATATCGCTATGAAAAAATATTATATCCTATTTATTGGAATTTTAAGTGCCCTTACAGTACATGCGCAAGTAGACCGCACCAAGATGCCCGAACCGAGACCCGCTCCCGAAATCAATCTTGAAGAACCTCAAAGCTTTCAGCTAAAGAACGGGTTAAAGGTCATGGTTGTTGAAAACCATAAATTACCAAGGGTGTCCATTCAATTGACTATTGACAACCCCCCCATTTTGGAGGGTGAGAAAGCTGGGGTATCCAGCTTAACCGGAAGTCTTTTAGGCAAAGGGTCTAAAAATATAAGTAAGGACGAATTTAATGAGGAAATAGATTTTCTTGGGGCACGAATGAGCTTTGGTCCACAAAGTGCCTATACAAGTTCGTTGTCCAAGTATTTTCCCAGAATATTGGAATTAATGGCAGATGCGGCTATAAATCCAAACTTCACACAGGAAGAATTCGAAAAAGAGAAGGAAAAATTGATTACCGGACTCAAAACTGAAGAAAAGGATGTTGCGGCAATTGCTGGTAGGGTTCAACGCGCTTTAGCTTATGGCAAGAATCACCCCTATGGGGAATTTACTACGGAAGCAACCGTGAATAACGTAATCCTGGAGGACGTAGAGCAGTTCTACCGTGACTATTTTGTTCCCGCCAATGCTTATCTCGTCATCATCGGTGATGTAGAATTTGAGAAAGCTAAAGAATTGGCAGAAAAGGCATTTACGCCGTGGACTAAAGCCGCGCCCCCCTCTTTTACTTATTCTACTCCGAATGACGCCCAATACACCCAAATTAATTTTGTAGATATGCCCAATGCGGTACAATCCGAGATTGCGGTGCAAAATTTGGTGGAGCTCAAAATGAAGAACGAAGATTACCTTCCTGCCCTAGTGGCCAACCAAATTTTAGGTGGCGGTGGCGAAGGCCGTCTATTCCTCAATCTCCGAGAAGACAAGGGTTACACTTATGGCTCTTATTCATCAATAGGGGATGATAAATATGATGTTTCCAGATTTAGGGCTACCGCCAGTGTACGCAATATGGTTACTGACAGTTCTGTTGTGGAAATACTAAAGGAAATTGATAAAATAGTCAATGAGCCGGTAACCGAGAAGGAATTGGAGAATACGAAGGCGAAATATGCTGGGAGATTTGTAATGGCCTTGGAACAGCCACAAACGATAGCTGCCTATGCCTTGAACATTGAAAAGGAGAACCTTCCAAAAGATTTTTACAAAACCTATTTAGAACGCTTGGACAAAATAACCGTATCCGATGTTCAAAAAGCTGCTCAAAAATATTTTTCTACAAGTAATGCAAGAGTGGTCGTTGCCGGCAAAGGCAGTGAGGTATTGGAAAATTTAGAAAATGTAAGCATAAACGGTAAAAAAATCCCCGTTCAATATTATGACAAAATGGGGGAGAAGACCGAAAAACCGGATTACAGTGCGGATATGCCCGAAGGTGTGACCTCCGATGAAGTCTTGGAGAAGTATATTGAAGCAATTGGAGGCAAGAAAACTTTAGAAGAGGTAGAATCGTATTCCATGACCGCCGAGGCCGAGATGCAAGGAATGAAACTGGAGCTTGAAATGAAAAAGACCTCAAAGGACCAATTCATGCAAGATGTT
Source organism: Maribacter aestuarii (assembly GCF_027474845.2). NCBI lineage: Bacteria > Pseudomonadati > Bacteroidota > Flavobacteriia > Flavobacteriales > Flavobacteriaceae > Maribacter > Maribacter aestuarii. The sequence goes on from NZ_CP107031.2 coordinate 1,411,862, forward strand.
AAGATGATGGGGAATTCTATGAGCAAGCAAGTCTTTGATGGTGACAAAGGGTATGTAATGGCTCAAGGCCAACGTAAGGATTTTACGGAGGAAGAAGTTAGTAAAATTAAAGAAGAATCAGCTCCTTTTCCAGAGCTAAACTATCTATTAGTAGGTGGAATAACTTTAGAAGGGATAGAAAATGTTGGTGATAAAAAAGCCTACAAAATTAAGGTGACGGACAATAAAACCGTGTATTATGATGTTGAGACAGGGCTTAAATTACAAGAAGTAAATCTGGCCGAAATGCAAGGGCAACAAGTTCAACAAACACTTTCTTACGACGATTATAAAGAAGTCTCAGGAATTATGTTCCCGTTTAAATTAACGCAAAGTATGGGGCCTCAAAATATCGATTTTATGTTCACCGAAATTAAAGTTAATGAGGGTGTAACCCCAGCTGATTTCGAATAAGGCTTAATCCCTTTAACAACGAAAACCCCGCTTCTAAGAGCGGGGTTTTTTATCCAAACACTACTAAAAAAACACTATCCTATTTTTCTAATTTCCGCCTCGCCAATAACGATTCCTTTATCTACCTCGGCATCCCCTGTATAGTTTATTTTCGTTTCACCATAACAAGTGACTTTTAGCCTATCTGAAACGTTTACCCTAAAGTTACTTTCCCCGTAGGCCGTAATTTTAGTCTCATTGTTATTCATGGAAGAGGTATTCACTTCACTCTCGCCATATGCCCTGTAAACCTGTCTATCTACCTTGCCATTGGTAATTTCTAGATAACTTTCGCCATAGATGGCAACGGTAAGTTCACTTAGGACAAGTTCATTAAAGTAAACTTTGGATTCTCCATAAATGGTCAACTTTAAATCATCTTGGCTTATTGGGCTCTTTACCTTCACAACTTCCTCTCCTCGAATAGAAAGATTTTTAAGTGTCTTAAAGGTGATTTTGGCTGTGGCCATTGTTCCATCGTACAAAGATTTTTTCCCTTTCCAATTATCCGAAGAAACACGCTCGGATTTGGTCACGGTCTTGGCGCCATCAAGATATACTCTTAAGGTATTCCCTTCCACTTCAACATTGATTTTATCCATAGAAACCTTGGCATTTTCTATAATTACGGATTCTTCTGAACCCTCTACCAATTCCACCTCAATATGTGGACTTATGATGATTTTATCGAAGGGGTCAACATTTACGGTTTTGGTTTGGGAAAAGACACCTGCTACAAAGCAGAAAAATAATGCTAGTGTTACGATTGATTTTTTCATGATTTTTTCATTTTTAGTATAGTACTACGTAAAGACATTATGAGAATTATTTTGTTACAGTAAGTTAAAAAAAATCAATTATTCATTTTCATTACAATTGATTTTCTAGATAGATTCAGCACGGATAACCAATGAAATCATAATATATATTGGTATTTCTTCCCAGCATGAAATTACGACATACTTTGCATCGGACCTTTTCTATATTTGATATCTTTACAGTTATTGAACAATTTAGACCTAAGAACCTCAAAACTTTCAAAAAATGATTTCTAAAAATATAGTCCTGTCCTTTTCAATTGTTTCCTTACTCCTGTTTTCATCCTGCAAAGAAGAGAAAAAGGTTGAGGAGGGACCAACACAAATGGAACAGGTAATGGCCATTCATGATGAGGTAATGCCAAAAATGGGAAAATTAGGTAAACTGGTATCTCAATTGAAACCAATGGCGGATTCCTTAGGTGACGAATCCGCTCAGGCTAAGGCCATGCGAGATTTGCAACAAGCAAATGAATCCATGATGGATTGGATGAAGGATTTTGGCGACCGTTTTGATTCCGATGAAATTCTGGAAGGGAAAGAACTATCTGCCGAAAAGCAAAAATGGTTGGACGAGGAGGAGGAAAAAGTGAAAAAAGTAAAAGAAGAGATTAACTCAAGCATTGCACAGGCTGAGGCTCTATTGGAGTCCTCTAATTAAATTTTTCCCACCATTTGTCCTGATATTTACCTGTTTCTGTCAAATAAATGGGTTCTCCAATTTTCGGAACTACAACAGGCAACCCTAATTCTTTGGCTTTAGTGGAAACACGCTCAACTGGTTCTGTCCAAGCATGCATGGCCAGTTTAAAGGCTCCCCAATGAATCGGCATTATTTTCTTCGCCTTAATTTCCACACCGGCCTGCGCAGTTTCTTCAGGCATCATATGAATTTCCTTCCAAAGTTCGTTGTACTGTCCGCACTCCATCATAGCAAAATCAAAAGGACCATATTTCTCTCCGATTTCCTTGAAATGTGAAGCATATCCACTATCGCCACTGAAGAAAATATTTTCTGTATCCGATTGTATAATCCATGAACTCCACAAGGTTTTACCACGGTCGGTCAGGCCCCTTCCGGAGAAATGTTGTGCGGGAGTGCATATAAATTTTAACTGCTTAAAATTAATATTTTCCCACCAATCCAACTCTATAATCCTTTCCTTTTCAACGCCCCATTCCGTCAAATGCACCCCAAGTCCTAAGGGAGTGTAAAACATGGCCACTTTATCTTTTAACAGCTGAATAGAACCATAGTCCAAATGGTCGTAATGGTCATGCGAAAAAATAACAGCATCAATCTTTGGTAGTTTCTCTATTTCAATTGGTAAACTTTTACTAAAGCGCTTGGTGCCTAAATATGGGCTAGGTGCCGGAACATCCCCGAACATTGGGTCAATTAGTAAGTTCTCGCCTTCCATTTGCAATAAGAAAGTGGAATGCCCGAACCAAATGAGTCGGGTCGGACCTTGGTAGCGAATAATTTCAATAGAATCGATTTTTTGAACGTTAATATTCTTCTTAGGTAGGGTATTAGGTTGCGGTTTAAAATAGCTGCCTATGCTTTTGAAAAAACCACTAAACCCCAGCTCCATTTTTACGTCATCAAGATTTATGAAAGTACCATCTTTGTAGTTATTGGATTTTGCGTACTGCTTTCTTTGCTCCCCAGAAGCAGAGCCACCAAACTCAGGACTGATATTAACGAAAAATATCGTTCCAATAATAATTACTATTAGTGCGCCTCCTGTGATTATGACCATTCCCCTCAGAACTTTTTTAATTTTTCCCATTTAGAAAGGCAGATTTTGTAAATCTACATTTCCACCTGAAATAATTATACCCACTTTTTTTTCTTTATAAGCTTTAGGATTTTCAGTGGCATCTCTAATTAAAGCGGCTACGGTTACCGCACTAGAAGGTTCAATGATAATTTTCATACGTTCCCAGACCAAATGCATTGCAGAAATAATTTCATCCTCTTCAACCCTAACAATTTTGGATACGTGTTCTTTTATAATAGGAAAATTATTGTCGCCCAACGTAGTTCTCAGACCATCCGCAATCGTATTTACGGTTTTATTCCCTTCGATTTTACCACTTTTCAGAGATCTGTAAGCGTCATCTGCTTCAAAAGGTTCCCCACCAATGACCTCACAATCAGTCCCAAAATAATGTGCAACCACGGCGGACCCAGCGATAAGGCCACCACCACCCACCGGACAAAATATATAATCAAGGTTTGGATAATTTTCCAGCAACTCTAAGGCCGCAGTGCCCTGACCTAAAATAACGTTCAGGTCATTGGAAGGGTGTAGAAAAGTTGCTCCGGTTTTCTGCGCAATTTTATCCGCCAGGGATTGTCTTGCCTCTAAGGTTGGTTCACATTCATATATGATTCCCTTATACTGTTCTACCCCAACCTTTTTTACTTTGGGCGCAGAAGTCGGCATAACAATATGAGCCGAAATACCTAGATTGGTGGCGGCCAAGGCAACCGCTTGCGCAAAATTACCAGAAGAATGGGTAACCACCCCCTTTGCCCTTTGTTCCTCGGACAATTGTAAAATGGCATTGGTAGCCCCACGGATTTTGTAAGCTCCTGCCCGCTGAAAATTTTCACATTTAAAATAGACTTCGGCTCCAATCTTTTCATTGATCAGTCTGGAGGTGAGAACGGGCGTACGGTGTATATAAGGCTTTATTCTGCTATGGCAATCCAATATATCTCGCTTTTGCATAACCATAGTTTTATAACGCTAATCTTTCCATTTTATAGACTCTATAATCCGTCTAATATCATTTTGCAGATATGCTGCTGCCGGAAGAATAGAATCGTAGTTGGGCTTTGTGGCAAAATAAACGGCCCCGGTCAGAAAATGTTCGGTACTGTCCGTTACGAAAAATTGAGATTGTGAGGCGGCATTCCCTTGAACTTCAAACAATGCGCCATAAATTTTTTCGTCAGGGTTAACGTAGGGTTGCTCCACAATGTTGTCCGCTTTCACGGCATGCTCATAGCTTAACCTTTTTGCATCATTAATGAGCTTACCTAAGTTGTTATCTATTTTTTTATAGTTGAGAAATATCGCTCCCTTCATGTCCGGATAAGTCAAGGTAATCGCTTTACTGTCTTGAGATTCGACATTGGCAAACTGATTGTACTGAAAAATAAAATTTTCGGTTTCCAAAGTGGCCAATTTGCCGGCGGGGTATTCCAAACGCATCTGTGCCTTCGGTTTTGGAATAGGTTCTTCCTTACAAGATATTACCGGCAGGAGTAATCCAATGACCACTATCGCATATCTAAACTTCATGGGGCAGTGTAACTTTTATTTGTTTCAATCTCTTTTTATCCAGACTTTCCACTACAAATTGAAAATCATGAAATCCTACTTTTTCACCTCTTCTCGGGAAACTTCCAGAAATTTCTAATACAAATCCCGCAATGGTTTCAGACTCACCTTTATTATCCTCGAACAATGTTTCGTCCTCCAGCTTTGTGACCCGATAAAAATCCTTTAGGGTGGTCTTACCATCAAAGACATAATTATAATCGTCCAACTTCGAAAATATTAAGTCCTCATCGTCAAATTCATCGCTAATATCCCCAACGATTTCTTCGATAATATCTTCTAACGTAACTATCCCAGAGGTGCCTCCGTATTCGTCCACGACAACTGCCAAATGGTTCTTCTTAGCCTGAAATTCGGCCAACAAATCATCCAGCTTTTTATTCTCCGGAACAAAGTATGGTTCCCTTATCAAGGTCATCCAATTGAAGGACTTTCTGTCCAAATAGGGCAGCAAATCCTTAACATACAGCACGCCTAGAACAGTATCTATATTCTCGGAATAAACCGGAATTCTCGAATATCCGTTTTTCTTAATTTCCTCGAGAACTTCCAAAAATTTCATCTGGTCGTTTAGGGAAAAGATATCGATTCGCGGTCGCATTACTTGTTTGGTATCCGTGTTACCAAAGGAAACGATACCTTCCAAAATTTTTTGTTCCTCTTTTGTGGTATCACCGTCCGAAGTTAGTTCCAAGGCCTGAGACAGATGGTCTACACTTAAATTTGACTTTTCTTTACCCAGCTTTTTATATAAAAAAATAGTTCCAGAACGCATGGGAAGGCTCAAAGGTGAAAATAAAAAGTCCAGAACCCTAAGTGGGTAAGCCATAAAATTGGAAAAACTCATTCTGTTACGGTTGGCATATACCTTGGGAAGTATTTCACCGAACATTAATATTAAAAAGGTAGCTACCACCACTTCTAACACAAACCGAAGGGAAACAACTCCCAAAATCAGCTGGTTTACACTGGAAAAAATAGTATCTCCTATAATATTAAAAAGCAAGACAACACCAATATTAATGGCATTGTTGGCAATGAGAATAGTAGCTAACAATTTTTTAGGCCGCTCGAGCAGTTTAATTAGGATACTGCCTTGCGCTGTTCTCTTTTCTTCAATTTCATTGGCCTCTGTAGGGGATAGCCCAAAAAGTGCGACTTCCGCCCCAGATATAAGCGCGGAACAAATTAATAGGATGATGAGAATAGCAATATTTAGGAAAAAGCCACCATCCATAACCATGAAATTTAAGATAAAACGTGAAGGGTCAGGGTCCAATGGTCAATATTTGTTAATTGCATTAAAAAGGTAGGTCGTCGTCTTCTGTTTGACTTAATGGTGATGGTTCTTTTGGTGGTGTTCTACTTTCTACGGTCTTATTCTGAGCTGGCTCTGACTGCCCGGGGCCATTGGCCATGCTTTCCTTTTTAGTGGTAAGAAAAGTAAATTCCTGTACATGCACTTCAGTGGTGTACCGGGTATTGCCATCCTCGCCTTGCCATTGTCTGTTCTTTAACCGCCCTTCAACATATACTTTATCTCCTTTGCTTAGGTATTTTTCACATATCTCGGCCGCCTTGTTTCTAACAACGATGTTGTGCCAATCGGTATTTGTTACGCGTTCTCCGGTAGATTTATTCGTGTAGGTCTCATTAGTGGCAATCGGAAATCTTCCAATACTACCCCCTCCTTCAAAATAATGCATCTTAACCTCATCTCCCAGATGCCCTATTAGCATCACCTTATTCAATGTACCGCTCATACTATTTTCTCCAATTAAATTTTTTGAGGCTTAATGATTTTTTTACAAATTCACCTCTATGTAAATCAAACTCTTAAAAGAATATTTTTCTTAAACAAAAGTACTAAAATTTAAATGCTTTGATGAAATCCGCTATCAAAACCGGAACAGGGTGTTTATCCAAATTTGCTACCGGAATTCCTTTCGATAAAACTTCATCTGTCTCAATAATCCAAAACTTTGTGTTCAAATGTTGATGGGATAATTTATGTACAATTGGTGTGGAATCAAATTGCGAGATTCGACCACTAGTATTCCCCTCTAGAATTTTGTTATATCCCTTTTCGATGTAATTAATATCAACCTCCTTTTCAGTTTCCAACAAGGGGAATTCCCATAGGTTTTGCCAAATCCCTTTACCCTTCCGTTGCTTTAGAACTGTGCTTTTTTCACCTTTTTCACTTGAGAATATAGGGACCAAATAATTAAAATACCGGTTCCTAACCTTGGTCTTCTTGAGTTTGACGGGTAGCGTGTCTGTTTTTCCATCCTTTAACGCGATACAACTTTCAGATAGCGGACAAAAGAGACAATTGGGTTTTTTTGGTGTGCACTGGATGGCCCCAAATTCCATAATACCCTGGTTATAATCCCTTATATTCTCAACGTCCATTACTTCATTAGCCAATTTCTTGAAATATTTAATCCCCGTGGTAGAATTAATAGGAGTAACTACACCAAAATATCGAGACAAGACCCTATAAACATTACCGTCTACAACTGCCTGGGGCTCATCAAAACAAATAGAGGCAATGGCACTGGCCGTATAGTCGCCCACACCCTTAAGTTTTAAAAGTTCTTGATAATTGTTCGGAAATTCCCCTCCGTAATTGTCCACAACCATTTTAGCGGTGGCATGTAAATTTCTAGCCCTAGAATAGTATCCGAGGCCTTGCCAAAGTTTTAACACCTTCTCCTCCGAGGCGGCCGCTAAATCCTGAACTGTTGGAAAAGCGCTTATAAACTTCAAGTAATAAGGGGTCCCTTGGGCTACGCGAGTTTGTTGCAGCATAATTTCCGACAACCATATTTTGTAAGGATTGCGGGTTCGCCGCCACGGAAGGGTACGCTTATTTTGACCGTACCAAATCAATATTTTCCTAGAAAATAACATCTACTTTAATACTAAGTGATAAAAGTAGCAGTTTAAATACTTAAAATTAGCCCTTTAGAAAGAAAGATTGAATTAAATTTATATATTTGCAACCCGAAAAAACATACAGAAAATATAATATTGTAAGATGACGAAAGCGGAAATTGTATCGAAAATCTCAGATAAACTGGGAATTGAAAAAGGAGATGTACAAGCAACAGTGGAATCCTTTATGGAAGAGGTTAAAACTTCATTGGAAGGTGGAGACAATGTTTACCTTAGAGGTTTTGGTAGTTTTATCATTAAGACTAGAGCGGAAAAAACCGGAAGAAACATTTCTAAGAATACGACCATAAAAATACCTGCGCACAACATTCCCGCATTTAAGCCGGCAAAGGTTTTTGTTGAAGGAGTAAAGAGCAACGTACAAGTAAAATAACAATAATCTAAAAGAAGAACTTTATGCCGAGTGGTAAGAAAAGAAAAAGACATAAGGTAGCTACCCATAAGCGCAAGAAGCGTAGAAGAGCTAACCGACACAAGAAAAAGTAGTTTTTTAAACTACTTTTTCATTTTAATACGTTCCTTGACATAGAGGTTCCAAAAGTGGACCTCGGCAGATTTCATTAATCTGTTTTTGATATTGTTTAATCATTCCGCTCCCGCATGCAAATAGTTATTGTTAAGGGACGGATAAAAATACATTCAGGTGAATAGAGAATTAATCGTAAGATCTAGTTCCGATGCCGTAGATTTTGCCTTATTAAAGGACGGTAAACTCACTGAACTGCATAAAGAAGAAGACAATAATGATTTTTCCGTTGGTGATATTTTTTTAGCCAAAATACGGAAGCCGGTCACAGGACTCAACGCTGCATTTGTAAACGTTGGTTATGAAAAAGATGCATTTCTGCACTATCATGATTTGGGACCTCAATTATCTTCTATGCTCAAGTTCATAAAACAAGTGAGTACAGGAAAACTAAGGGACTATTCCCTTAAGAACTTTCCGTTCGAAAAAGACATTGATAAGAATGGTGTTATTACAGACGTAATTAAGGCCAATCAATCATTGTTAGTGCAAATTGTTAAAGAACCCATATCCACCAAGGGGCCAAGAATTAGTTCAGAGCTTTCAATAGCTGGGCGTTATTTGGTCATGGTGCCATTTTCAGACCGCGTATCCGTATCTCAAAAGATAGGGAGCAATGAAGAAAAAGACAGGTTAAAAAGACTTGTTAAGAGCATAAAACCAAAAGGATTTGGAGTTATCATAAGGACAGTTGCAGAGGGCAAAAAAGTAGCAGAACTAGACAAAGATTTAGAAAACTTGCTGAACAAGTGGTCAGCAATGTGTAAAAAATTATATCGCGCTCAAACGCCGTCAAAAGTATTGGTAGAACTCAATAGGGCTTCGTCCATTTTAAGAGACGTGTTCAATGATAGCTTTACCGGAATTTATGTAGATGATGCTTCCCTATATAATCAAATTAAGGATTATGTAATGGAAATTGCTCGGAGAAGGAATCGATAGTAAAGCACTACGATTCTCAAGTTCCAATTTTTGAAAAATTTGGTATCGAAAGACAGATCAAAACGTCTTTTGGTCGTACGGCCACCATGAGCAAGGGAGCCTATCTTATAATTGAGCATACCGAGGCTTTGCATGTAGTTGACGTGAACAGCGGCAACCGATCAAATAAAGCAAAGAACCAAGAAGATACCGCATTGGAAGTGAATCTTCTGGCGGCCTCCGAAATTGCAAGGCAATTACGCCTTAGGGATATGGGAGGTATAATAGTTGTGGATTTTATAGATATGGTAAAAGCACAACATAGAAAAAAGCTTTTTGAACATCTTAGGGATGAGATGAAGGATGATCGTGCAAAACACAAAATTTTGCCACCCAGTAAGTTTGGTCTTATCCAAATTACACGGCAGCGTGTTAGACCCGAAATGAACATCAAAACTACTGAACAAAACCCTAATAATAATGGGCAAGAAGTAGAAGCTCCAATAGTATTGATCGACAAAATAAATGTGGATTTAGAGCGACTTTTAAAAGGTCCTGCAAAAGACAACGGTATTACACTAAATATACATCCGTTTATTGCAGCCTACATCACAAAAGGCTTTCCGTCTATGCGTACCAAATGGTTCTTGGAGCATAAAAGATGGATTAAAATACAACCAAGGGATGCCTACACGTATCTCGAATATCGTTTTAAGGATAAAGACGGTAAAACCATTTATTAAAGTACTAAAAGCGACTTCCCTTTCGGGAAGTCGCTTTTTTTATGTCCAAGAGTTATGGAAATTCTGAAACTTGATTTAATTTCCCGAATGTTATTACATGCCCTGTAGTAGCGAAAAGTTGGAAACCGATATTGTAAGTATTATTTTGCTTTAAAAATAAAAACCCAATAACTATCCATATTCCATTATAATAATCTTAATTCTATGGCTCCTAGAAAAATTACATTGTTCTTGATTTTGCTTATATCATTTAATTCTTCAGGCCAACAAACCACCTCTAAAAATAATGCGAACGATATTTTTGGAATGGTGCACCTCTTCGGCAAAAAGAAATATAATACCTTTTCAGGAACATGGAAATTCAACAATGCATCTACTTGGCTTTTACTCAAAGATGGCTGGGCATTAAAAAATCCCACGCTACCTCCGGAAGAGATAAATTTTGAAAAGTCAAGAAAGGAGAACCCCTCTTTTTGGATAAAATGGAAGGATGATGCGAGGTTCGAGAAAGCGACAATCTACAAACCTAGTGACAAGTACGAACGTTATGAACTCGCCGTTAAGTTGTATTCAGTGAACGGAACCACTATTTCAAGTTCTGTCACCACTTCCAAGTTAATACTTTCTAAAGATGGACGGTTCGAAACGACCTCATTTTCCTTGGCCGAGGTGAATAGTGGCAATTCAACTACCAGGACAGGAGTCAGAAAGGACCGTAAGGGGACTACCAGTACAGCTGGAAATACTACCGAACTAGGTTCGGGAACAGTAAAAAGTGTCAAGAATAGTTCAAAAAATGCTATAGGAGATAGTTCAGGTACGTACTATATCAATGGTCATAGTATTACTCTGAAATTTGATAACGGAGAAATTTTACACGCAGTTTTTGCAACCGATGGCAAAGACAGTTTAATCTTGGGAACCAATTTTTATTTTAATTCTTCCAAGAATTAAATATGAACTATTCCCAGCAATTCACCTCTGTAGAAGAAGCCACCAAAAAACTGGAAAGCTATTGCGCCTATCAAGATCGTTGTCAAAAGGAAGTAATTCGAAAACTTCGTGATCTGGGAATGATACCACTTGCCATTGACCAAATTGTTGGTCATCTCATTAAAGAGAACTATTTGAACGAAGAACGTTTTGCAAAAAGTTTTGCGCGTGGCAAGTTCAAAATTAAGAAGTGGGGGAAAAGGCGAATTATTAGCGAACTCAAACAAAGAGATATTACCAAATACAATATCGCTACCGCATTAAAGGAAATTGATGAGGTAGAATACCTAAAGACACTGGACAGTCTTGCAAAAAAAAGATTAGGGCAAATCTCAGAAACCAACCTTCAGAAGAGGAAAAAAAAGTTGGCAGACTATCTGCTTTACAGAGGTTGGGAGAGTCATTTGGTGTACGGTAAACTTCAAGAATTAATTGCCTGAATACATTAACCATAAACATATCTATGGTCTTCTAACGAATAAAGATAGCGCTAAGCTTTACCGCTGGTTTGAACCAAAAATTGATTTGTTTTAACTATGGCCTTTTCATTCTTGGAATCAATCCATTTTTGACCTTGTATTTTCCGCATCATAACATCAAAATGGCGCATAAAGAAAATATTATAAGCCGCATGGGCAAAATTTAAGGGGTTTCTTGCCAATGCCCGCAAGCTCATTGAAAACCCTGGGGTTTTATACTTCATATAGTGCCAAAACCCTTCTGGCATATAAAGAACTTCACCATGTTTCAGCTCAGTTTTAAATCCGTTAGCTCTTTTTAGCGCAGGCCATTTTTTAAAATCTGGATTCGAAAAGTCTATACTTTCATGTGTTATCAAACTGTGTGGGACTTTATACAAGTATTTGGTTTCGGATTGTGGAAACAGAATACATTCTTTTTCACCTTCAAAATGAAAATGGAAAATATTGGCCAAATCGATATCGTAATGCATAAAAGTATGAGAGTCTCTACCACCAAAGAAAAGCATAGGAATACCCTTTAACAATCGTATGCCAAAATCAGGAAAAGAAAAATCGTTCTGTAATTCCGGTACTTCCTTTAAGAGATTCCATAGAAAAATCCGGAATTTGGTAGGGCCCTTTTTTAGAGTATCAATATAATCGGACATCTTCATTTGAGCGTGTGGCTCGTTAAAACCATCCTCATGGTGTACTGGCCGATCATCGTACAAAGGAACAACTTTATTCCCAGCGACCTTTTTGATGTAGTCCAAATTCCATTTGGTAAGTGCAGGCCAATCTTCGATAGCCCTTTGTATAACCAAAGGTTTTTGAGGTTTGACGTAGTTCTTAATAAAATCTTCCTTGGTGATAGATTCCACCCTTTGGATTTCAACTAGTTTCAATGGTATTTGGGTTTTTAGGAACCCCAAAGTTACTTAACCTCTTTAAAAGATTTTCTTAAAAAATTAATAATGTAGGATTAGTCAGTCAACTTAGCCTTTTCCTTCGCCATCTCGTTGCGCTCAATCTTATGATCTGGCCTAGTCCATTTTGGCTTTTCGCCTAAAGGAAGATACTCGGAATCCGATGCTTCCACGGTTTTGGGTTGGGAAACTTTAGTAAATGGTTTTTGTGGATTCAGCCCCAATAATTTAAACATTTCCATATCCTCGCTTACATCAGGATTAGGAGTGGTCAGCAACTTATCCCCTGCAAAAATAGAGTTTGCGCCGGCAAAGAAACACATTGCCTGCCCTTCCCTACTCATCTCTGTACGACCAGCCGACAACCGGACCTGGGTTTCTGGCATTACGATTCTCGTTGTGGCTACCATACGAATCATATCCCAAATAGCAATAGGCTCCATATCTTCCATTGGTGTTCCCTCTACAGCTACCAATGCGTTTATCGGAACGGATTCTGGTTGAGGGTTTAAAGATGATAAGGCTACCAGCATCCCTGCGCGATCTTCCAATGCTTCACCCATACCTATGATTCCACCACTACATACCGTGACATTACTTTTACGCACATTATCTATAGTTGCCAAACGATCTTCAAAAGCACGGGTAGAAATCACATCTTTGTAGTAGTCTTCTGAAGTGTCCAAGTTATGGTTGTATGCATACAATCCCGCCTCTGCCAAACGTTTTGCCTGGTTCTCCGTAATCATCCCTAGTGTACAACAAACCTCCATGTCCAATTTGTTGATGGTGCGAACCATCTCCAACACTTGATCAAACTCCGGTCCGTCCTTTACGTTACGCCAAGCCGCTCCCATACAAACCCGGGAGCTACCCGAAGCTTTTGCCCTTAACGCTTGAGCTTTTACGTGTGGAACGGTCATCAAATCGTTGCCTTCAATATCGGTATGATAACGTGCCGCTTGTGGACAATAGCCACAGTCTTCTGGACAACCACCTGTTTTTATGGATAATAAAGTAGATACCTGAACCGTATTGGGGTCATGATTTTTCCTGTGGATGGTTGCCGCGTCATAGAGCAGTTCCATTAAAGGTTTGTTATAAACTGCTAAAATCTCTTCTTTGGTCCAGTTGTGTCTTACTTCAGTCATAAAATCTTACGTTGTTGGTAAAAATCAAAAATAGCTGAATTTGGATAGAAAAAATAATTTGGAAGTTTAAATTACCTCTAGAAACATTAAAACTTCACATCACTAAAAACCTAGTAAATTGAGAAAAATTGTTAAGGTCTTCTAAGAAGTACGCTTACCGCATTACCACCAAAACCTACCGCATTTACCATTACTCTGTTTAAACTCTTGCGAGTGGACTCATAGACTAAATAGGGGACTTTTATCACTTCTTGTTGCTGTAGCATAAGTATCGCCAATTCAACACTTAACATTCCCGAAGCTCCGAACGTATGACCAACTTTCCATTTATTCGTAGTTAAAAACGGTGTTTTATTACCAAAAACTTCTTTAATCGCCTTGAATTCCGTCATATCCCCTTTGATGGTTCCGGGAGCATGCATTACAATTGCATCGACTTCATCTGGTGACAAATTCCCTAATGCCATTTTCATGGAACGTTGAAAACAAACTGCATCTGTGGAAATGGAAACATTATGTTCCAAAGGCTCTGTAGCGTATCCTACGCCTTCAATAACTGCTAAGGAATTCTCCCATAACCCTACTTCCAAACAGGCCATTGCTGCACCTTCCCCCAACACCATCGTGTTCTGAGATTTATCTAAATCCAAAGCACGGCACGGATAGCTTCGACTTTGCTCAGCTACCATATCATCATGTTGACTGAGCGGGGTCGAAGTCATAGGAGCATAAATTTTTAAAGCCTTCATCTGGGCGATAGTAAACGGAGTTAATGGCGCTTCGCTTCCACCTACCAGGAATCTGTTGGCCATGCCACTTTTTAACCAAGCAATTCCGTTCAGCATGGAATGCAACGCCGTAGAACAGGTAATGGAATGTGAGATATCGGGCCCCTGCGTTTGTAAATCATGCCCTACCCAAGATGCTATATTTCCCAATGTGGAGGTAGGAGAGGTAAGGGTAGCTGTCTTTTTGTGTTGCAGATAGTCCTCGTGATACTTTTCGAACAATTGGGTGGCTCCTCTCGAAGAGCCTATATTGATTCCAAAATTATCCGCTGCCCTCCAGCCAGCTTTTCCTATGACGGCTCTTGAGACCCAGATAGCATAAAGCACGGTGTCATCTAAATTTTTATATTTGGAATTCGACCCCTTTAACTGTTGGATTTCCTGTTTTAAAGTTGGAGAAAGTGGTGCTATCCAAGTCCTTTGATTATCGAAATCCTGTTCTTCGAAGCAATGTCCATCTCGGCCATAACCTCTCCAGGTATCACTGGATGAATCACCCAAGGCGGATATGGAAGCAATTGCGGTAATGGAAATTTTATCGTTCAAAATAGATTTAGACAGTTTCCAGCAGTTCGGTTATAGTATTATATATTTTCTGTAATTCCCCATTTGTAATGACATAAGGCGGAAGTACGTAAATGGTATTCCCTAAGGGACGCAGGATGACTCCCCTTTCCATGAAGAATTGATACAATTTATCCCTTAAATTACCATAGCGCTCCATTTCAATATTCAAATCCAGCGCAAGAATTACGCCCATGGAACGTACCTCTTTTATTTTAGGGTGATGCTGTATATTAGCAATAAAATCTTTATGTGCTTGCGTAATATAAGCCCTTCTCTCTAGGATTACATCGGATTCTAAAAGTTCCATACCTGCCAACGCCGCAGCACAACCCAGTGGATGCCCACTAAACGTATGGGCGTGGAAAAAGCCTTTGTGAACCTCATCGCTCAAAAAAGCATCAAAAACTTTTTGAGTACAACTGGTGACACTAAGCGGGAACATTCCTGCGGTCAAAGCCTTACTCAAACACATGATATCTGGTTTGTTTTCCAAATTCTCCGAAGCGAAATTCGCTCCTGTTTTACCAAAACCGGTCATAATCTCATCAGCGATACATAAGATATCCAACTCTTGACATCTTTTGATTGACGTGTTAAGCCCTTTGGCGGAATGGAATTTCATACCGGCCGCCCCTTGAACCAACGGTTCAAAGATGAACGCTGCACAATTATGATGTTGAACAATATTCTCCAACTGTGCTAAAACATCTTCTATGTTATCTTCCTGCGGGGGTGGAATACGTTTTACCTTCAATAGAAATTCTTCGAATGGACCGTTATACGATGAGAGACCGGAGGCGCTCATAGCACCAAAAGTATCCCCATGAAATCCATCTTCAAAGGCAATTATGGTATCTCGTTTATCTCCCTTATTATGATGGTACTGTAATGCCATTTTAATGGCAGCTTCTACCGCAGTAGAACCATTATCGTTAAAGAATATCTTTTCTTGATTGTTCGGTAAGATATGTATGAGGCGCTCTGCTAATGTTACGGCCGGTTCATGTGTGAAACCACTGAACATGACAAAATCCAAATGCTGCATTTGCTTGGTTACAGCTTTTGTAATTGTCTCATTACAATGTCCATACATAGTGGTGTACCATGAGGCGATTCCGTCTATGTATTCATTCCCTTTATCATCCCATAACAACGCCCCCTTGGCTTTGACAATACCAACCGGAAGTGATGACGTCTTATGCTGTGTTAGCGGATGCCACAGGTGTTTTTTATCCCGTTGTGATAGATTTTGCATTTTCATAGAATCCAAAAAGTCCTCAATTTATCTATCTTGCAAAGATGGGGAAATTTTAGTTCTGAGCAGGTAGTTGGTTCGCTGTTGAAAACTGAAAATAAGAGAGTTCATTAATAAATACCCAAGTAATTTTATTCATGTTCAATAAGCTCAAAAAACAGGTGTCAATTCGTGTCAAATATTTGAATGAGAATTCGGTATTCTTTTCTTTATTTCTTATTACGTTATTTATTCGATTCCCATTTTTCTTCAGAGATTATATAGATCGTGATGAAAGCACCTTTATCCTTTTGGGCCAATCCTGGGTAGATGGGCAATTGCCCTACTTGGAGCTTTGGGACTTAAAGCCACCGCTCACATTCGCTTTTTTCGCAGCTATCATTTCCATTTTTGGAAAAAGCTTCTTGGCCATCCGTTTTTTTGGTGCTGTTTTGGTTGTGATTACAGCTTTTTTCACTTTTAAAATTGCTGTACACATTACTACTAAAAAAGTTGCCTATTGGGCCTCTGTTTGTTGTGTGCTTTTATTGAGCTTATTTGGAAGTTTGCAAGGGGTCATGTCCGAACACATTTGTATGGCTGCCTTTGTTCCAGGACTTTATTTATTAATAAGCAAAAAAAGAATTATTGGTTTTTGGCATCCGGCATCCTTATGGGAATAACTGTTATGGTAAAATTGAACATGGCCTATCCCATTCTAATCCTCGGCCTTTTCTTGTGTTACGAATTATTTAAAAGTAAGAAAATAAAATCCGTTTGGAATCTATTTCTGTTCGGGATCGGTATCTGTACGGTAATTCTCTTGACCATTTTTCCCTATTACAATGCAGGCGAACTTACGGTCTGGTGGAAGTCCGTAATTCTTGCGCCATTGAAATATACGGAAGCCAGACGCTTTTCCTTTTTTAAACTGGCCCCAACTTTTTTAGTGGTTGGAGGTTTTTTGTTCTTATCATGGAAAAAAGGTTGGATGAATTTTAAAAATAGGACTGTTATACTCCTAACAGTCGCCATTTTTGGAGTTTTGCTATCGTTTTTGAAAGGCGGGAGAGTTAATGGGCATTACTTGATTCAGATATATCCAATGCTAGTTGTCTTTATAGCGGTAGTTGTTCAAGCCATAATAACCGTATACAGCTTTAAGGTTTCACGAACAATCTTATTTATATTGCTTTTAATTCCCATAGAAAGCTATCTGGAATATGTAAATATTGTTCAAAGCAAGATTCAAAAAGGTACTTTTTTCAATGGAGAAGGGTTCACTGTTCCGCAGTATATCGCTAATAACGGTTTAGAGAAAAAGAACATCCTATTTTTAGGCTATCATATCGGATACTGGAATCTAAATTGCCTACCTCCTACTAAAGCATCTACCCATCCCAGTAATATTTGTAGGGATGAACTCTTTCCCTTTTTTGATAACCCTAGGGAAAATTCCATTCAAGAGTTGCGCTATATCATGGAAGAACTACGCCCTAAAACGATAGTTGTCAGGAAAGATAGGCGTGTTTTTGATAAAAAAGAAGAGGAAGAAAATGAATATATTGATGCTTTCCTAACCAAGCATTATAGAGTACATGCCACTGTGGAAAAGGCCGAAATACTGCAACGCTTAGAGGGTCTCTAAGATATGTTTGAACTTTTCGGCATATCTTTTTATCACCGTCTTGTCAAAATGAGGCTCCTCTTCTATCCTACCAATCAATGAAACCCCTGTTTTGTGCAAAATTATATTTTCTGTATGCGGATTTGCATTGCCGCTAAATAGAACAAAAACTTCGTACCCCTTTTTTTGTAACCAGCTTATGGTTAATAACGAATGGTTTATGCTACCCAAATAATGTCTTGAAACCACGATTACTTTATAATCCGGCATTATAATATCGAACATTGTATCTTCCTCGTTTAGCGGCACTAACAAACCACCGGCCCCTTCGATAATAAGATGATTATCCGTTTCCGGTTCGTTAATATGAAAACGATCTATTCGAACACCATCAATCTCCGCCGCGGCATGCGGGCTCATAGGGCTTTTCAACTCATAACTACTAGGATGGATTTTTGTTTTGGTATTGGAGATTAATTCAGCAACCTTATGACTGTCCGTATTGTCCAAATCACCGGCCTGAACAGGTTTCCAATAATCCCCCTCCAAAGCTTCCGTAATTATGGCGGAGGCAATTGTTTTTCCTACTCCTGTGGATATACCAGTGACGAATATTTTCTGCATTAGTTACTCGGATTTGTAATTATGCCACAATTTAGGCACTTATATTTTCTTTTTTCAAAAAATGGAAAAAGTTTATAAAAAATTCCTTTCCTGCTATAATAAACCTCGGATTTACTTGCTTTACAATTAGGACAAACAATTGGTTCCCCCTTTTCGTCCAAGGCATAGGCTCTTACTTCATTATAAATCTCCAAGGCCCTTTCCTTATCCCGTGAATATACCTGCAACTTGACCCCTCCGATAGCGTTGCTGATTAGGGGGTCTGAATTTAGGGTATTCTCATCCCTTAGAAATACTGGGATTCCTTCGGACTCCAACTTTCCTTTTATTATCTGTACGTCGGCAGCATATTCGAATGATGCCAAAAGATAAAATTTCTCTTCCATAGGCCTAAAGATAGTTGGACAATAATTCTAACACCAGTCCAATCTCCTCTTCGGAATTGGTGCTATGTATGCAAAATCTTAACCGCTCTTGTCCTAACGGTACGGTCGGGTAAAGGATAGCCTTAACGTTGAACCCCTTGTCCTTGAGTTTTTTTGAAACCGATTTTACCCTAGTGTTATCACTAATGATATAGGAGTGAATGGCAGAATTGCTAACCACAAAATGCTCCTGCAAGTTTAATTTTACAGCTTTTTCCTTAAAAAAATTGATATTTCTCTTTAGCCTTTGACGTTCTTCTTGTGAATCATCCTTTAGGTATTCATATGAAGAAATTACTGTGGCAATGCAGTGAGGTGATAGCCCTGTGCTATAAATAAAGCTTCTCGCAAAATTGAGAAGATATGCTGTAAGTGAGGACGGACCCAATATTGCAGCTCCGTGGGCACCTAGCGCCTTTCCAAAAGTGACAATTCTGGCAAATACGTTCCCCTGAAGCTTCAATTCCTGTACTAAGCCTTCTCCATTTTTTCCAAAAATACCTACGGCATGCGCTTCATCCACAATCAACCTGTACTTGTTATTAGTGCAAAATTGAGCAAGCGCCTTTAAATCCGGGGAATCCCCATCCATTGAAAAAACAGACTCCGTAACAATATAAATTTCCGCATCCTTTTCCGGTTTACTACCTTTTAATACCGCACTAATCTTTTCTTGTAAACCAGTAATATCGTTATGCGGGAATTTATAACTCTTGGCATTGCTCATGGCCATACCATCCCTAATACTGGCATGAACGAGTTCATCGTAAAATATTAAATCTCCCCTTAGCGGCACTGAACTAAAGAATCCGATGTTCGCATCGTATCCGGAATTGAACACCAAGGCACTTTCGGCCATATGAAAACTACTTAGAAGGGATTCTAGCGTTTCATACAGCGAGTGATTACCCGTTAACAATCGTGAACCTGTAGCGCCATTTTCCGCAATGTTCTTGGTTAGTAAGAGCTGAAAGGTCTTGGAAAATAGTGTTTCATCTTTGGCAAGTCCCAGATAGTCGTTGGAAGTGAAATCCACTAATCCTTGCTCATAGTCGAGCACACGGAGTGAATCTTCTTTAACCCTTTCCTCCAATTTTTGTTTTAGTCTTTTTGGGAAATCTAGCATGCCATCAAATGTAGCATGTTTAAGGAAAAAATCTATAGGGAATTTCGTTTTATTGGATTACTTCGAATTCAAAATCCTCCACACTAAAATTAGTGAAATTATGTGTGATGAAAAGACCAATTCTATGGCCATTTTATTGCGGATAGAGTGAAAAAAAAATCAAAGGAAAATCTGAAATTCCCCGTTTCTGCCAAAATAATCCCGATTCTAGACTCGTACAAATCTTGCTTTTCATTAAATAACGCACATAAGGTATTAAAATCATCTACCAGCATTCCTTTTTCTTCCACAATTAAATTGTTCGCAACTTTTATTTGGGCGTATCCATTGGATTGAGGAGAAAACTTCTCCAATACCATTGGGTAATGAAAAGATAATGCAAAGGTAGTTTCAAATACATCCAATTTATTTCTAAAACCATCCTCATCCAAATACCTGCTAAAATCCTATTCAAAAAAAATGGTGTCGCCAATAACATAATTTTTATCGTTCTCCAAGGATAGGGACTAAATATATAGATGTGCAAAAGCATAACGATTGCTTTTTTTTAATCGTAATTATAAAAATATGGTCAGAATTTTGCCTCTTATTTCCATATATTTAGTGCCAAGATTTAAAATAATATTCATGAAAATATTTCAATTCTTGCCTTTTCTTTTCTTAGTGAGTTGGTCATCTTTCGGGCAGGTAAATTCCTATACCATATCGTTTGAAAATGCAATTCACCATGAAGCGGGAATTACGGCTAAGTTTTCGAATATTGAGAAAGACACGTTCGCCGTAAGAATGAGTAGGACTTCACCAGGGCGCTACGCCCTTCATGAATTTGCTAAGAACGTCTATAATTTTAAAGCAACCGATGGTAATGGAAACCAGTTAAATGTGGTACGTCCAGATCCATATCAATGGCAAATCCTAGGTCATGATGGAGAAGTAAATATTTCCTATACCTTATTTGCAAATAGAGGAGATGGCACCTATTCCCAAATAGATGAAACCCATGCCCATTTGAATATTCCCGCTACTTTTATGTACGCTCCTTCTTTATCAGAAAGAAAAATAGAAGTGGATTTTAAGGTCCGGAAAGATTTAGACTGGAAAGTTGCTACGCAACTCCCGTTAGTTTCTGGAACTACCTATTCCGCTCCCGACCTCCAGTACTTTATGGACAGCCCAACGGAGGTCAGTAATTTTGGGCTACGAGAATTTGTGGTCGATGGGCAAACCATACAATTGGCCCTTCATCATAATGGTACGGAAGAAGAACTAAATACTTATTTTGAGAAAGTGAAGAAAGTGGTCTTGGCAGAGAAAGAGGTTTATGGCGAACTGCCAACATTTGATTACGGTAAATATACTTTTTTGGCCTGCTATATTCCCAATGCATCGGGTGATGGGATGGAACATCGCAATTCTACAATTTTAACCAGTACCAGAAGTTTGGCAGAGGGAGGAATGGATAATAATATCGGAACGGTTTCCCATGAGTTTTTTCATGCTTGGAACGTAGAGCGTATTCGTCCGGAATCATTAGAACCTTTTAATTTTGAAGAAGCCAATATGAGTGGGGCGCTTTGGTTTGCAGAAGGTTTTACCAGTTATTACACTGGTTTAATTTTATGTAGAGCCAGACTTATTTCTCCCCAAAAGTATGTAGAAGGACTATCGGGCACCTTCAATTATGTTTGGAATTCCCCCGCGCGCCAGTTTTTCAACCCAATAGAAATGAGCTACCAAGCGCCTTTCGTAGATGCCGCAACTTCAGTTGACCCTGTTAACCGGGAGAATACGTTTATCTCCTATTATTCCTATGGAAGCGTTCTCGGATTGGCCTTGGATCTCTCCCTAAGGGAAAGTGATTTAAACTTGGACGATTACATGAAACTGGTTTGGCAAACCTATGGAAAAAATGAAACTCCATATACGGTTGCAGATTTGCAAAGAACCTTAAACATGTACGCAGGTAAAGATTTCGGGGATGCATTTTTCAACAACTACATTTACAATAGTAAAATGCCCGATTATGAGCGATTTTTGAAATTTGTGGGGGTTGTTTTAATACAAAATGCAAGCGAGCCTTATTTTGGAGTAACAGTAGTTCTAGACGGTGACGGAAATGGCAAAATTTCTTCCAACCCTAAAATGAATAGTCCTGCATATAACGCCGGGTTGGACAATGGAGATATCATAACCGCAATAAATGGTGACCCATATCCAAAATCCGAGCAATTCGATGCTGTTATTAAACAATTTTCCGTTGGCGATACAATTAAAATTGATTTTGAGCGCTTTGGCCAGAAGAAGACAGCGCAAGTAATCCTAACGGCTAATCCCACGTACACCCTCTCCTTATTTGAGAGCGAAGGGGAAAACCCTACAGCAGAAGTTTTGAAGAGTCGAGAAGATTGGTTAAGGCTAGAGTAAATGGAAATCTACTACTCCATAGCTGCAACCGATGAAGAACTAAAAGAGATTTTAGCACTTCAAAATAGAAATATGGTTACGACCATTTCCGGCGAGGAAAGGGAAAAAGAAGGTTTTGTTACAGTTATGCATTCCTTTGACATCCTAAAACAAATGAATAGTATTTGTCCACACATTATTGCAAAGGCTAATGGTAAAGTAGTAGGATATGCGCTAAGTATGCATCCTAATTTTGGAGACGATATTCCTGTCTTAAAACCTATGTTCAAAGAGTTAGAAAATTTAAAAATTGAAAACTATTTGGTAATGGGACAAGTATGTTTGGATAAAAATTATCGCAAAAAAGGAGTTTTTAGGGAATTGTATGCGACAATGAAGAGAGAATACAAAAACAATTATGCCACCATAATTACAGAAGTGGATGCCACGAATACACGTTCCTTCAATGCCCATCTAGCCGTTGGCTTTGAGCTATTGCGTAGTTATAAATCGATAGGACGAAAATGGAATATAATTACCTTACCTACCCAAGAATAAAATTTTATCTAAAAAAAATAGAAATTTAGAAGTAAGTAATTGAAATTTATTTTAAAACTTCAGATGGTTTGGCGATAGTTTTTGTGTCACTATTTACGTAATCGTGGGTTTCATTTGCCTCAGGCACTTCTGCTTTCAGAAGTGGGGTTTTAATTACATATGAAGAGACCAAATCATGATCCTTCTGACAAGATGTAAAAACAGTACAAAGTAAGAGGAGGGAAAATGCTGTAAGTGCATTTTTAAGCTTCAATACCATATCAAAAAGTCAGCAAATTTAATTTAAGCCCGCAAAGTATCTAAAAAAATAAGTTTGCCGATGAAAATGATATTTTTTTCGATGAACTACACGTTTAAGTTATTAACATATAGTTTATAAGTATTTGCACAACCACTTTAAAAGTTATATTGGAATCTCTGATGTTGTAGAAAATCATTAACTGTTACATATCTTATTTTGAAAAAACACTATTTTATTATTGTTTATCAATAATTATTTTATATTTGTTATTGTTAAACAATAATTTTAATCATGAAAATGCTCGGCCCAAAATCAGTTTCAAGCTATTTGTTCTATATCATTCGGCTAGGAGCCATTAGCTCTTTAGTTTTAGCACTTTTTATTTTACTTTCCTTTGTATTTGGCAATTATGAACTAAAGAATGGGCGCTTTACCATTCCTTTTCCTCTGTTTTCCTACTTTGACATCAAGGGCGATTATAAAACTTCCATCATAACAAGTATCACACTAATTTTAACTTACATTGGTGGATTTCTCTACAGTTTGTCAATGATTTTAAAATCTTTCAAGTCGGCAGTTCTTTTTAATGCAGCGGCTATTCGCCATTTAAAGCTACTTGCAAGTATCAATTTACTGGTTTTCCCAATCGTATATATATTGATACGAAGCATCATCCTGAATATTTCAATAATGAGTGGAATCCATAATTTGATTCTCAGTGTAATATTCGGTGTGTTTTTACTCTTTGTTGCAGTAATTTTCAAAAGAGGACTGAAGGTTCAAAATGAAAACGATTTAACAATTTAATATTGGATTATGAAAAGTATTTCTTTTAATATTCGAGTTTTAACTTGGGTTCTAATAGGCTTTTTAGTTCTTATGGTTTTTTCGAGAATATGGCATGGAATTTTATTTATAGAGGAAGCAAAGGGTTATAAATTACTTGGAGTAGAAATTTCCGATAAATTTAGCCCCAATGTTTTTAGAATATTAACCCTGTTCTATTGTCTATTGCTCAGTTACATTGTATTGCAATTAAAAAAATTTAGTGATGTCATGAATGACTTTTATAATGACCTTTTTTTTAGTGCAAAAAACGGAGTACAACTAAAAAGGATAGCAAATGGTATTCTTTTCTTTACAATTTTAATTGGTGTATTAAAACTTTTCTTAGAATTATATTCAATTTCATCATTGGACACTTCTGAAATGCTGATTCAGGAAAGTGGCTTTAGGAAAGGTCCTTTACACAACACTGGATATCTTTTTGGTCAAATCATTGCTAAAATTTGTTTTATATGTATTCCACTATTCATAATATCCCAGATTCTTTCTTTACAGTCTGAACTTGTTCAAAAGGGCTATCTGTTAAAATCCGAAAACGACCTAACAATATAGGTATGGCGATTATTGTTCATCTAGATAAGGTACTGGCGAATCGCAACATAAAGAGTAAGGAACTCGCTGAGATTATTGGTATTACCGAAGCAAATCTTTCCATTTTAAAATCAGGGAAAGCTAGGGCAATTCGTTTTTCTACATTGGAAGCTATATGCAAAGCGTTAGCTTGTCAACCCGCAGATATTCTTGAATATTGCCCATAAAAAAGCCACGTTAAACATGGCTTTCCATTAAATATATTTTGCGCTTTAATCCGCTAAAACTATTACTTTGTTATCCTTAAGCTCTATAGTTCCACTGGTGATAGCTAGAATGGTTTTCCCGGAAGCATCTTTAGAAAATTTGTTCTCATGGGCTTCGTCTATGGTAATATTTCCTTCTACCTTAACATTTCCTTTTTGTAACAAAGAAACTATAGGTGCGTGATCTTTCAACATCTGAAATTCCCCATTGATTCCCGGAACTGTTACCGAAGTAACTTCACCTGCGAATAGGGTAGCTTCTGGTGATACGATTTCTAAGTACATATTTTCTAGTCGTTCGTTGATTGTTGTTAGTTGATTGTTCTATAATATACGAACATCAATCAACCCACAACTAACAATTAATTTAAGCTTCCGCAAGCATTTTCTCACCAGCCTCTATAGCCTCTTCAATAGTCCCTTTAAGGTTAAAAGCAGATTCAGGAAGGTGATCCAACTCACCATCCATAATCATATTAAATCCTTTAATGGTTTCCTTGATATCTACCAAAACTCCTGGGATTCCCGTAAACTGCTCAGCCACGTGGAATGGCTGCGATAGGAAACGTTGTACACGTCTTGCCCTACCTACGGCCAATTTATCCTCTTCTGAAAGTTCCTCCATACCAAGGATGGCGATAATATCCTGTAACTCCTTATATCGTTGTAATAGCTCTTTTACACGTTGCGCACAAGCGTAGTGATCTTTCCCTAGAATCTCCGCGGTCAAAATTCTTGATGTAGAATCCAATGGATCAACCGCTGGGTAAATACCCAACTCCGCAATTTTACGGGAAAGTACCGTTGTCGCATCCAAGTGTGCAAAAGTTGTTGCCGGAGCTGGATCGGTTAAATCATCCGCAGGTACATAAACCGCCTGTACAGATGTAATGGAACCTCTTTTAGTTGAAGTAATACGCTCTTGCATGGCACCCATCTCCGTAGCCAGGGTTGGTTGATAACCTACCGCAGAAGGCATACGTCCAAGCAGTGCTGATACCTCAGAACCTGCCTGGGTAAAACGGAAGATATTATCCACAAAGAACAAAACATCCTTTCCTTGACCTTCACCTGCCCCATCACGGAAATATTCCGCAATGGTTAACCCAGAAAGTGCTACACGAGCACGTGCTCCGGGAGGTTCGTTCATTTGACCAAAAACAAAAGTTGCTTTGGACTCTTTCATTGCCTTTTTGTCCACTTTGCTTAAATCCCATCCACCATCTTCCATGGAGTGCAAGAATTCATCCCCATATTTAATAATACCGGACTCCAACATTTCACGAAGAAGGTCATTCCCTTCACGTGTTCTTTCCCCTACTCCCGCGAATACCGAAAGACCACCATGCCCTTTGGCTATGTTATTAATTAATTCCTGAATCAAAACTGTCTTACCTACACCGGCACCACCGAACAATCCAATTTTACCACCTTTTGCATAAGGCTCAATCAAGTCGATTACTTTAATACCTGTGAATAAAACTTCCGTAGAAGTCGAGAGATCTTCAAATTTTGGTGCTTCACGGTGTATAGGCAAACCATCTTTACCGGCCTTGGGTAAATTACCTAAACCATCAATGGCATCACCAATTACATTAAACAAACGTCCGTAAACATCATCTCCTACCGGCATTTGAATCGCAGCTCCTGTAGCGACCACATCTGTTCCTCTACTTAAACCATCCGTGGAATCCATAGAGATAGTTCTTACAGTATTTTCCCCAACGTGTGATTGAACCTCCAATACCAATTTGGATTTATCCTTATTGGTTATTTCTAAAGAATCATATATTTGAGGAAGATCTGCCCCTGATTGAAATTCTACATCAACCACTGGCCCAATGATTTGCGAAACTTTACCTGTAACTTTTGACATTACTCTTTTGTTTATGTATTACGTTTAAAATAAGCTAGAAAATGCCGTCATTTTCCGGCTGCAAAGATATACTATTCAAGCTAAAATGGAAACTACTTTGCCACTCTTTTTTTGATACAAAAAAAGCGCCCGTTAAAGGCGCCTTTTATACTTTGTTATGTCAATCTTCTACGGATTAATGGTCCATGAAAGATAATATATGGAGCCTATTAAACCAGAACCTACAGCTTGAAAATATTCATCTGCCAAGAGGTTTGAACCACCTGCCTTGAAGACTGATTTAATCTTTGGGACAGAATAGTTTATCTGCGCGTCCAATACGGAATAAGCCGGCACGTCACCATCAGCAAAAGAAGCTTCCCAAAAGAAGCTATCACTCCACCTCCAATTTACACCAAATCCAAAGTTTTTAAATAAGTCCGTCTTTCCAAAGGACAACTTCACCTTGTGCTCTGGGGAATTGAAATTAACTCTTACACCTCGAGCTCTCAAATCTTCAGCATCTTCAAGAACCGTATATGTATAATTTGCGCCAAGATCAAAACCTGCCAGTTTAGTGTCGATTCCAAAAGTACCCCCATAAGAAGTTATTTCTTCTTGAGAATTGGTATATACTTGATAAACTTCAAAATCATCATTCTGTAAAGCCAATAAAGATAATCCTCCATCCCCTGCTTCTCCATATAATGGTACCAATACTTGCGTTTGAGAGATGAAGTTATTGTAAATATTATAGTATCCACTAGCATCAATCGTAAACTTGCCCAATTGTGATCTATAACCTACTTCAAAAGCGGTTATTTCTTCAGGCTGTATCAATGGAGTGTTTACCGCTGTTGGGGCACCGGCTTGTACAGAAACCAATGAAAATGCATTTTCATAAGCTGCTCTACCCACGACGTCAACTGTTTCAGAGCCCGTAAAAGCCTGTCCTGGTTCACTTACATCGAAAGTCCTTACATCTCTATCTAAATTATCCGGTGCTGAACCTACCAATATCGCATTTCCAACATTCAAACCAATAAATAAATCTTGTGTAGTAGGATTTCTAAAACCTTGTTGAACGGATGCCCGTATATTGTGGTTTCTATTTTCTCCTATAGTAACTGCTACACCTGCTCTTGGTGAGAAGAAACCATCAAAAAATTCGTTTTTATCATATCTTCCAGATAAAGTCAATTTCAACCTATCGTCCACCAGTTTCTTCTGAAATTGCAAATAGCCGCCATATTCATTATAAGTAATGGGACCGTCAATATCAGTAAATATGGTACCGGCAGAATTCAACTCGTATTCCCTAAAGGAACCTCCAATTTGGATATCTGCCCAATTATCTATTAGATGGGCAATATTATAGTTTCCGTTTACATGTCGAAACTTCGTATTATCAATGAATTTCGCCCCAGTTTCAAAGTCTCCATCGCTAATCACTGAATTGAAAGCAGATTGAAAAGCTGGAGTTCCCGGTACTAACCTTCCCGTATCCGCTGCTGCCCTGGCTGCGGCATGTGCTTGTTCTTCCGTTGCCTGAACACCTGTACCCACACCCAATCTGGCACCAATAAAGGTGGTAGCGTAATCTGTAAACCATTCCCTATCACCTTTCCACCGTCTATTCACATTGATACCAGCAAAACGAGTATCATATGCATCACCAGAGTTTTCTGCAACTATATAACCCCTTATAAAAAAGTTATCATTCTTTAGCTCCACCTTATGCTGTTGCATTTTAAAGCCTGTTACCGAATATCGATTTGCTCCCTGATAAATGGTGGTTCCACGGCCAATACGACCATTGTAAATTAATTCCAAATCATTCCCAAAAGGTCGGTAATTCAATGACCAGTCGGCTTTAATGCTTTGGGCATTATAATTCGCTAAATCGGTCTCATTATAACCGGTTCTCGTAACAAATGCAGAGCCTACCGTACCCGTAGGCAGGCCGGCGGCTGCATCAAAGTTCAATAAAGTACCTACTTCATCACCATAGACGTTCAAACCATTATAAGCAGGATTAGTTCTGTCAGCTCCAGGATTGCCCAAATCATCAGTTCTATTGGCATGCCAATCCTCTCCTTCTAAAATTGAAAAACTAACCTTAGCTGCCAACTTATCACTAAAGGCATGGGCGGCACGTATTCCCACATCATAGTAGTTATTATCTCCAGCAGCTTCTTGAGAGGTAAGTCCAGTTTTCACGTAAGCGCTTATTCCTTGAAAATCAAACGGACTCTTACTGCGCATAAACAGAATACCATTAAAAGCACCTGCTCCATATAATGCCGAAGATGCGCCTGGAAGAATCTCAACACTTTGCACATCCAATTCGTTCATACCAACTAAATTTCCTAGAACAAAATTTAAACCTGGCGCAGTATTATCCATTCCGTCTACCAATTGCAAAAAGCGAGTATTGGCAAACGTTGCAAAACCTCTTGTGTTTACGGATTGAAAGGTTAAACTGTTGGTGTTAATATCTACACCCTTTAAATTTTGAAGCCCTCCATAAAAGGACTCGGCAGTCGTGTTTCTTATTTCTTTTAAGCCAAAACGCTCCACGGAAACTGGAGATTCAAAAATACGTTCAGGAGTTCTTGAGGCCGAAATTACAACTTCATCCAAGAAGGTTTGCGTTTCGTTTAATACAACAGTAATGGTTTGGTTGTTGGATGTAATATTTTCCGTTACGTCCGAGTACCCAAGACTAGAAATTCTTAATTCAAATGGGGGCTCCTCAGAAGTTTGCAAGGTGAAGTTTCCGTCAAAATCGGTTACCGTACCAATAGCTTTGCCAACAATAACAATATTGGCCCCGGGGATAGGCTCGTTGTTCTGGTCAACAACAGTTCCATTGATGGTAGTCTGGGAAAAACCTATGGTTCCCACTAAAATCAATGCTAAAAATAGTATTGTTCTCATTATAAAATTGAGTTAAAATTAGTTTGGGGTCAAGATACAGATTATTTCATATCGAAAATAATAAAATGAAAAAAATTATGCATGCATAGTATTAATTTGATAAAATGATATATTGAATACTGCGGATATGCAAAAAAAGGGCGTATCAAAAATGATACGCCCTTTTTACATCTATGTTTAACCAGTTACTCGACCGTAACGGATTTTGCTAAGTTACGTGGCTGATCCACATTACAACCCCTCATTACCGCAATATGATAAGACAGTAATTGCAATGGAATGGTTGTTAATAAGGGAGTGAGGCTTTCCAATGTTTCAGGAACTTCAATAACATGATCTGCCAGTTCCGTGACTTGTTCGTCCCCTTCCGTTACAATCGCAATGATCTTGCCCTTCCTTGACTTTATTTCTTGAATATTGCTTACTACTTTTTCATAGTGTCCTTTTTTAGTGGCAATGACAAAAACCGGCATGTGCTCATCTATTAGCGCAATTGGGCCATGTTTCATTTCCGCAGCAGGGTAGCCTTCTGCATGTATATAGCTTATTTCCTTCAATTTAAGTGCGCCTTCTAAGGCTACAGGGAAATTATAACCACGTCCCAGGTACAAACAATTGGTTGAATCCTTATAAACGTCTGATATGATTTCTATTAAAGGATTGGACTCCAACGCTTTTTCCACTTTAGCGGGAATGGTTTCCAACTCTGTTAAATACTCATGATACCTAGATTCAGAAAACACTCCTTTGGCCTTCGCCAATTTAAGTGCTATTAAAGTTAATACCGTAATTTGGGTGGTAAATGCTTTTGTAGAGGCAACACCAATTTCAGGACCGGCATGGGTGTATGCACCTGCATCGGTTTCCCTAGCTATTGATGACCCTACTACATTACATACGCCAAAAACAAAAGCTTCTTTCTCCTTGGCCAATTTGATAGCAGCAAGCGTATCCGCGGTTTCACCAGACTGCGAAATGGCAATAAGCACATCCTTATCTGTAATAACTGGATTTCTATACCTAAATTCGGATGCGTATTCTACCTCAACGGGAATTCGTGCTAAGTCCTCAAAAATATACTCTGCTACGAGCCCAGCATGCCAAGAGGTGCCGCAGGCCACAATAATAATTCTGTTTGCATTTAAGAATTTCTCCATGTTCTGGTCTATCCCAGCCATGCGAATTAATCCTTGGTCTGCAAGTAACCTACCACGATAAGTATCTTTTATAGCTCTCGGTTGCTCGTAAATCTCTTTCAGCATAAAGTGGTCATAACCACCTTTCTCAATTTCTTCCAGATTCATTTGTAATTCCAGAATCCTAGGGTATGCCACAGCATCGTCCTTGATCTTTCTCAGTTTAATTTCCTTTCCTAAGCGGATAATTGCCATTTCCTCATCTTCAAGATAAACGGCATTGTTGGTAAATTCTATAAAAGGGGAAGCATCGGAAGCTATGAAAAACTCGTTTTCTCCAATTCCGATGGCCAGTGGACTACCTAATTTGGCTACCACAATTTCATCCGGCTTTTTCTTATCAAAAACAGCAATTGCATATGCACCAACTACTTGATTCAAAGCAATTTGAACAGCTTGTCCTAATTTTACGCCTTCGGTCTTCTTAACTTCTTCAATTAAATTGACTAAAACCTCCGTGTCCGTATCCGAATTAAACGTGTAACCCCTTTTTGACAATTCTTTTTTAATGGATTCATAATTCTCAATAATACCATTATGAATAATGACAAGATCTCCGGAATTGGAATAATGCGGATGTGAATTGACATCATTTGGAACTCCGTGTGTGGCCCATCTCGTATGACCAATGCCTAAAGTTCCCTCGAGCGAAATTGTTTCTATGGATTTCTTTTTTAAATCCTCGACCTTTCCTTTTGTCTTGGCTAGATTGATATTGTTACCATCGTAAAGGGCCACCCCGGCACTATCATATCCTCTGTACTCCAAACGCTGTAAACCTTTTATTACAATCGGGTAAGCATCTCTATGACCAATATATCCTACAATTCCACACATAACTCTAAAAATGAATGATTTAGTAATTCTAAATTCTTATACAAATGTAATTCAACTCGTATTAAGAATTTCCCTTTTCGGTTATAGAACGGTTAAATTCTATGAAATGATACATATGCATCAAAATTTTTTGCAAATAAAAACGGGGGAGAAAAAATGCTATTAGTCTGTGCTGGTATAAAAAATTTCCAAACGCAACCTTTTATTATAATTTGGGTCACTAGGAGAAATATTAGGACCATAAAGCACAGTACCTAATGGCGTAACGTTTGCTGTAGTTGGAACATCTTGTTCATCTCCAGACGCTAACATGGAGTTGGCTACACCAATATTTTCGATATTTGTCGTAAGCACTAATCCCAAGGTAGGATTTTCTGTTTCTCTATAAATGAGGTTACTGATGTATTCCGTAATACGCACGGTATATCTTATACCATCTCCGTCTTCGTCTCTTTCAATAATACCATCGTAATTAAGAAACAAGCCGAATAACGATTGGGCGACATTCTGCTCGGTAAGCGTATTAAAAATTGGACTGTTCGTTTCTGCGTTGTACAGATACAATCTTGGCGGTTCGTTCTCAACACCCAATAAATCCAATTGTTCCCTATCTACATGAAAAACTAGATTAGCCTCATTCAAAATCCAATTATTTGCCTCTATTTCTTGAATGACGTCCCTGCCATTATCGCTCTCGAAGAGATTTATCTCTGTAAAAATACCCGGACCACCCTTTAAGTAAATTCGAGAAGCATTCTCTCCTGTATTCAATGAACTTGTTATTTCAGATGGGTATGACTCATTTATTATGGTATTCACAGCATTGCCCGTTACGGATCCGGACGGAGCCTGTCTTAGAAATGAGATAACAAATTCTGATTCCTCTGTTTCTACTGTATCATCTGAAGTATCTTCAGGGGTGCTATTATTTTTATAGCTTTGATAAGTGTACGTAAGTGTAATGTTAGCATCCTTTAAATCAAAAAGAATCAACATCTCCTCTCCCTCCGCTGTAGTAATCGTGAAATGCAGTCCGCGAAGGAATTCATTAAAATTTGCCGAACTTAAAAGATCCGAA
The DNA here is from genome assembly GCF_027474845.2 of Maribacter aestuarii. Classification (NCBI taxonomy): domain Bacteria; kingdom Pseudomonadati; phylum Bacteroidota; class Flavobacteriia; order Flavobacteriales; family Flavobacteriaceae; genus Maribacter; species Maribacter aestuarii. The sequence goes on from NZ_CP107031.2 coordinate 1,444,352, forward strand.
CTCCCTTCCTTATTCAAAATATTCTCCTGAAAAAAATCAGCGTCTAAAGCCACCCTTATACCCGGAGGCAATTTCGTAAAAGTATTTGATTCATCCACATCTTCTGTAGATTCATCATCTTCTCTAGGAATTAGAATTTCTTCGTCACTTATGGTAATCTCACCTTCAAACAAGGTTTCCGCTATAAATTCCGGCGCAAATTCTTGAGAAGAAAAATATTGTTGTGCTTCCTGAAAATTGGTGTTTGGGTCTAAGTCTCTTAAAAAGAATGTAGAACGTTCTACTTTAAAGGTAAAGGGAATGTCCCGATTACCATAAATACTATCCAAATCTACCTTTTTCGCAAAATTATTGGCAAAAATGATTGCACCATCAGTATCGTTCAGTCCATCACCATCAGCATCTACACTATCGCTGTCCAATGGATCTGTATTGGCCAATCTTTCCTGATTGTTCGTTTGACCATCATCATCGCTATCGTTACTGGAATCATTCGGTTCCGAATCAAACTCGTCGTCTACCCCATCTAAATCAGCATCTCTAGATCCATCTTTAGTTAAATACGGAATGTAAAGGATTACCTCTTTTACCGTCTCTTCCTCATCAATAGTCGTAATAACATCATCAGTTTCAGCATCATCCTCCACACTTTGGGTTAAAGCACCAAATCTAGGGTTACTGGTTGCCAACTGTAACTGGGAATTAACGAAGTACTCCGTTCTGCCGTAAATGGGGTCATTGAAAGTACCAAGTTGATATATGGGCAACTTATTAGTGCGTACTGCTTCAATATTTTTATTAAAAGCAAATACATCAAAGGTTTCACTTCCTGTAATGAAGGGCTCGCTCCCAACAACTCCAGAACCTATAGTAGTTAATTCATCCTCGCAAGAAACAAAAAAAGCCAAAACCGAAGCGACACCCAATACGATGGGAAAAGGGCATTTCTTAAAAAAGTTCATTCAGGTTATTTTAAAACTTCTGTGTTATAAAAATTGGCGTAAGCTTCTTCAAATTCTTGAATGGGAACGTACGGCAACACTGGTTTTTTAAGGTTGGCAATGTGGGTATTTAACTCTTCTGGAATATCTTCCGAGGCTAAAATAACTGCATCGGAATAATCTACGGCTACCTTTAACAAATTATTATAGGTGGGATCACTAAGCGCTTCTATTTCCTCTTCCGGGATTCCATCAAAAGCTATTTTTTTAATCATATCCTTATCCAATGAACCTTCAAAGGTTTTACCATATACGGATAGGACGATTTTACTTTCTGAGAAAAGAGGTTCATCCGCATAATATTTTTTCAGGTAAAGTGGTAACAAACTAGCCATCCAACCATGGACGTGGATAATATCCGGTGACCAATTCAGTTTTTTCACCGTTTCCATTACTCCCTTTGCGAAAAATATAGCACGATGATCATTGTCTGGAAATAGATTTCCCTGCTTATCGGTAAAAGTTGCTTTACGCTTAAAGTACTCTTCGTTATCTATAAAATAGACTTGTATACGCTCTCTAGGTATAGATGCCACCTTAATGATTAATGGCATATCCATATCATTAATGACCAAATTCATACCGGACAGCCTTATTACCTCATGTAATTGATGTCTTCTTTCATTAATATTACCGTACCTTGGCATAAAGATCCTAATCTGGCCACCATTGCTGTTGACCATTCTAGGAGCCTCGTATGACATTAAGGAAACTTCGTTTTCGGGGAGGTAGGGTACTAATTCAGAAGATACAAACAATATCTTTTTACCATTCATAAAAGCTCTTTTTTGTTTTTCGCAGAAACGCAGGTGCAAAATTACAAAAAATATAGAGATTAGCAGTATTTATAGTAAGTTTGCTCGCTAATTACGATTTTTGATGCTACCCATACGAACTAAAAAAGAACTTCAGGAAATACGTTCCAACCTTGCCCCCAATTCAAAGATAGGTCTAGTACCTACTATGGGAGCTCTTCACAGCGGGCATGCTTCATTGATTAAAAAAGCTGTTGCGGAGAACAAAACTGTTATAGTAACGATTTTCGTTAATCCAACACAATTCGACAACGAAGAAGACCTTCAAAAATACCCGACCGCGCTTCATGACGATTTGAGGCTTATAGCTGATGTTTCGCCAAATATTATGGTATTCGTTCCTACTACTTCTGAAATGTATCAGTCAAATGTAATCCCAAAAAAATATGATTTCCACGGCTTGGACAAGGTAATGGAGGGAGAATTTAGGGACAATCATTTTAATGGGGTAGGCACCATAATTGAAACGTTATTTTCCTTAATTAGACCAGATGTAGCCTATTTTGGGGAAAAAGACTTTCAGCAACTCAGAATTATCCAAAAGATGACCGAAATCTTAAAGCTGCCGGTCAAAATTATTGGATGTCCCATAGTACGCGAAAGCAACGGATTGGCCATGAGTTCAAGAAATGAAAGGTTGGACCCTTCGTTACGACTAAAAGCAGGTTTTATATATGATACGCTTGTGGCTGCCAAACAAAAATTTGGCACGGAAAGTGTTCATAATACAAAGGAATGGGTGGACAACGAATTTGAAAATCATCCCGATTTTAAGATGGAATATTTTGAGATTGCGGACGTAGAAACGCTGACCCCTGCCAAAAGAAAAATTGAAAACATAAAATACAGGGGCTTTATCGCCGTTTACGCGAACAGCATTAGGCTGATTGATAATATAGCCCTGAATTAACTAATTTTGTCCCATGCAAATTGAAGTTGTAAAATCTAAAATACACCGTGTTAAGGTTACCGGTGCAGACCTAGACTATATAGGCAGCATTACCATAGATGAAGATTTAATGGATGCCGCTAACATCATACAAGGTGAAAAAGTACAAATCGTAAACAATAACAACGGGGAACGTTTAGAGACATACGCCATTCCCGGGCAACGCGGTAGCGGTGAAATAACTTTAAACGGTGCCGCCTCCAGAAAAGTAGCGGTGGGAGATATCCTTATTTTGATAACATATGCTAGAATGGATTTAGAGGAAGCTAAAAAATTCAATCCCTCCTTAGTGTTCCCAAATGAAGAGAACAATCTTTTAAACTGATTTTGAATCAAAGAATAAAAAAGATACTCAAAACAATACTCCCAATCGCCTTGGGAGTATTTTTAGTTTGGTACTGGTACAGTTCTACGTTGCCAGAAGATCGTCAACAAATCCTATACTACATTAAAGAAGCTGATTTGTTTTGGGTCAGCATTTCCCTTCTGTTGGGTATACTGGGTCACGTATCCAGAGCCATCCGTTGGAACTATTTACTAGAACCATTGGGATATGAACCCAGACTTTCAAATAACGTACTTATTATTCTTATGTCCTATTTCGCGAATTTAGGAATACCAAGAATGGGAGAAATATTAAGACCAACGGCTTTAGCGACTTACGAAGGGGTTCCTTTCGAAAAAGGTCTCGGTACCATTGTGACGGAACGTGTAATAGACGTTCTTATGCTTTTCTCCATTATAGCCATCACGCTATTTCTTCAAACTGAGGTGATACTCGGTTTTTTAGAGGAAGGTGGTTTTAACCCCAATAGCCTTCTGATATTGGGAGGCATTGGTTTAATTGGACTTTTTTTCTTCTACATTTTCATTAAAAAGTCAAATCACAAAATTGCAATAAAAATTAAGCATGTTGTGAACGGACTTATGGATGGTCTCTTGAGCATTTTTAAAATGAAAAATAAATGGATGTTTGTATTTCATACCCTATTCATCTGGGCTTGTTACATTGGCATGTTTTGGGTCATAAAATTTACTATACCTGAAACGGCCGGCCTAACACTTAACCAACTCTTGGTGGCTTTTGTGGCAGGTGCAATAGCCATGATGGTTACAAACGGCGGTGTAGGGTTATATCCCATATTGGTAAGTAAGGCTTTGGCCGTTTTCGGCATCAGTGCAGTTTCGGGAGACGCTTTTGGATGGATTATGTGGATAGCCCAAACCTTAATGATTGTGGTTTTTGGTGCAATATCTTTTCTCCTCTTACCGTTATTGAACAGAAACCGATAGTCCTGCTAGTATAGCGCACTATTCAAACTGATACCAATGCGCCGCTTTACCTTTATTTTTGCCATACTACTTTGCTTCACCGTTACCGCACAGGTAAAACAAGAAATATTCGAATCTTTTAAATTACAGGAAAGAAGGGATGTTCAGTATTATTTTCCCGAAAATCTTGACGAAACCAAAAAATATCCGCTGATCTTGGTCCTGGATGCCAACTATCTTTTTGACCAAGTAGTTGCTACTTCAAAATTCTACAGTCGCTTTCATGGAATGCCAGAGAGCATCATAGTGGGTGTGAACCAAAGTAAAAACGATTTAAGGTACGATGATTGCGCTTTTGAACCGGACACAGGTCTACCATCCGAAAAAGGAAAGAAATTTTTTGAATTTCTTGGTATGGAGCTCATTCCCTATTTGGATTTAAATTTTAGCACCGCTCCTTTTAAAATGGTTTTAGGTTATGATATAACCGCCAATTTTCAAAACTATTGGTTGTTTAAGGACCATTCGCTTTTCAATGCTTACGTAAGTATTTCTCCGACATTGGCACCTGAAATGGAAACAAGGGTTCCAATTCGTTTGGGTAGTTTCGAGAAGCAGATTTTCTATCAACTTATAGTTGAAGGAGAACCTAGTAAGGATACTCAGGCCATCATGGCTATGGATAAAGGTATAAAAGCCATAGACAAGGAGACGCTACATTATTTTTTCGAGGAGTACAAAGGAGCGGACCATATTTCCGTTGCTACTTATGGGATAGGGAAAGCCTTTGACAATATTTTTGGAATGTTCAAACCTATTAGCCCAAAAGAGTACAAAACCCAAATCTTAACTTCAGAAGAACCCGTTTTTCAATATTTGGAAAATAAATATAAGGGTATAGAAGACTTGTTCGGGTTTAGTAAACCCGTAGAACTAAATGATATTATGGCCATATATGCAGCTTCTAGAAAAAAGGAAGATTTTGAATCTTTAAAGCCGCTTTCCGATTTATGCAAAGCCCAATATCCAGATTCGATGCTTGGCTTTTACTTTGAAGGTGAATACTACGAAGAATTGGGCGAGCCAAAAAAGGCTTTGAAAACATTTGAGAAGGCTTTTCAAATGGACGAAATAGATTTCTTGACCAAAGAAATGGCACTAGAAAAAATGGATGCGTTGAAAGCCGACTTTGGCTTTTAAAAAACATTCCAATTCCCCAACCCAAGTCTTAAATCCTACTTTTTATGATTAAAATTGATGCTAAATATTTTCTTGTTTCAGGTATTTTATTTACATACTTTGGATTAAAGGGTGATTTTAATCTTGTGTATAACGGCCTTGCCCTCTTAATGGCTTGGGCTTCTTTTTTTATAGCCTTTATGGATTTCAATAAAAAAAGATACGAGGACGATTAGTAGTTTATATACACTTAAAACCAAGCCTTTTTTAAACTTCTTGTTACCTTTAGCCCAAACTGTAAGAGCTAAAGATGGCCAAAACCAAAACAGCATTTTTTTGTCAAAACTGTGGTACCCAATATGCCAAATGGGTGGGACAATGCTCCGCTTGTAAGGAATGGAACACTGTAGTGGAAGAGGTGGTTCAAAAAGAAGAAAAAGTTGGTTGGAAAACACCATCCAACACCGCTAAGAGAGTTTCAAAACCTTTATTGGTCAATGAAATAAGTACTGAAAAAGAGCTGCGTCTCAATACTTTTGACCTAGAATTCAATAGGGTATTGGGTGGCGGTCTTGTTCCTGGCGCTTTGGTATTGCTAGGAGGAGAACCAGGTGTGGGTAAAAGCACACTCATCTTACAGATTGCCCTAAAATTGCCTTATAGAACTTTGTACGTTTCGGGAGAGGAGAGCCAGAAACAGATAAAAATGAGGGCGGATAGGATTCATCCCAACAGCCAAACTTGTTTTATCCTAACGGAAACCAAAACGCAGAACATTTTCAAACAAATTGAAGCTACAGAACCGGATATCGTTGTAATCGATTCTATCCAAACGCTTCATTCAGATTATATTGAATCTGCAGCGGGAAGCATCTCCCAAATCCGGGAATGTACCGCAGAACTTATCAAATTCGCAAAAGAAACCAATACTCCGGTTATATTGATTGGTCATATTACCAAAGACGGATCTATAGCAGGTCCGAAAATTTTAGAGCATATGGTGGATACCGTCCTTCAATTTGAAGGTGACCGCAACTATGTATATCGTATTCTTCGGTCTTTAAAAAATAGATTTGGGTCTACGGCAGAATTGGGAATTTATGAAATGCAGGGGAGCGGACTTAGGGAAGTAAACAACCCTTCCGAGGTACTGATTTCAAAGAATGACGAGGGCCTTAGCGGAACTGCCATTGCCTCAACCGTTGAAGGTATGCGGCCTTTGTTGATTGAAATCCAGGCCTTGGTAAGTACGGCGGTATACGGTACGCCACAACGTTCCACGACCGGTTACAATGCCAAGAGGTTGAATATGCTATTGGCCGTTTTAGAGAAACGCGCGGGATTTAAACTGGGTGCAAAGGATGTGTTTTTGAACATAACTGGAGGGATTTCCGTGGATGATCCCGCTATTGACCTAGCGGTAATAGCTGCCATACTTTCCAGTAATGAGGATATTCCTATCGAAAAGGGATTCTGTTTTGCGGCCGAGGTAGGTCTGGCGGGAGAAATACGTCCAGTACAACGTGTGGAACAACGAATATTGGAGGCCGAAAAATTAGGCTATACAACAATCATTGTTTCCAAAAACAACAAAATTGGTCTAAAATGCACCAAAATTAACGTGCAGCTGGCTTCCAAAATCGAGGATGTTGTAAGCAGTTTATTCGGTTAACGCTTATCCCGCATTATTCTGGCAACAACCATTATGATGATTATTACAGCAACGATCAGTACGATTTGACCAAAACCTACTTTTAATAAAAAAAGACTGTTCATATTAGGGTGCAGGATTTGGAATCTGGTCGTGAATAGCTTCAATTCCTTTTAGAACAGCATCCGACAATGCTATGTCTATGCTCGCTATGTTCTCCTCAAGCTGTTTCATGGATGTCGCACCAATGATATTGCTGGTTAAGAAAGGTCTACTATTTACAAAAGCTAACGACATTTGCGCTAATGACAAATCGTTTTGCCGTGCCAGCTCATAATATTTTTGAGTGGCGGCAACAGCTGTTTCATTACTATATCTTTTGTAGTTCGGAAATAATGTTATTCGAGCGCCGTCAGGTTTTCGATCGCCTAAATATTTTCCGCTCAGCACACCAAATCCTAAAGGTGAATAGGCCAATAGCCCTATTTGTTCCCGCATTGCTATTTCTGACATCCCTACTTCAAACTGTCTGTTTAACAAACTGTACGGATTTTGAACAGTTATACTTCTAGGCAATGTCGCATGAACCTTGCTTTCTTCCAAATAACGCATCGTTCCCCAAGGTGTTTCATTGGAAATCCCAACATGGCGTATTTTTCCTTCACGGATCAAGTCTCTTAAAGTTTCCAAAACCTGATGTATATTGTCCTGCCAGTGATCAGATATGTCGTGGGTGTAGCCTCGTTCACCAAAATAATTGGTCGTACGTTCCGGCCAGTGCAACTGATATAAATCAATATAATCCGTCTGTAAACGTTCAAGGCTCCCTTCAACTGCTTCAATAATAGAATCCCTGTTAAAACCTGTTGTTCTTATAAACTTTGTAAAATCTGCCTTTCCTGCAATTTTGGAAGCAAGGATGATTTTGTCCCTATTCCCCGTCTTTTTAAACCAAGTACCTATAATCTTCTCCGTGAGCGAATGTCTATCCGGATGAGCTGGAATTGGGTAAAGTTCTGCAGTGTCGAAAAAATTCACCCCTTGATCTAGCGCATAATCCATCTGTTCGTGACCTTCGGCCTCGGTATTTTGGTTTCCCCAAGTCATGGTTCCCAAGCAAATCTTACTTACTTCAATATCTGTGTGCGGGAGTTTGGTATAAATCATTTAAAGGCTTTCTGTAATTATGAAGCAGCAAAACTACAAAATATATGTGCTATGTCTTATCCGTCATTTTCAATTATCAAGCTCTAACAGGATAGGACAGTGATCACTGTGTTTAGCTTCCGAAAGTATAACAGATCGCTTCAGCCTATCTCGAAGTGGTTCTGCGACCATCCCATAATCCAATCGCCAACCTTTGTTATTGTTCCTGGCGTTGGCCCTATAACTCCACCAGGTGTAATTATCCGGTTCCTTGTTAAAATAGCGGAAACTATCAATAAAGCCACTATCAATAAAATTACCGATCCATTCCCGCTCAACCGGCAAAAATCCGGATACGTTTTTAAGACCTACCGGATTGTGTATGTCTATCGCTTCATGACAAATATTGTAATCGCCAAGAACTATTAGATTGGGGTGTGATTTCCGTAAAGTATCCGTATATCTTTGAAAATCGGCCATATAGGTAAGCTTATGCTCCAGCCTCGCCAAATTGGTCCCAGAAGGCAAATACATACTCATAATGGATACGTCTCCAAAATCCGCACGAAGATTTCTGCCTTCAAAATCCATATAATCGATTCCTGTGCCCATCTCTACATGGTCAGGTTGTTTCTTGGATAAGATAGCAACACCGCTGTATCCTTTTTTCTGGGCACTGAACCAATAGTTGTAGGTATAACCTGCAGCTTCAAAAACAGAAAGGTCCAATTGTTCTTCCATGGCCTTTATCTCCTGTAAACAGATTACGTCCGGATTTACCGATTGTAACCAAGTGATAAAGCCTTTGTTCAAAGCTGCACGAATGCCGTTCACATTATAGGATACTATTTTCATGAAATTAATTTGACTCAAAAATAGAAAAAGGCATCTACTATGGCACGCTTTGTCAATTATTAAAATTTTAACTTCGCAGTTTTGGAACATGATTTGTGCTATGGGTCTAGTTCTTAAATGTAGATTGACATGAAAAATATACTCCTTATATCTTTTGTCCTATTGGTCTCAAACTTGACCATAGGTCAGGCATATCCCCAGTTCGCTAATAATCATGAAGTAAAATTTAATATTGGTCAGTTTTTGGCAACCTCAACCGTTGAGGGTTCGTACGAGTATTATTTTAACGAGGACACCAGTATTGGTGGAACCTTATATTTTAATGGAGATGCCACGGATTATAACGGAAATTTCGGGATTGGCCCCAATCTTCGGGCCTATTTTGGCTATAATCCTCGAAGTGGTTTTTTTGCCGAAGCATTTGGTTTATACTATACAGGTGAAGACGAAGAAAACTCCACCACGCTCGGTAGTAGAAATAACGATTACGGCACTACAGCACTGGGATTGGGCCTTGGGACCAAATGGGTGACCAGGAGTGATCGATTTACTTTAGAATTCAGTGGAGGTATCGGGAGGAATATCAATCCTGAAGATTTTCAAAACGCATTTATGTTCCGAGCCGGTCTCTCCATCGGGTTTCGTTTTTAAATCCTATTTTTATTGTCTCAAATCGATGCATGAAGCAATTATACTTTCTCTTTCTTATTCTCGGCTATACTTTATGTTCAGGGCAGAACCCACAGGAAAAAGATAGTGTTACGCAACTGGACGAAGTGATTCTTTTAGATGCATTGAAGAAAAAAAATGCAACCGGCATTATACCCTCCGAAGTGATTTCCGCCAAAACCTTTCAAAATTACAGCCCGGTTTCCATGGTCAATGCGATGAACCAGATTCCCGGAGTTTATATATTTTCGGGAGCCTTGAACACGAATAGGATTACCATCAGGGGAATTGGGGCAAGAACTCTTTTTGGCACGGATAAGCTAAGAATGTACTATGCCGATATTCCGGTAACCGATGGCTCAGGATTTTCTTCCATTGAAGCTTTTGATTTAGAGAATCTTAGCCAAATTGAAGTCATTAAAGGTCCAAAAGGGACTGAGTTTGGGGCGAATTTAGGAGGCGCTATTATATTAAACCCAAAGGAAGCTTTGGGAAGCTCAACCAACTTATCCAATAATTTTACGGTGGGTTCTTTCGGGCTTTTAAAAAACAACCTGTCCTTTAATCATTTTGATGGCAAACTTAGGCTCGGACTTCAATACGGGCATTTAAAAACAGATGGATATCGCCAAAATAGCAATTTTGAAAGGGATGGACTACTATTGAACACTTCCTATCAAATCAATGACAAAAATAAAATTTCGCTCTTGGTAAACCATATTGATTTCACGGCTCAAATTCCCAGTTCTTTAGGGGCTACGGCCTTTGCCGAAGACCCACAACAGGCTACTTTTACATGGCGCGTATCCCAAGGTTTCGAGGCCAATAAATACACCTTAATCGGAGTGAATTATGCCCATCGATTTAGTGATAGAATTGAAAATTCCACGAGCGTTTTTTATACATATCTAGATAAGGATGAAGCCCGGCCTTTTGGAATATTGGACGAAATCACTAATGGATTTGGGTTTCGAACCCGGTTTTCAGGACAATTAGACTTTTTGGGGAAATCGGCTGATTATTCTTTTGGCGCAGAACTTTTTAAGGACGAGTACGACTGGGATGAATTTGAAAACCTATGGGAAGAAAACAACGGTAATGGAAGTTTAAAAGGGGAACAATTTGCACGTAACAAAGAATTCAGAAGCCAGTGGAATGCTTTTAGCACCTTCCTATTTCCATTTACGGACAAGTTCTCCGCACAATTTGGACTTAGCCTTAATAAGACAGAATATGATTATCGGGATTTGTTCAATGCAGGAACCGAAAACAAAAGTGCCGAACGGAATTTCAAGACTATTTTATTGCCAAGTCTTAACCTCAACTATACCATTTCTGACAACCATATAATATTTGCAAACGTGAGCCGAGGCTTCTCCAACCCTACTTTAGAAGAAACCTTGACCCCGGAGGGAGTCATAAATCCTGATATTGCTCAAGAGACCGGAATAAATTATGAACTCGGGACAAATCTTTTCTTAGACGAAGGCCGCTTTCAAGTCAACCTATCCATCTATCAAATGAACATTGAAAATCTATTGGTAGGGGAGCGTATAAGTGAAGACCGATTGGTGGGGAAAAATGCCGGAAAGACACATCACCGTGGGCTGGAAATAGGATTGAATTATACATGGAACATTTCCGAGAACATACAAGTAGCTCCTTTTGTAAACTATACCCTAACCGACCATAATTTCGTAGAATTTCTAGACGATGGCGAGGATTTTTCGGGAAACCCGCTAACAGGAGTTCCCAAACAGCGCAGAACATCCGGTATTCAATTAAGGTTATTTGAAAATTTCTATTGGAATACTACTCACCAACATGTGAGCGAAATTCCGCTCACGAATGCCGCTGATGTATATAGTGATTATTTTACCGTTTTCAACACCCGAATGGGCTATCTTAAAAAATTATCAGACCATTTTACCTTGGGAATCGATTTTGGAATCAATAATCTTTTCGACAAAGTTTATGCGCAGTCCGTACTAATAAATACCCAAGGTTTTGGCGGTAACGAACCTCGGTACTTTTACCCGGGAGATGCCAGGAATTTTTATGGTAGTTTAAGGCTTGGATATAGACTATAAGTTTATTCCATCCTCCTTAACCACGATTTCATGTCCACTTCCTTATGAATAATAGCTTTTAATTCAGTTATAGCGACACGTTGTTGCTCCATCGTATCCCGATGACGAATGGTAACCGTATTGTCTTCTAAAGATTGATGATCTACCGTAATACAGAACGGTGTGCCATTGGCATCCTGTCTCCGATACCTACGCCCTACGGCGTCCTTTTCATCGTACAGCACATTAAAATCCCATTTTAGGTCCTCAATAATTTCTTGGGCCAGTTCTGGTAAGCCATCTTTTTTAACCAATGGAAAAACGGCTGCTTTGGTAGGTGCCAATACCGCGGGTAATTTTAAAACCGTTCTGGTAGTATTGTTATCCAATTCCTCTTCTACAAGCGAGTTGGAAAAAACAGCCAAGAACATTCTATCCAAACCTATTGAAGTTTCCAGTACATAGGGTACGTAGTTCTTATTTGTTTCGTAGTCAAAATACTGAAGTTTCTTTCCAGAGAACTTTTCGTGACTACCTAAGTCAAAATCGGTACGGGAGTGTATTCCCTCCAACTCCTTGAACCCGAATGGAAAACGGAATTCTATATCTGCAGCTGCATCAGCATAATGTGCCAATTTCTCATGATTGTGGAAACGATAATTATCTTGTCCCATTCCCAATGAAAGGTGCCATTTCATCCGCTTGTCCTTCCAAACCTCGTACCATTCCTTCTGGGTTCCTGGTTGAATGAAAAACTGCATCTCCATTTGTTCGAACTCCCGCATTCTAAAGATGAACTGTCTTGCAACTATTTCATTTCTAAACGCTTTTCCTGTTTGGGCAATTCCAAAAGGTATTTTCATGCGTCCACTTTTTTGGACGTTCAGAAAATTCACAAAAATACCTTGGGCTGTTTCTGGTCTTAGATACAGGTCCATTGCATTTTCAGCACTAGCCCCTAGTTTGGTTCCGAACATAAGGTTGAATTGCTTCACATCGGTCCAATTTTTAGAACCGGACATGGGACAAGCAATATCCAATTCTTCAATTAGAGCCTTTACATCTTCCAAGTCCTCTTTCTCCAAAGATTGACCCATTCTTTTAAGTATGGCTTTCCCTTGTTCTTGGTAATCAACAACTCTTTGATTGGTGGCTAAAAATTGTTCCTTATCAAAAGTATCTCCAAATCTTTTTGCCGCTTTCGCGACCTCTTTTTCAATTTTTGCATCAATCTTACCAACATAATCTTCTATCAATACATCTGCCCGGTATCTTTTCTTGGAGTCCTTATTGTCTATTAAAGGGTCATTGAATGCGTCTACGTGTCCAGAGGCTTTCCAGATAGTGGGATGCATAAATATAGCAGAATCCAACCCAACGATATTGTCGTTGAGCTGCACCATGGCCTTCCACCAATATTCGCGGATATTCTTCTTCAGTTCAGCACCGTTCTGCCCATAATCATATACGGCACTTAGACCATCATAAATTTCACTGGATTGGAATACATAGCCGTATTCCTTTGCGTGGGATATAACCTTCTTAAAATCGTCTTCTTGTTTTGCCATGCGGCAAAAATAGAATTTTAGCCTGCAAAAGTATAATTATTTCAATTGAAATTCAGAGGAGGCAAGTAGCCGCTCGTCCTCAAAAACATTAAGCGTGTAGACACCTTCTTGGAGGGAACCCTCAGGTATGGTTATAAAATCACATATGTTGGTCTCAACGCCCATAAACACAAACTCAACTCTTTTACTGTATATATTCCCGTTCACCGTAATGGTATTGGCATTGTCCTCAACAATCTGTTTGTTGGGATCAAGAAACTGAAAGTATAGGATTTTATCGGCATCCAATTCACTCGGATCGGCCACAACTGTGACACACCCCCTTAATTTCTCTATGGTCGATGCCTTATTTGTTTTTATAGGCCTACTACTACGCATCCTAAAACCGCTACCCTCGGAGTTTTGTAACTTCAAATAGCTCTTGGTCTTTAACTTTTGGTTTAGTTCCAATATCTTTCTACGCTGCAGCGCTTCGGCCTCTGCCAGGGAGCTACTGTTCGCCCTAAGAATTTCTATTTGGTTACGGGACTCCTCGTACTTGTCCGTAAGTAACATGTTATTGTAACGTAGAAAATTATTCTTTAATCGTAGACTATCGTTCTTGGCCTCTAAGCGACGAAGTTCTGTTTTAAATTCCCGAAGTTTATCTATGGTGAAGTTCAACCTTCCAACAGAATCCAAAAGTTGCTGTACTTTATATTTTGAAGTTTCAAGCTCAATTTCATAAACCTCGCTGAGCGTAGAGAGATGGTCTACATCAGCTTTCATTATAGTTAAGTCCTTTACCAATAAGGCCTTCTCTTGTTCTAAAAAATTTATCTGAGCATTGGATTGCGCATAGCTATAATAAAAGGCTATAAGTATACCAATTATTACTGCAACCAGAGCACCAAGGATTATTTTATAATTGAATTTATTATCTTGACTATCCATCCAAATAATTGGCCTTAAAGTAGGTTAATTTAAAACTTGAGATTTGTTACGCACTAAGCTTTCAAATATAGTAAATGATGTAAACACCCTCCTATTACCTATGGTGTGTTTTGGATGTAACGCTCGATTAAATAGAGGAGAGAAGTTATTATGTACCGTTTGTCGACACGAATTACCGCTCACCGAATACAACTTTAACGTTGAAAATGGGGTAGACCGTATTTTTTATGGACGAATTAACATTAAAAAGGCAAGTTCCTTTCTGTATTTTACGGAGCAGGGAATCGTTAAAAACCTTATTCATCAGCTAAAATACAGGAATCAGGAACAGATTGGGGGCTTTCTAGGGGACTGGTACGGTCAAATTTTGAAAGAAAACGATTTCCTAAAAAATATACACTACGTAATCCCTGTTCCATTGCATAAAAAGAAACTAAAAAGCAGAGGGTATAACCAAGTAGCGCTTTTTGCACAGAAAATTTCGGAACATATTAATGCGGAATATCTAGAGAATAACCTTATAAAAACCGCAAACACCCGTACGCAGACCAAAAAAAATAGACTAAGTAGGTGGTATGACAACCGGTCCTTATATGAGGTAATAGACCCCAATTTACTTAAGAACAAAAATATACTTTTGGTCGATGATGTAATTACCACTGGCGCCACTATGGAAATCTGTGGACAAACTTTAAAAAATATTGAGGGAACCTCAATATATATTACCAGTATGGCAGTAGTGACTTGATTTAATTTTTCTACAAATAAGTCGTTTCTTTGTCCTGAGAACAAAAGATATGCTAAGACGAATAATTGCCGGCTTTTTTATACTTTTTGCGGCCTTTGCATTTTATCAATGTGCACGCAAAGGGACTCCCACAGGAGGCCCTAAAGATGAAACTCCACCCGTGCTGTTGAAGGCGGAGCCAGAAAACATGACCATCAATTTTGACGCAAAAAAAATCAGACTTTATTTTGACGAGCTTGTTAAATTAAAAGATGTCCAGGACCAGCTTATTATATCCCCTCCGCTTAAATACCCTCCTGTTTTAACTCCTCAAGGTGGTGCCAATAAATTTATAGATATTACGATTAAGGATACCCTCTTGGAAAATACTACTTACACCTTAAATTTTGGTCAAGCTATCGTAGATAATAACGAAGGGAACCCAAATCCGTTCTTGACCTATGTGTTTTCTACCGGAGACTATATAGATTCATTGGAACTCGCCGGGGTCGTAAAAGATGCCTTTAATAAGGACACCGACGATTTTGTGAGCGTTATGCTTTATAAAATCGACTCTGCTTATACCGATTCTACATTATACAACAAACCGCCAAATTATATCACCAATACACTTGATAGTACTATAATCTTCAGGTTAAAAAATCTAAAGGAAGGTAAATATGCTTTATTTGCCATGAAAGATGCCGCCAAGGACAATATCTTTGACCAAAAGACCGATAAAATTGGTTTTATCAACGACACCATAGAATTACCTACAGATTCTATTTATAGGCTTGACCTTTTTAAGGAAATTCAGGATTATGGGGTGGCCGTGCCCTCGATGGTGGCGAAGAACAAAATAAGTTTCGGTTATTACGGCGAGGGTAGTGATGCGACGATTACTCCTTTGACAATACTACCGGATACCATAAGAACCAAAGTATTGAAAGAAAGGGACAAGGACACTTTAAATTTTTGGTTTACGCCATTCGAAATGGATTCTATCGTTTTTACGGTTAAAAACGAGGCCCTGAAGATTATAGATACCTTTACTGTTAAAAGTAGAAAGGTAGAAATGGATTCTTTACTCTTGAGCCCAAACCAGCAGGGAAACCTAAACTTTGGGGAACAATTAAGCATTAATGCAAATACTCCTTTAATTGCTTTGGATAGTTCCAAAATCAGTATGACTAACAAAGATTCATTATCCGTTGAATATGAAGTCAAGCTGGATTCTTTAAAAAATAGAATAGACTTTAAATTCATACCCGAGCCCAATGAAAGTTATAGAATCAATCTTATGCCAGGCGCAGTACAAGATTTTTTTAAAAATACCAATGATACGATTGTTTACAGTCTGGGAACTAAAAGTTTAGCAGATTATGGAAACTTAAGATTAAATCTGGTAGGAAATAACATCTCATATCCTCTAATAGTACAACTTACCAATGAAAGAGGTGAATTAATAAGAGAGGCTTATGCCACTGCTCCACAGATTTTTGAGTTCAATAATTTAAATCCTGGAAACTATTTGGTGCGAGTTATTTACGATGAGAACGAAAATAGAAAATGGGATACGGGAAGCTATCTAAAAAGAATACAACCGGAAAAGGTCATCTATTATCCCGGACCGATAGAAATGCGAGCCAATTGGGAAAAGATAGAGACCTTTAATTTAATAGATTGAAATTTCAATTCCCTAGCTTTGTTTTGGTACAGATTTTGCACATTTAAAAAATACTAAATATAAAATTCTATGAAAAAATACATACACTTGCTTTTTTTATTGGTAGCCTACTATGGCCTAGGTCAAGTTAGTTATACAACTGAGGAAGGTGCATCCTATCAATTTGACAATAATATTAGTGGCCATGTGATTAGAGTTTCTGATAATCATGGAAATGATGTAAAAGGGTCAGAATTCTTAAATGTAGAATGGCAGCAGGCTACAGTTATCGATAGAAATACAAAGAAAAAATTCAAACTTTTAGCAAGGTTTAATGCCTACACAAAAGAAGTGGAAATTCTAAAGGAAAAGGATATTATTTCTTTAACCCCTGCGGATGGTATTTCAGTTGAACTGGAAGGTAAGAATTTCGTGCCCTTCAAACCAGTTGACAATCCCAAACCTATCTTTGCCGAGGAACTTGTGAATGGAAAACTGAGTTTATTTAGAGTGTATGATACTAAGGTAATTAAGGCTGCATCCGATTCAAATCTATTAGGAATTGATAATGAGGATAGACTAACAATCAGTGACAACCTCTTCATAAAAAAGGAAGATGGTACGGTCTTGGAATTTTCATCTAAGAAAAAAAACATCGAAAAACTATTTGACGAAAGCACTTTGAAATTCGCTAAAAAAGAAAAGCTTTCTGTAAAGAAAGATGAAGATTTAATTGATATAATTAAATTTTATAATACAAAGACCTAGCTGTCAATTGAGAATGAATTCATCCCTATCCTCTAGGAATCGTAGTTTCCTTCTGGTGTCCTGAATGTGGTCTTTATTGATTACTACCTCCATTACTTCTTCACGGGTTGAAAATGCTAATTGCACGCCTAAAGCATCATAAACCGCAGAATGACCATTGTATTTATAACCGTTGCTATCAGAGCCAATACGGTTAACACCTATGCAATAGGACATATTTTCAATTGCCCTGGCCTTTAAAAGCGCATCCCAAGCATTTATTCTGGGTTCCGGCCAATTGGCAACGTAGAGAAGAACATCATAATTCGCAGTATTTCTACTCCACACAGGGAACCGTAAATCATAACAGATCAAAGGGCAAAACCTAAACCCCATAAAATCGATCAAAATTAATTTATTCCCAGCTTCATATTTTTCATGTTCACCAGCCAAAGTAAATGTATGCCTCTTGTCATAACTAGATACGGTGCCATTCGGTTGAACAAAAAATAGCCTATTATAATAGCCGCCATTTTCATTGAAAACAGAACTCCCAATTATAGCAGCTCCTGATTCCACCGCCTTTTCCTTCATCCAAGATATGGTTTTAGGTCCTTCGTCCTTATCAATATGTTCTGGGGACATAGTAAAACCGCTTGTGAACATTTCTGGTAAGACAATAAGTTTTACGTCCTTAGAAATGCTATCAATTTTTTTGGAAAACATCAATCTGTTTTCCTCTGGACTCTCCCAAAATAGAGAAGACTGTACCAAGCCAATTTTTAAAGTCTGGTTCATAAATCATTTAAGTTTGAAGGAATCATCACACTTGAGAAAAACTTTTGTAAATCGTTGCTAGATGCATTATTTAGTAGGAGGCTAAATCATAATATATTATAAGGTCCTTAGGACAACAAATCTATCAACTCCTGTACTCCGTGAATTTTCGCATGGTCCAATGCTGTATTGCCTCTAGCATCTTTGATCTCTTTATCGGCTCCATTTTCCAATAAAAGTTTCGCAATTTCAACTCTCTTGAAAGTGGCCGCATAAATTAGACCAGTCGCTCCCATTGTATTCCTTTCATTGATGCTAGCTCCCTTTTCGATAAGAATTTTAGCAATATCGACATACCCTTTAAAACATACTCCCATCAATGCAGTGTTCCCAGAAGCATCCTTAGCGTCAATTTTTGCACCATTTTCCAACAACAGTACCGCAATATCCAGTTCATCGGAGTAGGTCGCCAAAATAAGTGGTGTGGAGCCCCTATCATTCTTGCTGTTAACCAAGATTGCGTTTTTCTCCAACATTGCTTTGACCTCCTTGAAGTTTCCATTTCTTATTTCGTTGAAAAAAAATTCGTTCATATAATTGCGTATTAGGACTAAAATTATAAAAAAACAATGACCCTTTCTCCTTAGATCGTCATAGTTTTAAAAATAACTAACACGACATATAATTTTTAGGTCGTAAGTGTTTGGTTATCCTCTGCGAGGTATTTAAATATAATTTCTTACAATTTAAATGTATTTTCCTACGTTAAAAGTGTACCTTCATTCTTAAATCATAGTATATTGGAAACCTTAATGGTAGATTTTCTAGTAAAAGATGCTCCATCGGCGATTGCGGTACTAGATACTAATCTGAAATTTGTGAGCTGTTCAGACGTTTGGCTTGATGATTTTGATATTGATAAAAAAAACTTCCAAACCAAAGGCTTCTCCACTATTTTTAAAGAAGCGCCAACATTATTACATAAAGCCCTTAAAGACTGCTTGAATGGTGAAAATCAGATAAATAAGGGCCAAAGGTTTTCGTTACCAAGCGGAAGAATCCAATGGTTAAAATGGAAAATAAATTCTTGGAAGGATGCCGATGGCAATGTTTTGGGTCTATTTATTTCTCTTGAAGATATTACAGAAGAGGAACGGGAAAAAGAATTGCTCTTAAAAGCGGAAGAAGTATCAAAAGTAGGCGGCTGGGAGGTTAATATGACGAAGAGTGAGGTTTACTGGAGCAGGGCCACCAAAAGCATCCATGAAGTTCCTAACGACTATATTCCAAACTTAGAAGAGGGAATAAATTTTTATAAAGAGGGGGAACACAGGGAAAAAATAACTCAGTTGGTTACCAAAGCCATTGCCGAAGGAAAGTCTTGGGATACTGAGCTTATTATCGTTACCGCAAAGGGAAATGAAGTTTGGGTACGCGCAAAAGGTGAAGCGGAATTGGTTAATGGCAAATGCGCCCGAATATTTGGGACGTTTCAAAATATTGATGAGAAAAAGAAAGCGGAAATAAGATATCAAAAAATTGCAGAGCGCTTAAAAATAGCCACCGAAAATGCCAATATAGGTATATGGGAGTATGACATTGTGAACAACAGTCTTATTTGGGACGATAACATGTACAACCTATACGGGCTTAATAAGGGTGATTTTTCAGGGGAGTATGCTGCCTGGGAAGCTGGAGTACACCCGGAAGATAAGGAAAGAGGTGCCCACGAAATTGATTTAGCCATTTCAGGAGTCAAAGAATTTGATACTGAATTCAGGGTCCTTTGGCCAGACGGAACCGTAAGGAATATTAAAGCTATAGCCAGCACGGAGAGAGACGATAAAGGTAAGGCAATTAAAATGATTGGGGTAAACTGGGACATTACTCCAATGAAGCAGGCAGACTTTAAGATTAAAGAAATGGCCGAACGGCTAAATGTTGCAACGCGTGTGGCAAACATTGGTATTTGGGACTATCAAATAAAGGAAAACCAAGTACATTGTAATGATAATATGTATGATATGTACGGTATTTCAAAAGACTCCTCAAACATGCTGGAAGAGTGGATGAACCGAATTCATCCAGAAGATTATCCGGAGGTTCAAGAAAATTTACAATCTACAATTGATTCCGGAAAACCTTTCAATACAAAATTTAGAGGTATAAAGCCGAATGGTGATACCGTTCATCTTGTTGCATTTGGAGAGGCACAATATGATTTAGAAGGTAAAGTAGATAAAGTAATAGGAGCCAATTGGGATATCACGGAGTTATTACACACTAAACTTAAACTCGAACGCAGCAAGGAATCTTTTTTAGAAACATTTGAGAATTCCGCCATAGGAATGGCCTTGGTAGGGCCGGATAATAAATGGATTAAAGTAAACAAGACATTTTCTAATAGTTTGGGCTATACCCAAAAGGAACTCATGGGCCTGAGTGTGCAAGAAATTACACATCCAGATGATTTAGATAAGTCCATGGAGATGATTGATCAATCTTATTCAAACAAAAGGGATAGTTATCAAATGGAGAAGAGGTACTTTAATAAAGAGGGCGCTATAGTTCATGCAATGCTGACGGTAACTATTGTACGGGACGTTTACGGCGGCGTTTCCCATTCTATTGCCCAAATATTGGACATGACAGATAGAATTAAAGCAGAAAAACGCTTGAGTACTTTGGTCAACGTCACCAAGGAACAAAACGAGAGCCTTCTAAATTTTGCCCATATTGTTTCCCACAATTTACGGTCGCACTCCACTAATATGTCCATGCTAACAAAATTCTTAGTTGAAGAGAAAAAAGAAGAAGAACGCGAGAATTTGCATGGCATGCTCATTAACGCTTCCAATAGTCTATCGGAGACCATAGAACATTTGAACGACGTGGTACAGGCGAAAACAGGGGCATTGGAAAAAATGCAATCTGTAAATCTAAGCAATACATTTGAAAAAATAGAGAAGGGCATACGCGGTCTAATAGCGGAGCAAAATGCAATTTCTAAAGTAAACATTGATAAATCCCATTTTGTGGAGGCAGTACCGGCCTATTTGGAAAGTATTCTTTTAAACTTGTATACAAACGCCCTTAAATATAGAGCACCCAACAGAAGCCCCATAGTTGAAATATCAACTATCTTAGATAATGACCACGTTATTATTGAATTTAAGGATAACGGACAGGGCATAGATTTGGAGAGGCACAAAGACAAGATTTTTGGAATGTACAAAACCTTTCATAGAAACAAAGACGCCAAAGGCATTGGCCTATTTATCACCAAGAACCAAATAGAGTCTATGAGCGGTACCATTACCGTAAAGAGCACCGTAGGTGAAGGTTCTACTTTTTATATTAAACTTAAAAAAGGCTAAATTTATGATTATGAAAAAGATTGAAAGCTGCTGCATTATAGATGATGATCCTATTTTTATTTATGGGACTAAAAGACTGATGAAAGAAATAGATTTTTGTGATTCCATTATGGTCTACAATAATGGACAGGATGCGCTTGATGGACTTTTAGAGCTATCGGAATCTGGGCAAAAAATACCTCCCTACATATTCTTGGATTTGAATATGCCTATTATGGACGGATGGGAATTCTTAGAACAGTTCTCGAAAATTCCCAGTAATAAAATTAAGAAAACCACAATTTTCATAATTAGCTCCTCCGTTGACCCTAGAGATTTGGAAAAAGTTAAAAACTATAAGGCTGTAAATAATTACATTCTAAAACCAATTACACCAACAGATCTTGAAACAGTATTGAATGGGGCTATGGTCTGATACTTCGAATATGGGCCCTAAACTACGTAGTATTACATGCGTAAAACCATAGAGAAAAGGATTTTGAAGATTAAAAATGAAGCCTATTCTTGGGAATACCTAATTTTTTTAATAACTTTTTGTTAAGACTACGGCTCTATGGCATTTCTATCCGTACATCAAGGGAATAGAAAAAAATCTTTTAAAATGGGAACTTTTACAAGTTGTTGCATAATAGATGACGACGAGTTTTTTGCATTCAATGCGAAGAGACTTATGAAGGATATGGGTTTCAGCCAAAATATTCTCTGTTATACCAACGGACAAGAAGCCATAGATGGTATTATAGGCCTAATGATTGAAAATATTCCCCTACCCGAAGTAATTTTCTTAGATGTTAATATGCCTAAAAAAGATGGATGGGAATTTTTGGAGGAGATAAAGAATATTCCCCAAGACCAGCGTAGGCATACCTCTATCTACATTACCAGCTCCTTTGTGAGCCCTGAGTTTATGGAAAAAATCAAATCTTTTGAAATGGTCCATAACTACTTAGTAAAACCCCTTAACGCTAAAATGCTTGAATCTATAATCGCCGCCAAAACGGCATGTTAACTATTATCTTACCCCAGGCGAAAAATCATCTGGAGCCATTTGCGGTAAATTTGTAGTACCGTTGCTCCCAGTATCGTTGAATAAGATCCATTCCGCAAAGGTATAGATTGGATTTCCTTCGGATATCTCTATCCTTCTTACCGCTCTCCCGTCTTCAAATTCATGGTTGGTACCCGAACCGTCTTCCCCTATGACCCCAAAAACATCGATAACGGTCCCAAATGGGTCCACCAGCTGAAGGTTATCGTCCCCATTTGAATCGGCAGGAGAATTCGTTCCTACTGCAACATCCGGAGCAAAGCCATATACATTTTCAAACTCTACGGCATTCGGTGAAATGACCAAAGTACTCTCCGCATCAATACTAAAATCAGATAAATCCAAAGAGGAGCTTATTTCCGAACTAGCATTAGTATACCTAACTATTCGCCATCCGTTTAAGGACAAAGGTTCGTTTGCGGAATTATATAGTTCCACAAATCTGGCAGCGGCATTATTATCCGGATCGGCGAGTTCCGAAAAGAAAATATTTGTTGATGTAAACTCAGTGATAATATCCTCGCAACGTTCCAAATCGAATTGAATATCATTTAAATCACGAATGATAAGTTGAAACTTACTGTTATCCCGAGTCAAAACTCCGGTAATCGTTCCTCGGGTTTCCGGTAAAAGAACTTCTTGAAAATCAGAAAAACTACTATTTAAAAGGGCAAGTTCATTATCCTCACAATCTACCAACAACCTTTCCGTTTCTTCTCTTTCTACAGCGAAAGGCTGGCCTAAGTCAGTTTCCGAAACTTCTATATCCTTAATAGAAATTAACGCATTAACCATTGTAGTGTCAATTTCTGAAATACGCACCTCCAATGGATCAATAGCCACATTAGGTTCACAGGAAACCATAATATGATTGAATACAGTATTACTCGGAAGTCTACCTACGGATAAGTTACCGAAAGAGCTAAATACACCTCCGACCTTGTAAACACCCTTGGACTTACCCAAATACAGCCCCTTCAGTTTTATAAATATGCGTTGTCCAACATCAAAAAATAAGTGAGAATCGCGTACATCTATTTCAATCTGTAAACCATCCGTAGGGTCCTTAGGCGAATTTTGAAAGTGAAGAACGCTGAAAAAATTCCCTGCTTTATCGGATGAAATTACGTAACCCTCCATTACCAAATCATCCTGTATTTGAATAGTTTCACCGTCATATAAATTCTTGACATCACTGTATGTAGCATTTGGCTGAATACCATCAGCACAATTCAAGGAAGGCATATCAAAATCCCTATTCTTTACGCAATTGCATAAGCACGTGAGGATAATGAAACATTTGAATAAATTTATATGTGATGCTTTTATTATCATTCCTAATTTAGTTTCGCTAAAAACTGATTGCTACATTCAAAAAATAAGTTCGCCCGTATCCGTACCAATACTTTGGTGCAAAAGAAGGCGTGCCGCTCAAATTATCTTGATTTAACTGACCAAAATTACCGTTCCTACTCTGTTCGTAACCTCCCGTCCTAAAAAGGGTATCAAAGAGATTATTAACACTTGCGAAAACACCGATATATTTCCCTTTCTTCAACCAAGACTTACCGCCTACCAAATTCAAAAGGTAAAAATTGTCCAATGGTTTCTGTTCCAGCAGTGCTGCCACGTTTTCCGCAGTTGCATCTGGAAAATTTTGACCCGTCTCTGGATCTAGGAAGAAACTTTTGGTGCGGGTAATCGTAGATATATTGGCATAATTATTACCAAGATAGTTAGCCGTCATGCCCACCCACCAATATTTAGGGTCCCTATACTCAATTCCGAAAGCGAATGCCTTTTGAGGCCCTTGTGCTAACTTATATCCCTTTATGGCCGACGTTCCCAAATCCTTGGCCCCACTTACATCTATAAGTTCCTCATCCGCATCTGCCGTATCAAAATTTATAGTTACGAATGGATCGCTGGCGTAAAGGTATTTTCCTATCGCGGCAACCCCGGACAATTTCACCGTAGCCGATAATTGATATTCCAACCCGATCTCCGTACCCATGTGTAATTTATCCAAGTCTGTCAATACTTCCTGAACAAAGTCCGAACCAACTCCGGCATCCACAAAGAAAAAGTTGATGTCCGTTGTATTTTGAAAACGTGTATAAAAACCGCTCACCCTACCCGTTAGTTTTGGCATTCTGATGTAATAATTCAAATCGACCGTAGATATGGTCTCACTCTGTAGATTTGGCACGGTTAAGTTAGATTCTCTAGGATTAATGAATACATTCTGCAACACGGGAGCCTTTTTAATATAACCTGCATTGGAAACAATCCAGTGTCTTCCCGTTATTTTATAGGTTAGGCCTCCTTTGGTCCCAAAGTTTGAAAAACTCAGTTTTCCACTTTCACCCAAGGAATTATCAGGAAATCGTCCGTTTTCGAATAATCCATTTCTTAGATAGGTAACCGCAGCATATCTTCCGGAGACAAAGGCCTTCCATTTAATAAAATCTAAATTCAATTGTGCAAATGCTTCCGTTTCATTGGCAATTAATTTATAGTTATAATTGAAAATATCTCCTTCTGTTTTATTTAGGTCCCCTGTTAAATCATTTCTCGTGTCAGAAAACGTATCAATGTCCTCATGAAATTCCGCACCCAACAAATCGTTTATTTCAGCATAATTTTCCGAAGATAAATTCTTGTTCGTGACTCCAAAATCCAGTTTTAACTTATCGCTTATTTTCAAGTTCCCATTCAATCGGGCAGTGAGCTGAGTATCATCTACGGTATCATCATATAACAGGTAAGCCGCTTTGCCATTTTGTGATGGGCTGTTATTGGCTCTATACATATTGTTCCAGTCTAGTTGTGGGCTGTTCAAAAAACCCTCTTTGGCTATATTCGCGCTTACAAAATTGGCGCCAATTGGACTGTTAATGTAAAAGCTGGGCAGATATCGATAATATGTAGGATCGGGATTAGGTGCATTAAAATATCCAAGCCTACTCCTAGCATGAGTCCCTGTTTGAAAAGAGATTCCGGTGTTAAGGTTTAAATTCTTGGAATCATAAAAATAATTTAAAAGCACCATAGGTTCCGCAATTTTCCGTTCCCTAGAATTCCTTATATTTCCATCTTGTACTCCCCAATAGGGATTGTATCTATTTCCTACTAGATTAAAAACTTCTTGGGTAATGGCAGAGGACCGTCCCCTTCTATTAGAGGCCAAAATAGTGGTCAATGCAAAACTGTTCTTTTCGTTAAATTGATATTCCAGAGCTCCATAAAACGAATAGGCGTCGTATAAGGTTCCGTTTATATAGCCCTCTTTAGCCCAGCGCCTAGAGGCGGAAAACATATAGGCCAATCCATTTTCCTGTAATCCGGAATTATAGGTTGCCATTAACCTTCCTGTGTAAGTTCTATTGGAAGCCGAACTAGAAATTCGAAACCCGGAGCGTAGACCTGAAGGTCTTAAATCTATGTTGGTATTACCCAATATTCCGCCAAATGTATGCTCGGAAGCCGCTATTCCGTTTGAAAATTCTTGGTTCCGGACAATATCATTAAGTCCACCCCAGTTATTTTAACTAATTATGTAAGTTTATTAAATATTTCTTTAATTCGTAGATTTGAAGAAAGTTGAAATATGGCTACCTGGTTAGTACTGCACAAGAAACATTCTGGATACGGAGATGTTTTGGGAGAAACTTATGAATATCCATTGGGCATCGCAAATTCTAAGCAAATTAAAGTGGGGGACCATATTGTTTTTTGTCTAACGAAGTATCCAATCAAAGACGATAAAAGGATACTTGGTTATGGACGAATTAAAAACTTGGAACCAAGAAAACCACTAGCAGACGACTCTTATAAGAGACAAAGAATAGCTGCTCACTTAGAAAATTACAGGAAATTTACCCCTGCTTTATCTTTTAATGACATAGGAGGCGACCCCCGTTCGAATGGCACTAATTCAATTAACAGAATACAATTTGACTTTCAACTTTACTCAAGTACTAGGATTGAAACACCAATTGATGACGACTATACAAACAAACAGTATTATGCTCGTACTGTTAGAAAAGGTCAACCTAAACTGCGAGAATTACTGTTAAAAGAATATGACTATCGCTGTACAATTAGTGGACATGGTCCAACCAATGTCCTTGAGGCATGTCATATAATCCCACATAATGTTTCAGGTAACAATCAGCTTGACAATGCTTTGTTGTTAAGGTCAGATTTACATTGTTTATTCGACGATAGCCTTTTGAAAATAAACCCAAATACATATACTATTGAAATTGATCAATCAATTATTAAAACTCCATATGGCAAATTACATGGTAAATCATTAAGGAAAAGGTTGGATGGATCTTACCCTAAAGTAAAATTTCTTAAATCCAGATATAAGAATTAAATCAAAGAAAAATAATCAATAGACATACTACGAGCAGAAATGTTATTGAAAGTACAGTATACAAGTAAAGCTTTTCCCTATTCTTAAATATCTGCTCCAGCTTGTCCCTATCGGTCTGGCCCCTCAAAACTTCGGCCTTAATGGATTTCTCCGCCTTGAGCAATCTTTCGTCCCTATCCTTTACTATGGTGTTCAAATCCTTTTCCAATAAGGTAATCCTTTCTTCAAGTCCAGTGCGTTCCTTTATCTGGCCCCTATGCTGCTCTACTATTTTCTGTAGAAATGAACCGAATGCCGTTGGTGTGGCAAATCCCTTGTCCGCACATTTTTCCAATAGGGTAACATCCTCCATATGCCCAATAGCCGTTGCAAATGCCATACTACACTCCAACGAGGCCTGGCAAAGCTTTACATCGTTGAATATTTCCAATCCGCTGCCTCCGCCCCGCATGACCACTAGAAGATCGGATTCCTGTTTGGAGAGCTGTTTGATTTTTTTCTCCAGATCCGTGGTGTTGGATAGGTTGACCAGGTGCTCGTTAATTACGTAGAAGTCCGAATCGATAAGTTGGTTCCTGTAATCCTCCCCAACAATCGAATTGTTGCCCGTTATAATGTTTATTAAGGGCTTTTGGCCATTGGAAATCCTGTCCAATAGAAGTTGGTCCAAAAATGGGATGGGGCGTTTAAACCGCTCCTGAACGACACTGAACTCATCCTTGGAAATGAATTGGAACTCGTCCTTTTTGTCCTTCAGTTTTGTTACCCTGAAAAGCAATCTTATCGTGCCGTCGTTTATACTGTTAATTGTCTTGATCAGGTGGCCTTCGAATACGTAATATTGTTTGGGCTTAAGGTATTCCCTTATTTTCTCTGGAACTACTAAAGTAAACTTGCTAAGCTTGTTCTCATCATGGAGGGTATCATAGTATACGTTCCCGTACTTCTTATTCTGACCAGGTGAATAGAACCCTTCCAAGCCTATGATTTTCTCATCGAATGGGGTCGTAAGGGTATTGCGGCAGATTTCAGTAAGTGAATCAACTGTGAAGGGGGGCTCCTGCATCTAGTTTTTTTCAAAAATATGATAATATTTACTTATGAATTTCAAATTAACCACGATAGCGCTTTTTATATTAATTATCATATTCAAAAACTAACAACACCCAATTCTTACCCTTAGTTCAAAAACTAAATGATTAATTATTCATGCTCAAAACATTTGATATTATAAAAATCAGCCTTTATTGTTTATTTCAAAGCTATGATTGATAATTGACTATCTTGTAAATGTATCCTACAGCCACTACTTCACATGATTAGCTTTTTTCGTAAAATCCGCAAAAAACTCACATACAATAACAAACCTTCAAAATATCTACACCATGATTTTGGTAATATTGACACTATTTCAATTAAAGGGGGCTTTAAGCGGTATAACGTTTTATTTTTTCTTTTGATTACACAATCCTATGTAGATGGAAAGCAGAACAATACGATGCAGGTTGAAAAATTACCAATTGAGGTTGACATAACACTACAAATTAATAGAATATATAATATCAACTCGGTCGATGAGACCTATAAAGTTGATGGTTGTTTTTTTTACAAATGGCGCTCCGAACAAGCAAAGTTGAGAATAGTTGATTCCCTTTCAACCCATGTTATATTTGAAAACGAAAGAGCGAAAGAGTTTTTAAAAAGTGTGTCATGGATTCCTGCCTTTGACCTTATAAACGTGCAGGGTAATCGTGATATCCCAAACATTCAAATTAAAATCGATTCAACAGGAGAAATCGTATATAAAGAAAGTTTTTCAGATACGTTTTCAACAAATATGGATTTTAATAAGTTCCCTTTCGATTCTAAAATATTCAAAGTTGAAATCGAATCATTTGGACTTGAAAGTCGTCAATTAGTATTTGTTAATCCAAAATTATTTCTCGACAAACACGTTCTCGATGAGGATTGGATAGTGGTTCGAGAAAATGCAGTAGTAAAATTGAATAACTATCCTTTTTCGGGTCAAGAAAAATACTCACGTGTAGCTTTTGTGGTTGAAGCGAATAGGAATCCAAAAAATTATATATCTCTAGTGCTTTTTCCATTACTTATCTTAATATTATCTTCTTTCTCTATTTTTTGGTTGAAGGATTTTAAGACACAAATAATTATTGGTTTAATATCATTGTTGTCTTCTTTAGTCCTCAATATTTTTTCAGCTTCTTTTATCCCAAAACTACCCTACCGAACTTTTATAGAATATATAATGAGTATAAGCCATTTATTCATTTTCGCTGTAGTATTTACTGTCATTATCACCAAAAGGAAAAAGGAGTTAGAAGGACCTTCATCTCTAATTAGGCATCTTAGGTATTTCTTTCCTTTGGCTTATTTAGCGTCTATTTTATTGCTTTTTAAATGGAAATTTTAGTCTCTTCCTGTAACGTTTTTGTAATTAAGGAATATTAAATTCCGTTTGATGGGGGTCCAAAGCATTTATAACTTCTAAAAAAGATTCCTAAGTATCCAATTCCTAAGTATCCATATGAAGGTCATACTAAGATATTTTTCATATTCCCGTCCTAAGATAAATACGAAGAACGGTCTAGTACATAAGAAAAAATCAACATTATGGAAAAAGAATCCGAAAATGAATGGGTTGAATCTAGGTTTCAATGCAGATGAAGATGTCGGCCAAAAGGTATTTTACTGCCATATGTTATTAATCACAAGAAGAATAAACGATGTTCCCGACCCTATAGAAAGTATTAGAAATGTAATAACAGGAAAAAGAAAGTATCAGTCTCAAATTGATTAAAAAATCACCTCCGAATTGGAAGCGCAATTGGTAATTGAAATATAACAGATAACCTAATATTTCATATCCCAAGCAGTAGCTGTAGAAATGACCTTTTCTACTAGCCTTTTTAAATAGAATTTTCTACCCTCTAACTTTTCAAATGTCACTTCATCTTTGTTACCATAATACCTTACCTTAACAGAATAAAAAACACCGTCCCCTTCCAATTTATTGAAAGAAGAATAGTTGTCCGTTATTGTGTATTGATAATCATCTTCCCAGATGAGAGTGCCTATAAAACCTTTTGTCCCATATACCGTTGCGCGTTTAATATCTTTCTTGTGAACAAAAAAGTCCCCACCGTCCAATCCTTGCCCTTCATTTAGCTGACCCACTTTTATGTGTTTCATTTTCGCATATTCTTCTGTATCGAATTCTACCTTCGTAGTATTATACCATGGAGCAGAAAAGATTATTTCAGTTGTGACTCCATCTAAACTTACATTCTCTATTCTTCCAGCTCCTGCAAACGTAAAAAGGGAATTGTGTGGAACTTTATAGATAATTTTGAATCTCTTAAATCCGTAGTTCTTAGCTTCCTTTCCCTTTATTTCAATAGGATTATCATAACCGTAAGTAAATGCGCTTAATGGGTCCGATGCAATTTCTAGCAAAATTCTTTTTTGCTGTTGGTCTGTGAATTTTAGATTTTCTAATCTTGTCTTTTCATTTTCTGCGTTTGCAAGTGCTAATTTACCGTAGTCTATAGTAGATATATTTTTATTAATATTTACATTACCGCTCATTTTCACATTTTCATTGATATTTGCGTTTATGTTTTGATTTACCGTGTAATACCCAGAATACTGTGCAATAGCGGTTGAAAAGGTAATAAATAGAACTATGGCCATTCTTATTTTCATACTTATTGTTTAATAATATTGATACGTTTTTAACGTATTTTCCTACAGTTTATTTCATTAACCAACCACTACTGACATTGCAATTGTAAATGTCCTTTACCTCACCATCCCTTTGTTCTATGATATAGGCGAATCTAATTTTACCATCGGCTCCGTAAAACTCGTAGGTACTATGGCCCATTACACACATACCACATTCGCCGTACTTAAGGATTGTGCTATCAAAGCCTTTGGACCTGGCAAAATCGAACTGTCCTTTTAAAAAGGCCAGAAACCTATATTTATCTTTCTCTTCGAAGTATTGGTCCTCGTCCAATAACGGTTCTATTATTTTTGTATCCAGCTTGGTGCATGCATCTATAAAGCTATTAATGATTAACCTGGCCTCTGAACCTTTTGAAGCTTGTTCCTTTACCTTTAATTTTATCAGTTCCATTTATATTATATATTGGTTTATAACTACCGCAATATTGGAGGTTTTAAGCTGCGATTCAAACAAAGCATTGAATATTAGATCAGGTGAGCCTTAATCCCGATAAAAGGATATTTTATGTGTTAAACAGGATTTTATGTCATTCGTTAAAAGTTATATCATTGCCCACTTCACTTTCTAAGGCTATCCCAAAAAGTACCTTTACAGGACGAAATTTGAGGTAGGAATCAATATTGCACATACAACCGTATTATAAAAAGCATAAATTTTGAATTTAGGCTTACCGTTCCCCTATGAAAGAAAATTGGAACAGACCCCTTCCAATTTTTCATTTTTTGGCGGCATTAGTCACTTCTTATTAAAAGTAGATTTTGACCCAAACCAATAGTTGTAAACACACTTTTTACCATTTTGAAGGTGAAGAAATGATGTTTATTTCAGTTAATTATATGTTAAAAAATGCTAAACTAACTACTTTAGTAGGCTAATCTAACTACATCAGCACTTAACCATCTGTAAATCATTTATTTATATTTTTATACCTTAATTTAGTTAATTTATAAAATACTGTAATACAGATAGTTATAATAATAATTCGAATATTTTTTGTATCTTTGTACAAGCAACAGCTAGTAAATCGGCCTTGCAAAAAAACGTCTAACCTGTATCTCTAGAGTCTCTCTTTAAGAGGGCTCCAACCTAGCGCTAAACACGCCAAGGTGGACCAATGATACGCCTAAAAAGGAAAATAAAATGTTTAACTATTTTGAATGTATTACCAATTCCAGTAAAGTCCTAGGATCCCTTCAATTGGACCAATTCCACTCTAAATTTAAAAATACTGAACAGCTCATTGATTGTGTGCAATCTCATGATGCGATTATCTACCACAATTCAAGTAAGGTAAGGTTTTGCGAAATACATTTTTACTACAGGAAAATTAAGCGATGGGTCGCAACATTCAGTTATGTGGCCAGGCCCACTAATCTGGGGCCCTAAATCCAACAAATAACTTTATCGATTTTTTTTACAAGGAGCTTAAAAAAAATAGGACAAGCTTCAATGGGATACCTATGTCCAAAAACAAGCGAATTATTAATTACAAATATTATCAAAATGAAGAATTCAAAATTTTATCACTATACCCATTACCAACATCTAGCAAGTATTCTAGATTCAGGATACATCAAATGGGCAAATACGAGCACATTCCACAATAAGGAGAAAGCAGTAGCCTGGATATCAACAAACCCGCATTGGGAGAATACCGCCACAAAGATGTTATGTAACAATCAAGGACAAAGAAAAATAATGTCATTCGAAGAACAATTAAGCTTTTGCGGATGTGCCAGGATACAAGTACGGGAGAAAGCACTTCTTGATTGGCCAGAACTTGTTAAAAGGACTAAAAAAACCCAAGGATGTTCAGGAACTTGAGGAGGTAAGTATTGAACGGTGGGCTGACCCATCCGAGTGGCACGGAAGCTTAAAACCTATTACCAGAAAAGATTGGCTGTCGGTAGAAATTTTTGAAAACGGGGTATGGAAAAAGGTGATCATCCTTGATGAAACCGCCAATTACTTAAGCAATATATAAATATTCACTCCAAATAATTAAAAAATTAAAATTATGAAATACGATATAAAAAATAGAACGATCAATGTATGGTTACCTAATAAGCTGTTCAACAAGTTAGAGGATAGTATAAACTCTAGGAAGGAACAAAACATACAACCAGTCCTTCAGTTGGCACAGGCGGCATATCTTTTGAACCTGGTAATCTACATCCCCTACACCAAGAAGGATAAGTACGAGGACGGATGGGTCCCGATATGCTCCGAAATCCATAAGGGTATAAGGAATTTCAGCAAGTACATGGAATTCCTTGTAAACGAAAATCTACTGGTACGAAATGGGAACAATTACAGTAACAAAAAAAATTACTGCTACAGTTATAGATTGCCAGACCCCTACCACAAACATAAAATTAAGGTCATATCATTGGAAGGCCATAAGCTATTCATCGAAGGAAGGTTGGCCGAAATGAACAGGAGAATGGAAGTCTCAGATAATACAACTGGGCATCTCACCAAATGGCTGGACCCAGAACGTTTTGAAATTGACAAGGCAGCTGCTATGGCCATGGTCGCCAAAAAATACCCTCACGCTAGAGATATCAATAAGTCCAACCATCGGATCATATGCATAGAAAGCATAGCGAATGGAGGATGGGGATATAGCCGCGAAGGGGATGACGATAGACTCCATAGCGCCCTAACCAGCTTCCCCAAGGACCTTAAACCCTTTATAACATACGAAGGGCGAACCCTCACATCAATAGATATAAGGAATTCCCAACCATATATGTTCTCATCACTACTAAGGAACCTAGAACCCAATAGTGATAACCATATAAGAACCCTACTAAATAAACTACTACTTATACCTAATATGTTCTGCGGTTTCGACGGTCCAAGTAATAATGGGGATTTAGAGAGGTTCATAGCGCAGGTAGAAAACGGAACTATCTATGACCAATACTATCATGTTCTGTTCAAGGCTGGACTGGTATTCCAGAATTGCTGCGGCACCTTCTCCTACGAGGAACAGACCGAAGCTGGGACCAGAACGAAGAAATTCAATAACCAAAGGGACCTGGGCAAGGATATAATGATGAAGACCCTTTTTAGTTCTTTAAATAACAGACATGGAATTATAAAAGCCTTTGATGAAGAGTTCCCGACCGTTTACAAAATCATGCAGAAAATCAAAGGGATTAAACCTAGAAAAAAGAACTTCTTTCCCGTACTACTACAGAACATTGAAGCCGATTGTATTTTGGACCATTGTACTAAGCTTATGTCATCGGAACATCCAGATATGCCATTGTTCACCATACATGATAGCATAGTTACCACGGAAGAGAACCTTGGAATACTAAAAGAGAGCTTCGAAAAACATCTGAAGAATTATTTCGGCAATATTCCAGAGCTAAAGCCAGATTCATGGTCTTAGTGAAATATGTAGATAAGTAGATTTTAAAGAACTAAAAAGAAGCAATAATCAAAAGTGCAAATTCCCAGCACTAAAATTGGGAAAGAAATATAAATTAAATATTATGAGTAAAATTATAGAATTAGACGAAAAAGGATTTATAATAGATTTAGATTCCTTTATTGAAAATGTTGAAATCGAAATCGACACACCAATTTATGAATTGATTGCTGATGCCGAGGGAGAAAAGATTGATGGGGCAGATTGCACATTGTACTACAATGATAAAATTGCTGCTGGAATTAGATTCACTCCGTGTGGATGCGCAAAACTATCTATTTATGAGGGTTTTGAAAGATACAAACCAGCCTTTTGGGAAGTACTGGATTATATAGAGCTCTTTTATGTCGTAGAAGAAATACTTGAAGAAATTGATGAATATAACCTGTCTTTAGAATTATCTTAAACCTAAATACCCAAATCATACTAACCCCATCGTTTTAACGGTGGGGTTTTCTTTTTAACCTAAAACCGACTATAACCTACAAGTTTCAATAAGTTTTGTGCATACCAACAAGGATAATGGTATTCTTTCGGTCCGTGCAAATGGAAATGTTGCGGAGGTGGATTCTGGGGTATATTCCGTAAACGGTCGGGAGGTAATTAAAAAGTCCAGTATAGGTTACCAGAACCAAAATAGGATTCATAAGCTTATGACTGGCCTAATGGAAAAGTACGGCATATTCCAATACGAGACCAAATCCTACAAGTTCATAGGAATTGCCCGTTGGGAAAGTGAAGGTGTCAAGGAAAGGAACAATAGCGTAGTTGAAACGTCCGTCCGTTGGGGATACGGTTTTAAGATCTATTTAAAGCGATCTAACGGCCGATCTGTCTTTTACAATACATCGTGGTATCCCAAAAGGGAATCGTCCATCTCATAAAGCCTAAGGTAGTTCTGGTCCACTATTAAGATTATATTGACCAGTGCTTTTATTTCAAGAATTACGAATGAGCTGTTCTTTTTGGTGAAAAGATACGTTTAATGCCACACTAGCTGAGTTTATAAGAAAATTCAAGGCCCATAAAAGAAATATTTTTGACTTATTGGTTTTGAGGATTGGTTTAGGGAGCGATTTTTCCCGTTTTAAGAAACAAAAAAAGGAAAGGTTCAAAGATTTTCTTTTCACGTTAGGATTATATTTATCCATTGCCTCGGCAACAGCTTTTACATATTTGTTATCCATAATGCTTTGATCTGACAGGTACTTCGTCTGGATTCACCCCTTATTGGCTCATATCATTTACAATATCTTTTTCTTGTACCTTGGTTAGCTTATTATTACAGGACTATTATGAAATGCCTTTTGATTATGCCTATCATAACGGTAAATTCTACTTTAGTCTTTGGTTGTTGGTGATGACCATAGCATGGTTGATTGAAGTGGTGATTGGAGAACACTAAAGTTTCATTTAATTAATCAAAATATATAAGAACATTCATACTAATTCGTTCTATTATTCTAATCTGAATATTTTAGAATGAAAGTTCGAGTACCACATATTTTTGTCGACCACAAGGTAAACCCATCATCTGAAATCTTAATTCTTGGAACATTCAATCCTAAAACCGAGGCAAACGATGCCGATTTTTTCTATTCAAGAAAGAATGTTAGAAGACCGAATAGTCTATGGAAATTATTACCAAAAGCTTTTGGTTTTGATGATATGATGCAGCAGTCAAGGGAGTCGAAAATAAGTTGGATGTTAAAACAAAAAATAGACTTTACCGACTTAATTTCGGAAGTAGAAGTAGAAGAAGATGAAGAGGCTAATTATTTTGACGATTATATCGACAAAAATATCACTAAATGGAATGACGTAATTGGTCTATTGGATAATCTGCCGAATATTAAAGCAGTTTTTTTAACTAGAAAAACAGTGAACAGTTCCATTAGTAACATGAGGGAAAAAATATTCGAAATACAGGATTATTGTGAAAAAAACAATATTCGATTCGAACTATTAAAAACTCCTGCAAGGGGGTACTCAGAAAAAAAACAATTAGAATGGGACAATAAAATAAATTTAAAACAACTTTAATGTCAGAAGAATTTCAAATTTTACATGAAAAATCATGGTATTATATAAACGAGAAATTCGGTAGCGGTTCTGGTGTATATAAACTATTTTGTAAAGACTCAACAGGTAGAAGAATTCCTGCTCCTTGGGTCATGAAAATTGATAAATCGGGAATATTGTATATCGGAAAGGTATCCAATTTCCATGATAGGATAATCGATTTAAAAAAATCTCTTCATCCTGATAATAATTCTTCTTCACATTTTTGTGGTGTACGGTATAAATCATCTTCTGAATTACAAAAGAAGATCCCGTATAAAAATCTGTATATTGAACTTTCAGTAAGTGATGACTTCTCCAAATTAGAAAAAGAAGAACTAAATAAATACTTGGTCGAGTTTCATGAACTTCCTCCTCTAAACAGAAATCTCTAGTAATATACATTCTGAATTTCAAACCTTTATATTTAATTGTTTTATTTCTGACTTGTATTCAGTTACAGGCACAGAATATTTATAGGACTCCGTCTGGGAAAAAGTATCATTTAACTTCCTGTCGAATGGTCGAGAATGTTTCCCAACAACTACAGACTGACGATATTACCAAAACTGGATTAACCCCATGTAAAATATGTAAGCCCCCTTCCATAAGTAATTTAAATAAGAGTAACAGTTTTAGTAATAAGGCAGTTGGTGAAAGTGCTTCGATAAGGTGTAATGGAATTACTAAAAAAGGTGCAAGATGTAAGCATAGGACAAGCCTGGCTAACGGTTTTTGCTATCAACATACAAGTCAGAACAAAACCCAAAAACAAACTCCATCTACCTTTAAAAAAAATAGTTCCGTAACATCAAATTGCGGAGCAAGAACTAAAGCAGGGGGTTATTGTAAAAGGAAAGTGTCGAGAGGTGGAGGGTGCTATCAGCATGAATAGTTTCAATAAAAACATAGAAATAATGACAAAGAGTATTTTACTATTAGGATTCTTGCTAGGCGCTGTAAGCTTTTCCTTGAAGGGACAAAATTATCAGAGTAAAGGTACTATTGTATCTACCACAAATCTAATTAATAGATGTGGAAATTGCAGTCATGAATATTACATTAGAGCTAAATTGAATATAGAGGAAGGAAATAAGATGGATGCAATGAGTGATTTAAATAACGCAATTAAAATTCATAACGAATATTTTGACAAAGAGTCCTTTAGACTAACAGAATATTATAATGAAAGAGCAAATTTAAAACTTGATTTAGGGGATTATCGAGGCGCAATATTAGATTTTGATAATGCAATTGGAGTAGGTACAGGTTATTCTGAGTTATGGACAGAAATATTTTTCGGAAGAGCTTTCTGTAGGACTAAACTAGGTGATTATGAGGGAGCGATAATAGATTATGAAAAAGTTCTTATACATAACCCTAATGAAGAAGTAACTCATTATAATCTTGGTCTTATTAAATTGGATATAGATAAAAAAGATGAAGGATGCTTACATCTTAGTAAGGCAGGTGAACTAGGTTTTAGTGATGCCTACAAAGCGATTGCAAAATCCTGTAATTAGGAAGCCTTAATATTATGGGTAACATTAAAACTCCTTGCGATTTTACCAGTGGGTTCTAATGTTTTCTTATTTACCAGATTCAGTAAAAGACAAAATTGTGTTAATCAAAAAAAGACATCGACACTACTAGCATACTTATCCAATGTCTCACCTGTTTTGAAGTA
This sequence comes from Maribacter aestuarii, assembly GCF_027474845.2. Taxonomy (NCBI): domain Bacteria; kingdom Pseudomonadati; phylum Bacteroidota; class Flavobacteriia; order Flavobacteriales; family Flavobacteriaceae; genus Maribacter; species Maribacter aestuarii. Next base: position 1,482,147 of record NZ_CP107031.2, read on the forward strand.
CCCCCTTGGTAATTATCTTATCGGTGTTAGGTCAAGTTCCCCTTCTACAAAAAAGCGTAGAGAGCGTAAAAACTGAACGTTTTATTTGTATAATATGATGCGTGAGAAAAGTGCCATTTTGCCAAAGGTCGTTCCACTGTTCCTCTTCTGATAACATCATATATTTATATAGTTCTATGAGTTAAAAGTAAAGATTTATATTTGGATATGTCAATAGATACCCTTCTGTTAACTACTACAATAGCAACAGCTTTTATATAATTTCTGTTTTATCGGAAACGGTGGTTAATAAGTCCGCAATCAACTTTTATAGACAAAAGAATTTTTATATCTGTAACGGTTACAATAGTGATTTTGATTTTATGTTACTTATCCGATAATTTTTTATAACCGATATCCTCCGTTTTTATAAGATTATTCCACCAAGACTATAATACAATGTCCTCCGAAACTCTAAGGCTTTCCTACCATTGAAATTGCATGGATTAATATAACTTGTACATTCCCCCAGCATTTGCAATATTCAACCAAAACCAAACTGAGATGACAAACTCCTTAGCATTGCCTTTACTGGTTAGCCTTTTCTTTACAGTAAACTCATTTTCCCAAGAAACATTCAAGAAACGATATCGTATTAAACAAAATATAAGTGCTAGAAGTATGGGAAATTCTCCTGTCAAGGATGATACCAATTTGATAACTTTAAAAAAAGTAGTTAAAGGTGGAGTTATCTTACAAGCAGATAGTATAATACCTTATAAACAAATCGTAACGCATTTTGAAAATGTCGAAAATTTGAGTGAAGAAATCAAGCAAGAAAAACAGAAGGAAATAGATAAAATTGATAAACAGCTTGAAGCGGTAAAAAACGGATTTGTTAATTCTATTGAACTTATTGATTTAAATGGAAAGAAAATTACAATAACCCAAAAACAAGCAAGTAAAGAAGGAATAGAAGAATATATAGGGTATAATGTAAGACGATTTCCCGACTTCTATCAAATTGGTCAGAAATACAAGTACAATGGAAACGTACTTTTTGAGAAAGATAAACTTTACGTCAATCTTTGGAATTTTGTTTATAAAGTTAAAAGCGGTATACCAAATAGCTCAAAATTTAAAGATGATTCTAAAACCCTTTATTATACTTTGAAAGATGGGCAAACAGTAAAGCTCAATTTTTGGGAAATAAACGCAACTGCATTAACAGTACCATTTAAGTATAGACCAAAAAGTAATTCCAGTGAGGATATAAAAGGAGTATTTTCCACCTCTTTCAATGCAGGGCTATTCGGTGGAATTTCCCACGGTAGAACAAAGTTTCATTACAGGAAAAAAGTAGGAAACCAAAGTTTTACAGAAAAAATTTCATTAGGAATGTTTCTGGGAGCAGCTTCGGAAACCTTAACTGAAAAGAATACAAATGATGGAAGTGGACTGACAGATAGTGAGTCTCAAACAATAGGTTTGGCATCAATTGGCACTGGTTTGGTTTTTAGTCGTAATAAATTATCGTTAGGGCTTTTCATGGGTTGGGATTTAGGTATTGGTTCTTTATCAGATTCATGGGATTACAATGGTAGATTATGGCTTGGGGTTGGTTTAGGATATGATATATTTAAACTATAGTAAATGAACAAAGCGGATAGTATATTGAACAGCTTTAAGCGTAGAAAGGAATTTGATGATAAACACAATGAGCTTTCATCTGAAAACATAGCGAAGGAAAACCTTTTCCATCAGACTGTCCAAACTGAATTGATAAGCGGAATCAGTAAATATTTAAAAGCCATTCTAACAATCCTTGTAGTAGCACTCGTATTGAACGTATTAGCTGTGGGGATTTATGTTTGGGTAGTGTTTATAGATTGAAAATTATGGAAACGGTGAATACATTTTGGTCTGGATTTACCTATTATTGGCTGAACGCTGTAATAATCGAGTTTTCTAAAGGTTACACCAATTTGAATTTATTCGCCAGAAAAGATAGAATGAAATTGTATGTATCAATGTTTTGCTTTTTAATGGTACAGCATTTTTTATTAAATACATAATGGATTATATTTAGATTATGGATTTTAAAGCTCTTAATGATTTTCTACATGAAACTAAACATATCCCAAAGGTTATTAATGAAGGGTATGCTGAAAAACGTAGTTATTGTTAGTTATCGACTTAATCATTAAATAGGGGCTTTTGCAATGGAATTTTATAAAAACCCCCTCTTTACCGACAACTGAAACCTCCGTCCCCATGCGACGCCCAGTTAGGTATAAACACCCCTTACCCCCGCCCAAATTGCAGGATAAGTATCGTTTTTATAAATCCCTCTAGGATTTCTTACCATAATTTTAGGAAATTATTCCTTTTACTTTTTGGACAACTGGTTTTAATTGTAAGTGGACAAACAATATTATCTTTAAAATTTTACCAGAATTCCTTCGTTGTAACCAAACATATAAAACAAGTCTTACCGTAATTAGCTAACAAATTCAAAATGAAAAAAATCAACATAATAACAATCCTTTATTTCTCTGTTTTCTTGTTCTTTTCGTATAGCTGTTCAAAAACTGGGGGGTTGTTCGGTGGAAAAAAAGTATATGAGGGAGATATTTCTTTAAGATATCAGAGCGAAGTGAATGCGTTTGTGAAAAAGGGATATACCGAAGTAACAGGAAACCTTGACATTATCGGATTTGCATCCGAAAGACCAGGCGAAAAATTAATCAACAATTTGAGTGGATTTGATAACTTAAAGAAAGTAGGAGGTCTATTTTCAATTAATAAATTTCAAAATATCCCAAATTTAAATAGCTTTAAAAACCTTGAATTTGTGGGTGGTACTTTTGCGATACTGCTCAATGGCGGTCTTACCAATCTCGATGATTTTCTTAATTTAAAATCAGTCGGAGGTGTTCAAATAGGACAAAATGAAAATCTACAAAATATTGATGGTCTAATTAATTTGGAATCACTTACACTGATAGCTGTTGGAGATAATCCTAACCTATTAAATTTGGATGGTCTTAGTGGACTCACAGTCGGCGAAATTATGAGAATATCCCTTTTAAGAAATGACAAGCTTATTTCGTTGGGGAATTTTGAAACACTGACTACTGTTAATACCATTCAAATAATCGATAATCCAAGTCTCGAAAGCTTAGATGGACTTGAAAACCTTATTTCCTTAGGAGCTCTTGAACTTATTAATAACGGTATTGATAACATCAGTGCATTATCTAAAGGAGTAGGTTTCATTCGGACTTTAAAAATCAAAGGCAACCATCAATTAGAAAGCCTGAACGGTCTAAACGGTTTTACTACAGCAACCCGTTTGGAAATAGCCGAAAATGATATTTTAGTTGACCTTAATGGGCTGGAGAGCCTTAATAGGGTCGAAGAAGTGATGAGAATTAGACTTAATGACGCTCTTTTAAGTCTAGATGGATTGGATAATATCGAATATTTATCAAATTTATTGGAAATATCCAGTAACCCTAATTTAGTTGATTTATGCGCCATAAAACCTATTGTAGACAATGGTTTAATCGAATCAAAGTATAGCGTATTTATAAATAACTATAATCCAACTTATGCAGATATGCAAGCAGGAAACTGCTCTTTATAATTTGCTTTGTATATAACCATTCGACCATTCAAACGATTTATAATTTTTGATGGGTTTGGATGCAAAAAATAATGTCTAAAGGTTCAAATAGATATCCTTTATTTCCACCGCTTTAAAACTCAAATACTTTTATTGGACAATTTCAACATTCTTAATATTACAGAAGAAGCTATGGGTCTGTTTAATAAATATGTCCTCCGAAATTCTAAGGCTTTCCTACCATCGAATCTCTTTATATTAATTTAACTTTACCATTCCTCCGTCAGTTTTATTGTACAACCAAAACCACGGCAAAATGAAAACCGTTATTTCGGGTTTATGACTATTGCTTCTCTGCAACCTCCAAGCACAAGAAAATTTTAAAGGAAACTATTAAATTAAAGAGTCGCATAACCTTACCGATAAAAAAATTAAACGATTTAAATGGGCAATTAAAAGAAACAATAAGTGAGACAGATTTTCGGAAGATTAACAAGTGAACTTTACAAGCACACCAACCCAAAAAATGTTGGAAAAGATCCAGGGTTTCCCCTCAAAAATTATCGAGAATTAGTTGAACAAGTCGCAAAGCTATCTTACCTAAATAAGGACCACTTACTTTTCTTTAGAGGTCAGAAAAACGACTATAGAAACAAAGCAAATAAATCCACATTTTATCCAACCATATATCGAGGCGAACATTTAACACAGCAGGAATTGGATTATCGTTTTGATAAGTTGTATAGTGCGAGTAAAATATTAGTTGACCTTTTTAAGAAACACAAAGTTGATGGGTTGGCGGAATTCAGGAGAAAAAGGCTGATTCAATGGAGTGTTTTACAACATTATGAGGTTATAGAAACTCCTTTAATTGACATTACACAGTCATTACGTGTTGCTTGCTCATTTGCTCAATACAAAAACGAACATAAGACCGCTTATGTCTATGTTCTTGGGTTGCCATATTATTCAAACAGAATCTCAACTAATTCCGAACACGATTTAGTTAACGTCAGGCTTCTGAGTATAACACCTCCTCAAGCCTTAAGACCATACTTTCAAGAAGGCTTTTTAGTCGGAACTGAAGACATAACAAGCGAGTATGAAAACAAAGGTGAGCTTGATTTAAACAATCGTTTAATTGCAAAATTTGAAATACCTAATAATGATAGTTTTTGGGGGAAATATTTTGATAAAATACCTGAAAATGCACTTTACCCGAAGAGCGATAGAATCGAAGAAATTTGCAAAGAGATAGAATTGGAATTGCGTTCGGAAATTGCTCCTGCGAACCTTGGGACTTTCTTACAACTATGGACAGAGTTAGAGCAAGATATTTTAAGAAATGCCAGGAGATATAAACGCGAAGTTCATAATGTCAGAAATGCTATTAATGTTTTAATGACAAATCAAGAAGAACAATATGGCTTGCTTAAAGAATTTGATTATATGAGAATGTTTAGAAACAATGTTGTCCATAAACCAACCACAATATCGAATCAAGATTTAGTAAAAAATATTACAATACTTAAACAATTGAATAAGGAAATAAAATAAAAGTCTATAATATAGTGTATGAGTGATAGCTTTCTCTCGTCAGCTACTATTCATACATAAGCCGTTATAGGTAGTTTAAGAAAAACATCACTAATGCAGTCAGAACCAGAACAAATATGGAATGGATTAGAAATTGCCAAATTGGTCGTTTCATTAGCAACACCTTTAATTGGTGGAATTATCGCTTACAGACTATTTAAAATTGGTCAAAATGTTGAGAAAAGGCAATGGTCTGGACGTAAAGTAATTGAAAAACGACTTGACTTCTATGACAATGTTGGTCCAAAACTCAATGACTTATATTGTTACTATTATCGATTTGGAAACTGGAAAGAACTTAAACCAACTGATGTAATAGAAACTAAAAGATTTTTAGACAAAGAGTTTCATATATACTCTCATATCTTCAAAGAAAATATTTTAGCAAAGTATAAAGTTCTTATGGATAACTGTTTTGAGACTTTTACTGGTTCTGGTAATGATGCTAAACTTAAAATGAATCTTGAAAAGCGTAAAAACCTACCTAATTGGGAAGAAAATTGGAACGAATTATTTGTTCAAGACGAAATGGTCGATGAAACAAGTTTCAAAAAGTCCTATAATGAATTATTATATGTTATTAAAAGAGAATTAGAAATAGGATAATGGCACAGTTTCTCAAAGATTATGTAGTGCAAATTGGAGTTTTTTTAACTTTTTTCGCTACGGTAATTGGGTACATCGCTACAAGAAGAAACATTAAGACAAAAAAATTTATTGATGTGGTTACAACGGAACGAATAAAATGGTTGTCAATAATTAGGAATGAAGTTTCTGAATTATTATCAATAATGGAAACATTAAACGTCTATGAAAAAGAGATAGTTAGAATCGAACACGAGCAACCAACGGAAAGAAAAATGATGGATGCAAATTATGAGTTTCAGATGTTTTATTTTGATTCAACTACCAAAAGCGCTTTTCAAGATAATTATTTGCCAATACTTAAAGAATTAGTAACGAGATTACTCTTTTGAAATTAAGATTTAATCCAGATGAAGACAAAAAGACTTTAGGCCTTATCGATTTTTTCTTGGAATTTTCTAAAAAATAATGACGATAATGATGACTGGTAAAAACGCTGTTCAACAGGGTATAAAACAATAGGGGAATTGTAGCAAAACTTAACGGTTCGGACGAATTTGCGAGGTTGCCAAATTTTTAAATTTGCCTTGTATTCAACCGAATCGTAGTCGCTCATTTTCAGCCCTACTGTTCTAATCTATAACCGTTAACCAAAATTTAAAAAAATGAAAGAATTTACCATTGACGATGAGTATAGACTTAAGAGAGATGAAAAGGCTGGAGACTGGACTTACTTTCGAAATGGAAAACCGATACCAAAAAAAGTAGAAAAGGCATTCAAATTTTATTCCCTGAACTTAAACAATATTGATGCACTCTTAAACTCATACTTTTACCTTTCAAACCCTATTACATTTAACGACCCTTTCGACTGCAATTTTAATCTTGTGGACAATCATGATGATAAGGAGGGAATTAATAACATGACTACAGTAAAACGAAATAATTATGGGAATTTAGGAATTGTATCTATGACATCTGTGGTTAACAATCATTTAATGTGGGCACACTACACCGATAATTACCAAGGGTTTGCACTTGAATGGAAAGGGACTGAAGTGACTACTTTGCCAAATGAGGGACAATTTTCAAGAGCTACTTTTGCACCTGTAATTTATCCAAAAAAACTAATTCGAATTAAGAAAGAATATCCCTTTGCACTCCATTATGTCATGACTACAAAATTAAAACATTGGGAATACGAAGATGAATGGAGATTCATTTGTGAACTTGGACCTGAGAGAGATAGGATTTTGTATTATGACAGAGATAAGGTCAAAGCAATCTATGTAGGACACCAACTTGTGGATGAAAACAAAAGTGCCTATAGACTAATTTTAGGCATACACGCTACTTTATATCCTAAAATTCCAGTTTATGTGGTTTATCCACACACTGAAAAGCTGGAATTGACATTTGAAAAGGTATTGCCAAAATAAAAAACTATGGCTAAAAGTAATTGCTTGGTCAAAGCTTGTTCATGAAATTTAAATCACTTACAACTTCTTAAGGTACCCCAGACAAACCCCCACCACCTTTTTGCTTCTTTTGGGCACCCCCCCAACAAAATTTCCAGAGCTGAAATTTCAGGGAACAACTTCACAATTTAAAAAAATAAAATAAAGTTATTATCCAACTATTCCTGGAGATAGCCCTTGACCTTCTGTACGGTACCCAGGGAGACATCCGATAGTTTCGCCGTATTCCTTAAGCTGTGGCCTTCCTTTAGGCGTTTGATCACCGTAGGATACTTTGCCAAAATTTCCTCCCTGGATTCGATAGAGCCCCTTACGCGTCCCTTATACTTGCCCTTTGCCCTGGCCAGCTCTATTCCTTCCCTTTGGCGTTCCAGCATCGTATTCCGCTCCATTTCCGCTATGTTGGCCAGCACGGAGATAATGAGTTTAAAAGCTGGATTGGGCTTCCCGTCAACCAATGATTCTATACCCAGGTTCTCTACCTTAAGCTTTGTACCGTGATCCTCAAAATGCTGAAGAGTAGTCAGTATGTCCAGCAGGTTACGGCCCAGTCTATCTATAGCGTGTACCGTTACGTATTTCAGGTCTTTATCTTGCAGTAGCTTTTGGCCGCCTGGCCGTTTATCAAAAGGTACGGAACCGCTAATTACGTCAATGTAAATCTTCTCGTCTGGATGTTGTTTTATAAGCTGTCTCTCCAGTTTCTGGTCTGGTGTACTGATCCTTATATATCGTGCTTTCATAGTAAAAGGATAAAGCCCTCCTTAGAGGGCATTTGATTAAAGGTTCCTGAAATAATGGCCGTTGCTCTCAGAATAATCGTACATGATGTCCCTAGCCGTTCTCTCCCAATCTATATGGATATAAGCTGGTAGGTTTGCTGGTATATCTCCGCAGCCCTCCAACAGCTCCTGGACAAACTCCTCATCGCTGCTGTACTCACCATTGTAAGTTTCATCTACCTTTTCGATCACCTCCGAAATATCCTCTCCGTTATAACCGAACGATACCAGGTAGGCCTCCAGAACATCCTCGTCATAGCTTGAACCCTCTATAGCTTGAATGATCTCGAAAATATCCATTGAAATATACCCCTCTGAAATCAGGTCCAATGATTTGATGAGCTCTGGCACCTCGTAGTCCTGGAACATAAACTCTGGGTCTTCCTCGTCCTTGTGTAGTTCCCTAATGGCCTTATAGAATTCCCCCAGGTCGGAGTAATTGGATAGATCGACCCATTTCCCATATATACTTCCTTCGTTGTACTTATGGTAAGTACCAACATAAACTTGTAAATTCGTCATGTCATTAATTTTAATTAGCGTTAAGGTTTTTGATTTTTAGCCTTGTGGAGGTCCATCTCTACAGGGCTTTTTTGTCTTCAATAAAGATCCGATTATTAGCAATGTGATCCTAATTTAGGGAGGGTGTATTTAGTACATTTCGATCAACTACAAAATGCAACGATCAACTACTTGAAAGTGTGTTAAGGATAGGGCTTAATCTAACTTTAGTCTATTTTAATCTCAAATAAAGAGCAACTCTTTTCATCAGGTTTATTACTATATTAGAGGGTACATAGATAATTTTTTATCTATATATATAAGTTGTGGCGCATTAAAGAATGACAGAAACCGAAGAAAAATATCTACCGACCAAAATTTTACAAAAAGCGATTTTAAGTGGAGAAGAATATGGCTGGAAACGAACAGACTTTAGAGAAGTAATTGATAAAGCCGTTGAAGTAGGACTTGGAATTATTGGTGGACAAGTTCAATATAAATTTGCAGACGGTACTTGTGAACTTTATTGGCACAAATACGACACGACAGGAAGAAAATCAAGAGAAAGTTGGTATGACTAATGCCAGCGGACTAAAGACGAGTGTTTAAGTCAATTTAAAAAACTTCCTACCGACAGAGAGCTAATAAAGGACGGAATTGAAAGCTTTGACTTCTTGAAAGAGAAAAGTAAAACTAACACACAACTTAATGAATTCTTGATTTTCATTGTGTACTTCAACGACTTTGAAACTGAATAAAAAAGAATAAAAAAACGACACCACAACACGATATATAGCAAATAGGGCGTTCATTGGTTAACGCAAATTCGGTGCTATTTATGAACACCGCCAAATCTTTGATTTGGCTTTTAAAATGAATAAGATAAAAACAAAATACAACGCTTTGGCTCAATACAAACTTGAAGGCTTATCGCTTTCTACCGCCCTACTCGCCAAACTCTTTCCGTTGTGCTTAATTCTGACCCGTCCTGAGAAGTTTGAACTAAAAAATTTGAATACGATTTTACTTAAAGTATAATTTAAAAACAATAAGACTAGAATATTCTAGTTAAAGTTTAGACTTTACACAATTTATAAAAGCTATGTCAAAACCTAACATTTTTAACCTTACAGCTATTTTTTTTATTATCCTACTAATAACATCTTGTAAAAAAGACGATAGTCCTGCAAATAATGATCCTGTAAACAACGCACCTACAATTACAGCTCAATCTTTTAATGTATCAGAGGAAATCTTGGAAACCACCGTTATTGGTAACGTAATTGCAAATGATGTAGATAACGACGAACTCAGTTTTAGCATAATCGATAATAACAATGACTTATTCAGCATTACAGAAAATGGAGCCGTTAGTTTGGGAATTGGTAAAGAACTGGATTTTGAAACGGCTTCCTTTCATGAGATAACGGTTCAAGTGACAGACGGTATAGCAACAGCCAATACCATAATAACAATAAATGTAACGGATATTGACGAACCGCAAGGATTCATTTCTACTTGGCAAACAACAACTTCCAACGAATCCATCACCATCCCTACACAAAATGGGTTTTCATATGATTATACTGTAGATTGGGGCGATGGCACACCCTTGACAAACCATTCAGAAAACGCAACGCACAGTTATGAAACCGCGAACACGTACACCGTTAAAATTACAGGTATATTCCCTTCTATTTACTTTAGTAACAACCTTGAGCATAAAAAGAAAATTATAAGTATTGAACAATGGGGTGATATCGAATGGCTATCGATGAAAAGTGCTTTTGAAGGTTGCGAAAACTTAACCTACAATGCAACTGATGTTCCAAACTTAGCTTTGGTAACAGATATGAGCGCCATGTTTTATGGAGCAGCATCTTTTAACAATGATATTAGTAATTGGGATGTAAGTAACGTTATTGATATGACCGCAATGCTTAATGGAGCTGCTAATTTTAATAAAGATTTATCAAATTGGGAAACTATCAATGTAACTAACTGTAACGACTTCAATGCTAATTCTGGATTGGCTAGTAACAAGTTGCCAACAAAAGGACCTTGTTTTACAACTTATGTTGCAGATAATGGTTTAGGGTTTATTACAACGTGGCAAACCAATAATAGCAATGAATCTATAACTATTCCTATCACAGCCACCAATGTTACCATAGATTGGGGCGATGGCACTATTACCCAAAATGGAAGTAGCCCTTCTCACACTTATGCGGCTGATGGTATTTACGATGTGATAATACTTGGAAGTTTTCCATCTATTAATTTCATCAATCTTTCAAATAAAGATAAAATAATTGATATAAAGCAATGGGGAAATAATAAATGGGCAACTATGTGGGGTGCATTTACTGGTTGCTCTAATCTTAATATTTCGGCCACAGATGCTCCTGATTTATCTGGTGTAAACAAAATGGGCTTAATGTTCGGCGGAGCCACCTCCTTAAGTGCTGATATTAATCATTGGGATGTTAGTAATGTAACTGATATGGATGGAATGTTTTCTGATGCGACCTCTTTTAATAGTGACCTAAATAATTGGGACGTTAGTAAGGTAACTAAAATGGATGGGATGTTCTATGGAGCGACCTCATTTAATAGAGACCTTGGCAATTGGGATGTTAGTAGTGTAACCGATATGTATGGAATGTTTATAAATGCCACTTCTTTCAACGGTGACATTAGTACTTGGGATGTTATTAGTGTTGCTGATATGAGCTTTATGTTTGGTGAAGCCGTTTCTTTCGACAGCGATATTAGTACTTGGGATGTTAGTAGCGTAATTAATATGAACGGAATGTTCAATGGAGCTTCCTCATTTAATAGAGACCTTAGCAATTGGGATGTTGGTAATGTAACTGACATGAGAAATATGTTTTACCAAGCCAATTCTTTTAATCAGAATTTATCTAATTGGAATACTATAAATGTAACCGATTGTTCCTTTTTTGATGATTTTTCTGCTTTAATAAGTGCAAATTTACCAACAGCGGGTTCTTGTTTTTAAGGCGAAAAAAATACGCTACCTCAAAGATTATGAAAAGCACTAATCACAACAAAGCCTAAAATTTATTGCTTTCGGATTTCCCAAACGGAAATTACGCACAAAAAGCTATCTTTAGGTTTGGCTGGATTGTCCTTCGGTCGAATCACAACAACGAAACTTAGACTAACCGTTGTAAGAAACAATATAACCAAACTATGAAACAAAAATTATTATTGACATTTTTAATGATTTTTACAATCAAATCATTTGCGCAAGATTCAAAATTCAGTATTGAATTAAATTATCCCATTCCAATCGATGAAAATCTAATCGGAAGAAGTTACAATGGTATTATAAATGCAGGACTTAAATACAATTTCGCAAATCTAGATTTTATGAACCTAGGTGTTTCTTTAAATTCAGGAATTTTTAAAAATACAAAGGAAGATAGAGTGCAGCCTTTCGATGCTACAATTTATATTTTCAGTCCTAGAATTAATAGTGAATTTAAAATCAAATCCCTAGAGAAACTTCATCCATCTGTAGGTTTGGGTTACTCAATAGTAAACTTTAGAGCTGATGTAGATAGATTTAATAGTGAAACTAACTCGGATGTAAGTTCAAGTCAAAGTGAGAATGGAGTTAATCTGAATTTTGGACTAGCTTATGACATCACAAATAATCTCTTTCTACAAATTCAATATGATTTTATAAAAATTGGTGTTGATAATGACGTTCCTGACTTTAAATACAACACGAATATCAACTTGGTAAAAATAGGTCTCGGTTACCGATTATAAAAACTACTTAGTACAAAGCCTAAACTTATTGGTCTGAATATATTTATGAATTCGCTAAATCTTTTGGATTTTGATATGAACCAAAAAAAGAAAAAGCAAAACAATAAGCTTTAGCTACGTCGGCAGACGGAAACGAAAAGTTTCCTTACCTCCGCAATACGCTTAGCCCAAAGGTTAGCATCAATTAAAATATAAATGAAGAAACTACTAATTCTTACTATAGTTATTCCATTTTTCGGCCATACTCAATACTTCAGTGGTGAAATAACTTATGAAATTAAGATTATACCTAAGTCAGACACTGTAAACTTAAAGAAAGTTGTAGAAATGAAACATGGTACTACTGCTTCTTACTTAATAACGGCTAGACATTACAAGTCAACTTATTTCAAAGATGGAAAATACAATTACTCATATACATATGATGATGAAACTAAAAGAATGTACGATGATTATTGGGATAAGCCTTATGTGACATTTCGAGATTCTAGAAAGGGAAATTTTGAATACTCTGGCTCCAAAATTTTAAAGGACAGCACCGCAATAATCTTAGGTCATGATTGCTATCTGGTGGTAACTGAATCCGAATACGGGACATCTAAAACATATTATTCGGATGAAATCAAAGTGGATTATACCGACTTTGAAGGACATAAAGTTGGCAACTGGTATAATAAGCTTAAAGAGGTTAACGGAGCAATTACCCTCAAAACAATAACTGAACATGAATCATATTTTGAAATCCAAGAAGCAATAAAAATTTACCAAAGAAAAGTAAAAAACAAGGAATTTGAGCTCCCAAAGAAACCGATCGCTGCATCCTATACAGCTCTCGACAAGCAGATTGAAATGCAACAAGTTTCTCAAGAACAAATCCAATGTTATCAACTAAAAGTAGGAGCCGTTTCAAATCAAGAGGGAGAAAAAGTCACTTCCTATGTGAGCTTCTTACTCCAAAATGACGGTGAAATTAGATTCGTTGAACCATATGAAGAAGATAAAGATGAGTTATATAAAGTGGCTATTGACATAATTAATAGCTGTGGTTTTAAATTTATTCCTGGAATGATTGCAGGAGAACCAGTAGATTCTCAAGTTTATTTTCCCGTTGAATTCCTAAGATGAAAAGATGCTGACAATAGTTTTCATAATGCGGGTTTTGTTGCTAATTTGAAAGTAAATGAAAATTGACAAACATAAAGTTAGGCGGATAGTGAATTGTTTTCTAATCCCGCACAACGCATAGCAAAATCTTTATAGTGCATTTTAGAACTGTACTTCAAAAATCAATAAGTGATTATGTGAACGATAGTACTAAATTAAAACATGAAAGTTCAAAATGAAATTAATTCAAACACTATTGATAATTTTGAGTATTGCTCCGATATTTTCGCAAGTGAAAAATGCTGAAATATTTGATGCCATCAACAAGAGAGGAAATGAATATATCACACCTCTCAAAAACGGAAAAATCGAATCGTTAAGAAATGCAAATCCACCAAAGGACACCTGGCTGTTTGCAAATTTAGAGAATTACAAAAGGAATTTGGGTTCAAAAGACATAGTATATGGAAGTATTATTAATCCAAGTACTTTAAAAGATTCCAATATATATTCCTATAACTACTTTGCATATGACACTAAAAAGGAACTATATTATTTTGTTGCAATAGTTTCCTATATAGTAGACGGTGATAATATTAAATTTGATAATTCATATTTATTTACGGAAAAAAAATCTCTGAAAGACTGGTGGATGTCTATTGCCAGCTTTTATAAAGATAGGAGAGATAAAATTCCGAAGGAATTCGTTTTCGAAATTTGCCCTCCTCCCCCGTTTAAAACATAATAACTAAAAAAGGAAAAACGGACTACAATAACGTTAACAGTTAGACAATCCCCTAATCGATTAAAAAAAAGAATCGTAACCAGCCCGTCTACAAGGCCTTTTTCTTGTAAAGTCGGCGCGGGACTTAAAATTTTAGGTGGTTCTTTATGACCAGTACGATCGATTACTACAACAAAGCTTTACACTAAATCCTAACCAGCACCGTTAGTTATTTGATGGATAGAGTTACCAGAAATATCTTACTTAAATATTCAAAAGGATTTGGTATGGTCCTTATGTTCATGATCTTCACCTCGCACATTCCGATCGATTTCTCAAATGTGTATATATGCAAAGGAAAATATAGTGAGAAATACCATTATAACAAGACCTGTAGAGGATTGTCAAATTGCTCCACCGCGGTTGAAGAAGTAGAATTAAACGAGGCCAAAAGGATAGGTAGGACCATTTGTGGTTGGGAGGATTAGCCACTATTTATTCTTAAGAAATCCAAATGGCTTTGTTATCAAGTTAATATCAAATGTATGTACATCCGAATACTTACTAAACTCTGTTTTCATCCTATGATAAATCTTTAATGGTTGTTTACCGAAGTCTTTCAAAAAATACTCCTTTTTTGTGTTAAGGTTCAAAGCTCCATAGTACCTCGATTCCATTATTAATTCCATTGGCGACATTGGAATATTGAACTCAACCTTTATTTTTAAAGGAATCGCTAGGTAATCAATTGTTATTCTTTTTATGTACTTTTCCACCATTGCTATCTTCTCTTCAAAAGTTAAGTTGTCGATAATCGTTTTCTTGTTTTCCTCAAACGCCCTATTTTCTACAATCGTCTTCATACTTTTATCAAAATACTCCTTTTTATGAGGATTTGATAAATCTACGTATTGCTCGAACAAATTGAATTTGAAGTCTTTTTTTAACTCAAGTAGTACCCTATTACTATTTTCAAGCTTTTCAAGTTCGATAGCTATTTCTTTTAAAGTTTCATCGGTTTTATAAGCTTGATTATCTATCCTTTTTTTTCGGCCATATAGATTCCCATATCTCCAATCTTAACATATAGCTCATGATTTCTCATTGTTTCCTTCTTCCACTGTTCTTGCTTTCCTAAATGATACGTTTGTTTTTTATTAAGTATTTTCTTTTGTTCAATATTCCCCCCTGTCTGATAAGTTTTTTTGGCTTGTTCGTAAAGTTCTTGACCAAGGAGTATTTTCTCAAAAACAAGTCTGTCTATTGCCCAAGCTCTAACTGCTTTACTTCCACATTTTGGAACTCCCCTATTTACTTCGCTCAAGCACCTGTAGTAAGAATGTCTATTTCTTTGTGAAACGGTATATCTAGTTCCACATTGAGCACAAAACATTACTTCATTTAAAATGTACTTTTTTGATTTGGGTCCTGGTTTTTTGTACCTCTTTCCGATACTTTCAATCAGCTTGTCATGTGAATCCTTAGGGATTATAGCGGGTACCTCTAATTCTAATTCATTGTGCTTTGCCCTTCCTGAATAGGTTTTATTATATATCATATACCTAATGGTTGCGGGAGCCCATTCGATATCGTACCGTGTTTCAATACCCATTTCGTTAAGATGTTTAGCAATCCTTATATATCCGTATCCTTTTTGGTACAAATCAAAGATAGTTTTAACTGTCTCTGCTTCTCTAGCATGTATTTTCCATTTGCCTTTATCGTCCGTAGTGTAACCATAGGGGGTTAAGCCATGGGGGATTCCCTCACTTGCATTACGTCTTAGTACTGTTTGTATCTTCTTAGCTGTAATACGGGCAAAATGTGCGTCCATCCCTGCTTTTATCGTGTAAAATAGGTACGTATTTTCATCGCTAAAATCATTTTCTACACCGTTATCGTACAGTAAAGTACCTGTTTCCCGTAAAAGGTCGGCAAATGTATGCCAGGCTATTTCGTTACGTGCTATTCGGGAACTATCCCAAATGAAGACACCACTTATTTCCTTATTCTCTACTGCCTTCAAGAGTTTAGCAAATTGGGGTCTTTGTTCTTTTTTCTTTTGACCACTAATTATCCCCTCATCGTAAAACCTATATTGCATCTCTCGATCGAGTGCAAACTCTTGACCGAGTAAGCGTTGTTCTTTTAAACTTTTCTCCTTTTTTCTATCCCGACTTTTTCGGATATATATTGCTAACATAATTTAGAATCAAAACTAAAGTTACATAATTAATATTAACAACACCAGTTATTCCACTGCGGCCTGCCATCAAATAATTTGTTCATTGGAATGCCATTTAAAAGTACTTCCCCGTTTTGTGAATCATATCCCCTGACCCTAAAGAATGCCTGGCCAAAATCAAAAGCTGCCCTAGTTAGAAAAACATCTCTGGTGGATTGAAGCAGGCCTAGGGCATTGGAACTTCCTTCATCATCCAATAACTCGGCATCCGTAAGTGTAATCAAGTTATCGTTCTTTTCAAAAGTGATATCCCTTTCCAGATAAATAGTCCCAATATCCACACCCCTGCTTTCTAGTAAAACAGGAATTCTCCTTACACGATAATCCTGGAATGATACAGAAATGACATAGTCTCCGGTTAGGGAAACCTGTAATTGAAAGCGTCCAGAACTATCTGTTTGGCTTAGAAATTGCTGACCTTCAATAGTTATTTCTGCATTTTCAATGGGAGTAGAATCTAAATCTGAGAGAACAGTACCTGATATCGTTGTTTCTTGAGCAGCAAGAAATTTAAGGGATATGCAGAGCGGTATGAACAAGAAATACTTGAGCATTTATTACGTTAGCGTTACGGTAATATATTTAGAAAATCAAAAAAAGTACGAAAATTCCGTTATATATGATTTATTTTAGTTGTAATAAATGTAGGATGAAGACTGGTATCTTTTGCTTTCTGATTAATTGCTATACTAGAAGTAGTTCTCTGTCTTCGAAAAGAACATTCCGGAAAACACCTCTTAGGTCTTCTCAAGGGACCAATCCAAGCCCAAATCCAGTCAAAAATCTCCTACTCCTCCGAGCCTGTAAAACTCCATGGGTCCTTCTTTGTTTTCTATTCTTTTCAACCTTCTTAGTAATTGCTCAAACCAGTAAGGAATATAAACTCAGAACCGTCGCTTTCTACAATCTGGAAAATCTATTCGACACGCAAAACGACACCCTTATTTTCGATGATGATCGCACACCTGAGGGCAAGGATAGGTGGACAAAGCAACGTTTCGATAAAAAAATAGCTAATCTCGCTAAAGTTCTTTCCGAAATAGGTTCCGAATTCAGCCAAACTTCCCCTGATATTATTGGGGTATGTGAGGTGGAAAATAAACAAGTACTCCTCGATTTAATTAATCATCCACTCCTTAAAGAGAAGAATTATGGAATTGTACATGCAGATTCCCCAGATGAAAGGGGAATAGATGTTGGACTCTTGTACAAGAAAAGTGCATTTGTTCCTTTAAACTTTGATAGCCGGCGTCTGCTATTAACAGATGCTGATGATAAGCGAAATTACACACGGGACCAACTCGTTATAGAAGGTATATTAGATGATGAAAAAATCTTCTTTTTAGTAAACCACTGGCCATCTAGAAGTGGAGGCGAATTACGTAGTCGTCCATATCGCTTGGAAGCTGCGGAGTTGAACAAGCGCATAATAGACTCCATTAGACGATTGGATGTGAACGCTAGGATTATTGGAATGGGAGATTTCAACGATGACCCCACCGACCCTAGTTTTAAAAAAGTTTTGGGCGTTAAGGGTAAAAAGAAACAATTGGACTCTCTAGACCTTTTTGGACCTATGGAAAGACTATTTAAAAAAGGATTCGGTTCGTTGGCATACCATGACCGTTGGAATCTTTTTGATCAAATATATATGAGTGCTATCTAGCTGACAAGTCCGGAGATTCTTTCTACTATTGGAAAGTAGGGATTTTTACGCCGGCCTATCTAATGGATGCCAAAGGAAAGTATAAAGGTTACCCGTTACGCACTTATGCCGGAGGAAGTTATATTGGGGGATATAGTGACCATTTTCCTGTGTACGTCTACCTTATCAAAGCAGCAAATTAAAAAATATCGCTGATAGATAATGGATAGCTTAATCCAATTCGGTTAATTGAATATTTCGCCATTTCACTTTTATTCCGCCGCCATCATGAATCTGCAGCAATATAGATCCTTCCCCTTTTCCGATTATGCTATCCGTAAGGGAAATCATCTCGGTTCCATTGAGCCATGAAATAATTTTGTCACGATCTACTTTTATTTTCATGGTGTTCCATTCGCCCATCTTTAGAACACCTTCTTTCTCTTCATCCGGTTTTATAAGCCATTTCCTACCGTAGGATTCATAGACCCCACCAGTATGATAGCCTGGAGGAGCAACTTCTATCTGCCAACCGTTTACTGTTGTGCCCTCTACAGTTGACCGAATGAATACTCCACTATTACCGTCCGCCTCCTGCTTAAACTCCAGCTCTAGAATAAAATTTTTATACGCTTCATTGGTTGCTAAATAGCCATATTGTGCATCTGGTCCACTTTCACAAACCAAAACACCGTCATCCACATACCACTTTTCGGTCCCATAAATAGTCCAGCCATCCAAGTTTTCTCCATTAAACAATGATACGGACTGAGCATTTGAGACACTCACGAATATCAAAATTATAAACGTTGCAACGTAATACATTTCTTTTTTCATAACCATTGATTCCACGGTATCCTGCTCAAGATGAGCACTAAACCAATACCATAAAAAATGGCGATGCTCTTGAACTTTTTATTGCCTTCCACAAACTTTTTGTGTCTAGACCAACCTACTGTAATAAATACGATGGCCAGAATATTTACGAATGGATGTTCGACGGCCAATAGACGACCAGCAGAGGTAAGACCACCCATGCCAAATTCTTGGAGGGCACTAAAGCCGCTTGGAGATATAAAGTAAAGTATAAGGCCAATCAGTAACTGAATATGACAAAGAATCAATGCAAAGAGGCTAAGTCTCAAATCCTTGCCCATATTAAAAATTCTCTTTCCCATTAGCCCCGTAATAGCGTTTGCAACTGCCAAAAATAAAACCGCAAGTGCTACATAGGCCATATAGGAATGTAAGACCTGTATCCATTGGTATCCTAGGCTTGCTTCTTCCATAAGTATCAAATTTAAGTTTTAAATGTACTCATTTTTAGGCATAAAAAAAGCCCCACTTTTCAGTGAGGCTTCTTATCCAAATGTAATAGATATTGTTTCTTAATTAAAAATATACCTAAGACCCAATTGTGCCTGCCACCTAGACGATTGCAATCCGAAATCGTCCAATTGCTCAATATTCGGCGTACCGTCAGCATTAACATCACCATCATTGATTGAGAATACGGGAGTTCCAGAAGTAGAAACAGTTTGCAAAGGACTAACATTGCCTGCAATAAACTTTCTTTTACCCCAATCCTTGTTCAATAAATTGGTGAAGTTGAAAATATCGGCTGAGATTTGGAATGTATGCTTCTTGTTTCCAATGTCAAAGGAGAAATCCTGAAGTAATTTTAAATCTACAACATGACTCCACGGTCCTCGTGTGGCATTTCTTTCGGCATAGCCACCTCTATTCTCCCTTAAATACTCCAAACTATTAATAAAGGTTTCCAAACGGGCATACTGCGCAGCTTGTTCAGCAGCATCGCCGGAGAAAACAATTTCAGAGGCACTAGCAGGAATATACATTAAAGCGTTATCCCTAGAATCATCGTTCAACAAATCACGCCCCTCTCTATAAGTAAAGCTATAAGGTCCGCTCTGGACTCCTTCGTAAAAGAGACCAAAAGTGGTTTTAACATTATCACTCCATGCCAATTCATAGGATACATTAGCTGATATTCTATTTCCTAAAGCGAAATCTGATCTGGATACAGGAATATTTGAGTTCTTACCATTTACAGTCTGGATATTTCTCCATTGCGAACTGTTCTGTGAAGAAGTACCGTCGAAAACTTTATTAGATTCTCCAAAACTATATGAAACCTGCCCTGAAAAACCATTCTGAAAAGGTTTTCTTAAACTGAAAGTAAGGTTGGTTGCATCTCCGCCTCCAGTATTTGATGCCAAGATGATTCTCTGATAGGTGTCATCTATTTCGTCTCCTCTATCATAGAAAGGTCTATTATCTGCTCCATCATAAAATCCAACTGGACCTCTTAAATTAAGATTTTCATAGTAGATGTCAGTTATAACATCAGTATAAAGGAAATCAACGGACCCTATCAAATTCCAAATAGGAAGCTTTTGATCAATGGCCACATTATATTTTACTACTTGCGGTAGTTTAAAATCTTCTGCGATTAAATCAATATTTCCGCCAACTCCACCTGTACCAGGAGCGGGATCTTCAAATTGACTGTTAACATCCGCAACAAAAGGCTGTCCAAATTCAAAATTGAATCCCCCTGTTACACCGTTATTATTGTATGTCCCACCAGGCCACACTAACGGAAGTCTAGAAGTAAATACACCGATACCACCACGTATTTGCGTGGTTCTATCGCCATTTACATCCCAATTGAATCCAAGCCTTGGAGCAAAGTGGGCAATTCCTTGAACACCTTGACCTACTTTAGCACCTTGTAAGTTTTTGCCTTGAGCTTCCAATAGAGGGATTGTTCTATTGTTAAAATCTTCATTTACGGTGCCGTCTTTCCAATAAGGAATATCGATACGTGCTCCTAAAGTTGCTTTGAAATTATCTGATAATTGAATATCGTCCTGAACGTAAAAACCAGCTTGGAAGGTTTTGAAATCAGCAGAGCCAGCAGACTCGTCACCTACAGTCCCATCTCCAACTAAAGAATAACCATGTTGGTATACATCTGCATCTTGTCCTGTAAGGAATTGGTTTAAACCTGATGAAATTAAGTCTCCTGCATCATTAAATTGATCCTCAAAAGTGTAATCTCCATAGTTGAAGGCAAAGAACAAGTTTTTAATGTTTGCGAATTCTAAATTAGCGCCCAAAGTGACCGTATGTTTTCCAGCGTAAATCTCAAAGTTATTGGTAATTGTTGTTAAATCTGTGTTCAACAAATTGGCCGTGGAAAATGGTTCTGAACCAAACTCTATATTTCCACCACCGTCTTGTATTCCTACGGTTGGGAATGGTGATCCTAATGGATCTCTATCGTCTCTAACAGAAGTATGGGTCAGAATCAAATTATTTGAATACTTATTCCCAAAAGTTGAGTTTAATTCCAAAGCTGTAGAATTGGTTGTTGTTAAAAATGATTCAGAACCATTTATAAACCCAATAAATCTATTACCGGAACTTCTAGCTTCTAAATTATCACCCTGCACATACCCGTGCCTTAAAGACAATTTATGATTTTCATTTATGTTCCAATCTAACTTAGCTGTTACCTTATTACTTTCCAAAGTTCTGGTATTAGCGTCAAATATTCCAGGGTTGTAACCATATGTAGATTGCAAAAAGTTACTTAGGCCATCAATATCAGCTTGTGAAGAACGCCCAGTATAATTGCTGAAATTAAAAGGTTGCGGCGTTTCATCATCTTGACGTTCGTAATTCAAGAAAAAGAACAATTTATCCTTCACCAAAGGACCACCTACCCTCAATCCATAAGTCAAAGCACTGAATTCATCAACTTTTTCCCTTTCTTCTCCATCACCAACCAATGAAGGCGGAGTTTTTCCCACTAAACTTTCATTTCTTACGAAACCATAAACTGATCCTTCCCAATCGTTGGTACCTGAACGCGTAATGGCGTTAATGGAACCTCCAGAGAAACCAGATTGTCTTACATCAAAGGGAGCTATATTCACTTGGAATGATGCAATTGCATCAACAGAAAAAGGATTAACTCCTGTTTGGCCGCCATTTGTTCCCGAACCCGCTAAACCAAATACGTCATTATTAGCAGCACCATCAATATAAACTGCATTATACCTGTTGTTCTGTCCTGCTAAAGAAATTGAAAATCCGTCATTCCCCTCAGTAATCTGAGCTTGTGGCGTAATACGTACAAAATCAGCTATTGACCTAGAAGCAGCTGGCAAGGTATTAATGTCTCTCTGGGAAACATTGGTTGAAGAACCTGTTCTATTAGAACTGAACCCATCATTTACCCCAGTCACCACAACTTCGTCTAAAGCGGTGGCCGATTCCGATAACGCTACATTGAACCTTTCCGTTTGACCTAAGTTCAAATACACATCTTCTCTTACGAAATCTGTAAATCCAACATAAGAAACTGAGATTTTATATGGTCCTCCAACCCGCATATTTGGAATTCTGAAAAAACCGTCATAATCTGTAATCGCACCGTATGTACTTCCAGAAGGAACGTGAACGGCAACTACATTGGCTCCTAAAAGTGGTTCTTCGGAAGCATCTGTTACTTTACCACCAATAGCTGATGTTGTAACACCTTGTGAGAATGCTGTCGCAACCAATAAGAAGGCTGCCATAGCTAAATAAATTTTTTTCATTTTCTAGTGTGTGTTAATTTTTAACTTGCTGCAAAAGTCCTGTATTTTAGAACTTCCAACGTTAAGAGAACGTTAAATTAGTCGGGGCAAATTTAATGAAAATGAATTAAATCGCTGCTGTGAATGAAGATGTTATGGGATTTTAAGGATTATTACAGAACCCTTGAACTATCTCTTAAAATATTGCAAAAGTCGCAGTGTAGAATTATCATGATCAGCAATTTCAGAACCCTCGATATCCTTGAGGATGGTTCCGGCCAATTGTTTTCCTAACTCAACTCCCCATTGATCAAAACTAAATATGTTCCAAATGACTCCTTGAACGAATATTTTATGCTCGTAAAGCGCTATTAAAGAACCCAGACTTTTAGGCGTAAGTTTGTCTATCAACAAAGTATTGGTTGGTTTGTTGCCGTCAAAAACTTTGAACGGCGCAAGGTTTTTAATTTCCCGATCCGAGCTCCCCTTTTCTTTTAATTCACTTTTTGCCTCTGCTAAAGTCTTACCGTTCATTAACGCTTCAGTTTGGGCAAAGAAATTGGCCATCAATTTGTTATGATGGTCCATATCGCCATGTAAAGGATGTTTAAAGCCGATAAAATCGGTCGGAATCAATTTTGTTCCTTGATGGATCAATTGGAAAAAAGCATGCTGTGAATTGGTGCCAGGTTCGCCCCAAATAATAGTCCCGGTCTCATAACCGACCTTTTCTCCGCTACGGTCTACGCTTTTACCGTTACTTTCCATAATTCCCTGTTGCAGATAAGCCGAAAACCTACTCAAATATTGGGTATATGGTATGATGGCTTCCGTTTCCGCACCATAAAAATTATTGTACCACACGCTGACCAGTGCCATGATTACAGGCATATTTTCAGAAAACGGGGCCTCCTTAAAATGAACGTCCATTTCATTAGCACCTTCCAACATACCATCAAAATTCTCAAAGCCAACCGCCAATGCGATGGACAGTCCAACGGCACTCCACAACGAGAACCTGCCACCAACCCAGTCCCACATCGGGAATACATTATCAGAAGTAATTCCGAAATCTGCGATGGCTTCCGTATTTGTTGATACTGCAGCAAAGTGCTTAGCGATATCTTCTTGGGAAGCATATTCTAGAAACCACTTCTTAATCGTAGTGGCGTTACTTAATGTTTCTTGTGTCGTAAAAGTTTTGGAAACGACCACGAACAAAGTTGTCTCCGGGTGGACCGTTTTTAAAACTTCCCTAACATGGTCCCCGTCCACATTGCTCACAAAATGTACGTTAAGGTGATTTTTATAATATTTAAGCGCCTCCGTTACCATGCCGGGACCTAAATCCGAACCGCCAATTCCTATATTTACGACATCCGTGAACGTTTTTCCTGTAAATCCTTTTTTTGAACCATCAATTATTGAATCTGTAAAACTTTTTATGCGTTCTTTAACGGCATAAACTTCAGGAACAACATTAGCGCCGTCGACAATGAGCGCATCGTTCTTTTTAGCTCTTAATGCCGTATGCAATACTGCTCTATTCTCGGTTTCATTAATAAGGTCTCCTTGAAAATATTTAGCAATGGCATCTTTGAGCGCTACCTCCTCGGCCAGTTGAACCAACAATTTCATTGTTTTGGTAGTAATTCTGTTTTTGGAAAAATCCAAAAGGAAATCCTTCCATTCCAAACTGAATTCTTGGGCTCTATTAGCGTCCGAAGCAAATAAATCCTTTAAATGAGAATTTTTGGTATCCGAAAAATGTTGTGTTAGGCTTGCCCACGACTTCGTGGTGGTTGGATTAATTTTGTGTAGTGGCATTTTGTTCATTGAGTGTTAACAAATCCTCTTCCTCGATAGGTTTTTCGGGATACTCTATGCAATCCAACTGATCCTTTTTTGGAGTAATATAAGCATAGTAGTCCGGCCTTAATTCTTCTGCTAAAGGTTCTGCCAAAGGTAGTTCTTCCCTTAACGGATCTACCTGCCTTCCATTTTTCCAAAAACGATAGCATACATGGGGACCACCTGTATTACCTGTCATCCCTATCCAACCAATTACATCCCCCTGCCTTACAAATTCGCCTCTTTTCACCTTTTGGTTCTTCATATGCAAGTATTGCGTGGAATAAGTGCCGTTATGTCTAATCTTTACATATTTACCGTTACCACCACGTCTTGTAGACTCTGTTACCGTACCATCTGCCGTAGCTAAAATAGGCGTGCCAATAGGTGCTGCATAGTCCGTACCCTTATGCGGACGCAGCTTGTAACCGTAGTAACGGATACGCCTTTTTAAATTATAGCGCGATGAAATTCTACTGAATTGTACGGGAGCCCTCAGGAAGGTTCTTCTCAAATTGTTTGCTTCCTCATCAAAATAATCTACAATATTCTTTAGAGAATCATTTTCGTAGGCAAAGGCGTAAATGGGGCGTCCGTTATGTTCAAAATAGGCCACCTCTATAGGTTCGGCACCAGCATAAATGGTATCGTTAATATATTTTTCCTTATAAATGACTTTGAACTTATCTCCTTTTTGAAGTCTGAAGAAATCAATGGTCCAAGCATAAATCTCTGATAGATTATTGGTTACGTTGTAATCTATTCCCTGATCTAAAATGGCTTCCGACAAAGAAGTCTCTATAACCCCAGCAGCCTCCCTCTCCACATATTTTACCTTTTTCTTACTTCTGTAAGCATTTACACTGTCCCTAAAGTCAACCACAGTATAATTTATCGGGTCATTTTCATAAATAAAGACCTGGGCCTGTTCCAAGGTATCTTTAGATTTTAAAATAAGATAAGGTTTACCTGCCCTTATTTTGCGAACATCAAAGGTATCCTTGAAGTTTTCCGATAGCTTAACGATTTTTGGATAGTCAACGTGGTTTTGAATCATTAACTCGCCAAAACTGTCACCCCGTTTTACAGTATCTGCCTTAACGTTAAAATCTTGAAGATTAAAGCCAAAATGGGTTACCACAGGTTCCTCGATAGGACTTATTTTTGGGGAGGTATGCTCTATTTCTTGATTTTTATCTTCCCCACAGGATACCATTAAGGTCAATGCCATTAATATTATGCCCCAATATTTTTGCATTCTCAATTACTTATTTTATTGGGGTTAAAGATATGGTCTACCCATTGTTTTCCCCAATCATTTAACTCTTGGTTTGTATATAGTTTAGGAAAAAATACAATTTTTTGAAAACTGGGCGGAAGATACTCCTTCCAGTTTGTGCCGCCAGTGGCCTTTAAATCCCCGGATTCCTTTCCGAGATAACGATGTGCGGAGCCCATGTGCATTAGCGGCCAGTTTACGTTTGCATTTAAATCCAGACTCTTTAACGAATTTACGAGCTCATTATTTTGCCTAAGTTCCGGTGGCAGATCTAAATATTTATGGTAAATCGTATTGTTCTTTACTTGCTTTGCGATTCTTATGAGTCTGGGAGTATACCGGTATTCAAATTGCTTTAAAGTCAATGTTTTTTCTCCGGTGGAACTATCCGTTGCTCCACTTTTCCAATAGATATTTTCGTAAAGTTCTTCAATAGTGTTCCTTGAGGAAAACTCCTCACGTTTGGACTGATGTACCAAATTTTCCATGGGTGTTGCGTAGAGCTCAATCATTCTAAACTGTGCAGATTGGAAACCACTTGCCGGAAGTAATGCCATGCGATATTGTAAGAACTGCTCCCGTTCCATTCCCTTTATCATGATTCCAAAAGAAGAAATCAAGGCAGAATAATAACTGTTGATACGCCTTACCTTTTCAATAAAAAAATCCAGCTTCTGAGATTTGTCGTCTACCAGTTGTTTTTGTTCATGTAGAATGAGCTTAAAATACAACTCCGTAATCTGATGGTACATGATGAAAATTTCCTCGTCTGGAAAATACGTCCGGGGTACTTGTAAACTTAGTAGTGTATCCAAATGGATGTAGTCCCAATAGGTAAGATAACGTTGGTAGAGTAACCCGTCTAGGTAAGCGTTGAGGTCTTGTCCTGAATCCTTATATTTTTCTTCAAGTTTAGAGATTTGAGATTGGATTCGCTCCTTGTCCTTCATTTCGTGTTAGTCCATTAATATCTTAAATTGATGTTTTAGACCATTGTACCCATCCAAATCGGCCTTGATGGAGCCAACTGCTAAATCGGCCTTTATCCGTATTGGAATTCTATTATCATCGTTAGATACCCAAAGCGACAAACTTTCTTGTTCTTTAAAGACCCTTCCGGATTGCACTAGTGGTCTAAACTTAAGACATTCCACTTTCCCATATTTGGTTCTCACGGTTTCCTTTCCCAAATACTTCAGCTTAAAAGTAAAAATACCGTCGTCGTCATAAAGCATTTTTAAATCTATGGCTTCGCCCTTTGTCAAATCCTCAGGCTCGTAATTATTTCTAAGAAAATAAAAAGCGGAAATTAAATCCTGGATACTGTCCTGAAGATCAAAATTAAGCTTTTTCTTGTTTTTCTTATCATTAAAAACGGCTTTGTCCTTCTCATGGTCAAAATTAATTTCAACGTCTTTGGTATATCCTCCTTCATTTATTTTTCTGATGAACCTATAGGGTTTACCATCCTCTTTATCAAAATAACTCTCATAGGTATCGTCCACCTTAAAAAACCAACTGGCGAATCCAGTAGTTTCTCCGTGCCCTACTACGTGGTAGACAGGTATATCATTAATCTTAGCATTCTTAACTTGCAAAGTGGCATAACTGGCATTCAATGGTCCGTAATGCATCCTAAACTTCAACCACTCTCCAGGTTCAAAAGCCGACCTACTATTTTGTGCGTAAGCGCTAAATAAGAAAGAAAGAAATATTATAATTAAGGCAAATCTCTTCATACTCTCAATCCTTTAAAGTAAAGTTACTAACTGGAATCCTAAAACTCCGTTTACTTACATTTACTTAAACAAATTTTATTCCAAAGTATTGTACAAAAAAAAGCCCAGTTTAAAAACTGGGCTTTTCCTAAATAACCAACCAAACTTTAAATTATGAAAAACCAATACTTAAAGTTGCAAGGGAACCACCCCTTGCTGCTGTAAATTTAAAACAAGATTCTTGTTGCCTGGTAGGTTTTAACTTACTTTAACGCTTACCTTAACACTAATTCACACTTCTTTGAATTAATTGGGATTTCGTTAAGAACGATTCGAAAGAAACACTTAATGTTTTACTGCGTAAAGGGTACTTTCCCCTTTAGAACCAATAGCCTACACTAAAAAATATATTCGTATTATTTCCTTCTGGAGACCAGGAATATATAACCTGTAATGGTCCTAAAAAGGACTCCCAACCATATCCTACTCCGTACCCAGAAAAATTAGGCGTTGTGAACCACTCGCCAATCCTGAAAATATCATCATCAACGTTAGCGAAGTTGGCGGCCAACAAAAAGTGATTCTTTTTAGCGAATTCAAAATCCAATCGTGCATAGGCCTTTACGAAACTATTCCCAGGAAGACTTAAAAAGTCATAACCGTAAAAAGGTATGAAATTATTTATAAGGTTGGTGCCAAAACCTCCTAGAACAAAGTCAAAGGAAGTTACGTCCGAAGTTCCTAATTTAAATCCCCCTTCCGTCTCTATGTTTAAGGAAAGGTTTTTCATCAAAGGAAACGCCGCTCCCATACGTGCTTTTGATATTGAAAAGTCTTTGAAGTTTTCATTGAAATCGGATGATAGCAAGTAATAATGGAAATCCCCGTCAAAAAACAGTCCTCTTGTCGGAAAATATTTATCATCGTAGGTATCCAATTTTAAATTGCCAAAAACACTGAAAAAATTACTCTTCTCAAAAATTGTTCTTTCGTCAGTGGTAGTTATTGCTGGGCCTTCCGTGGGACCGGAAATACCCCCAAGAGTTCTTGTCGTATATTTTAAAAATTTATGTTCCGCACCAATGGTAAATGCGAATTCTTCCCTAATAACTGTTTGCAAATAGACCTGATTCGTAAAATCCGTAACATCCAGATTGATAGTATTTACATTCAACCCAGGAGGCACTTCAAAATTAGAGCTGATGATACTAAAATCTATTTCTTCCTCAAAATCATTGAATCGGGAATTTATACCAAAGCTCCAATAGGTGCCTTTGTCTACATAATACTCAAAGTTATACCGTACATTATCCCCAAGAATTAGGTCAAAAGAAGCCACATCATCATTGGAGAGTATCTTTTTCTTGGTAAAATTAATAATAGCGGCGCTTTTATAAAGATCGTCATAATGCGCCCCTAATCGCAACAAGGAAGTATTTGCAGTTTCGTCCAGACGCAAAATCAAATCTTCCCCTAAACCATTGGAAACCAGTTTATACCTGTTCGTATTAAAATTACCTGTTGCGGACAAGTTGCCAATGCCTTGTTGTAGTTTTTTGAACGTAATCGGCTCACCAAGTTTAAACCTAAGCTTACCTTTTACATAACCTCGTGTGTGTTCATTGTTGCCTTCAATTACAAGTCTGTTTATAATTATGGAATCTCCTTGTCCAATGGAAGGCAAGCGTTTCCAATTTTTTGAATATTCTGATGAGACCTCTTTAAGGTCTTGGAACTTTTCCATTGCGGCCAATTCCCCGCTTTTAATTATTTCGTTTGCTTTATCAAATTCGATTACAGAGAAGTTCTCGATCTTAGGTTGAATGTATATATCCGTCTTTTGGGATTTCTCAATCATATCCTCAACGGTCCTGTAATTATTAATCTGTAGAAGTATTTCGGTCGCGGAGAGCAGTGCCTCACGGTTAGAAAGCCCATGCTGTACATCCACGCCAATTACGATATCCGCTCCCAATTCAATAACCTTATCTATTGGGTAATTATTTACAACCCCACCATCTATCAATATTTTATCATCAATACTGGAAGGCTCAAATAAAGAAGGCAAAGTTCCACTCGCCATTATGGCTTCAGGCAAATACCCTGAATTTAAAACCACCTCTTTTCCAGTTTCAATATTGGTTGCAATGCAAACAAAGGGAATTGGAAGTTTGGAAAAATCATCTACATCCTTCACGTGGTATAATAACCGCACAAGTTCGTTGTAAATATTCTGTCCTCCGGAATAGGCAGGTGGCACCGTTACTTTGAAATTATTGAAGGGAAGGGTTAGGGCATACCTTTCAGAATCTTCCTTTTCATAAAATGTTTTGGCATTTCTAGGTAGGTTATCCTGAATTAAAGCACCAAAATCGGTTGCCCGGAACATGGAATCTAATTCCTTTGCGGAATACCCGGATGCATATAGAGCCCCAATAATCGCCCCCATACTTGTACCTCCTATATAATCTATCTTTACCCCCGCTTCCTCTATGACCTTTAGCGCTCCAATATGGGCAAGTCCCTTGGCTCCTCCGCCACTAAGAACCAATCCAATTTTTTTGTCTTTTTGTTCCAATTTTACTTGACCGTAAGAAGACGTACACAAAAGCAAAGCAGCACTGGCAAGAAGCAGTATCCTAAAAAATAAAGTATGCTTATGTTTAGTGGAATGATTCATATATCTTCTTTGCTTTGGACAATCCAATAATTTCCGAAAGACCCTCCAAATTAGCTTCCTTAATCCTTTTAACCGATTTAAAATGTTTTAATAATTCTTGGGCTGTTTTCTCACCTATGCCTTCAATGCTCTCAAGTTCGGAATTTATAGCGGCCTTGCTTCTTTTGTTCCTATGAAAGGTGATTCCAAATCTATGGGCTTCATTTCTTAGTTGCTGAATAATTTTTAGACTTTCCGATTTCTTATCCAAATAAAGGGGTATCGGATCTTCTGGGAAATAAATTTCCTCCAACCTTTTTGCAATCCCGACGATTGCAATTTTTCCTCTTAAACCTAAAACATCCAAACTCTTCAGCGCTGATGACAATTGCCCTTTTCCACCATCAATCACAATAAGTTGTGGCAGGGATTCGCCCTCTTCCATAAGACGTTTATACCTTCTATAAACAACCTCCTCCATTGAGGCAAAATCGTCGGGACCTACGACCGTTTTTATATTATAATGCCTATATTCTTTTTTTGAAGGTTTCCCATCCCTGAATACAACACATGCCGCAACCGGGTTACTTCCTTGTATGTTGCTATTGTCAAAACATTCTATATGCCTAGGTTCCGAAGAAAGTCTTAAGTCCTTTTTCATTTGGGCCATAACCCGGTTGGTATGGCGATCAGGGTCAATAATCTTAATTTGGTTAAATCGTTCCTGTCTATAGTATTTGGCATTTCGCTCAGAAAGTTCTAAGATACGCTTCTTGTCTCCTAATTTGGGAATAGTGGCCTTAAGTTCAGAATCTACCACTACCTTAAAAGGAAGATATATTTCCTTGGATTCCGACTTAAAACGGTTACGTATCTCAACAATTGCCAACTGTAACAATTCCTTATCTCCCTCATCCAATTTCTTTTTGATTTCCATTGTATGGGAACGTACGATAGAACCGTGGGACAACTGCAAAAAATTTACGTAAGCGAAAGCATTGTCAGAAATAATAGAAAAAACATCTACATTACTTATTTTGGGATTAACTATAGTAGACTTGGCTTGATAGTTTTCCAATACGGTAATTTTATCTTTGATCCGCTGTGCTTCCTCAAACTGCATGTTGTCAGATAGTGTTTTCATCTGACCCTTGAAATAATGAATGGAAGATTTGAAATTACCTTTTAGTATCTCTTTTATGTCCGAGATTTGTCTTTCATATTCTTCCAACGTTTGTAAACCCTCACAGGGACCTTTACAATTCCCAAGATGATACTCTAAACATACTTTGTACTTACCATCGTTTATTTTGGATTCTGAAAGGTCGTAATTGCATGTCCGCAAAGGATAAACACTCTTTACTAAATCAAGGATAGTCCTTACGGTTTTCATACTCGTGTAGGGTCCGTAATAGGTTGATCCGTCCTTAATTTTCCTTCTGGTTGGGAAAAGTCTTGGGAAACGTTCATTTTTAAGACATATCCAGGGGTACGACTTATCGTCCTTAAGTAGTACATTATACCTTGGCCGGTATTCCTTAATTAAATTATTCTCCAATAATAGTGCATCGGACTCAGTAGGCACCACGATATGTTTAATTCTGTGGATTTTTTTACCATAACCCTCGTTTTTCCATACTCGTGATTTTTGGTAAAGTAAGAAGTCACCCTCTTTTTTAAGATTTTTGGCCTTTCCTACATATAAAATAGTGTCATCCGCATCGTAAAACTGATATACCCCGGCCTGGTTTGGCAAAGAACTTAATTGTACTTGTATTGGGATTTGGGACATACGGAAAGTCTAGAACAATTTAAATTTAAGATGAAATTACTTCGTTTTAATAAGAAGAATAAGCATTTTTTAAATTTTTAACGGTTATATAAACCAGGTCTAAATGATAAAACTGTTTGTCGAAATTGCTAGTTTCTCAATATCTAAAGCTCCTAATTATTAAAAAATGTTTAAAACACCATAAAATTCAATAATCCGTAATTTTCCTATCAGATATTAAAAATCTCCTAACTCTTATTAAGTGTTTGAAAATCAATTATTTATTTGATTAAAATGAAAAATGAAAATCATACATAAGTTAATTTTTTCAAAAAAACGTGCCTTTTATCGATAAAAAGATACCTTTCAAAGAAATTCAATAGTTTTTTTACTTATTTTTAACCACAACAAAACGAATTCTTATGGAAAGCTACGTTATAACCCTCGGCACATATTTAATTTTGATGTTATTTTTCAAAGTTTTCGTTGCTGTTTCTACAAAAGAGTAATTCTTTCCTTTAATTTTTAAATGCTACTTCCCTATTATGTTGAAGAAGGATTTAAGAATTAAGTATACAAATCTTAGAAATCTTCTCAATGCTGCCAGCGTAGAATCTCAAAGTATATCAATCGCTAACGCACTCCTAAGTCTTCCTATTTGGGACAAAGAATTTTATCATATTTTTTTGCCCATACACAGTAAAAAAGAAATAGATACTTTGACCATATTGTCAATACTACAGGGAAAGGATAAAAATGTCATAGTTCCAAAAGTAAATTCCGATTTTACCATGATTTCCTACCTTTTAACTGATAGTACCAGATTTGAGATTAGTGCTTTAGGTGTTCCGGAACCAATTAATGGCATTAAAGTAGACCCAAAAGAAATTGACGTGGTTTTTTTACCATTGTTGGCCTTCGATAGAAACGGGAACAGAGTAGGCTATGGAAAAGGGTATTATGATCGATTTTTGATGGATTGCAGAGATGACGTACTAAAAATTGGGCTTTCTATTTTTGAGGCTGAGGAAGTAATTTCAGATACGAATAAAGATGATGTTCGTATGGACTACTGCGTTACCCCGGATAAAGTTTACTCATTTGTTGCATCTTGAATTGTGTCCTTTTCTATCTCTGACTCAGGTTCCTCTTCTTTTTTGAACGCTTTTTTGTTGAACACCAGAAGAATACCTACACCTGTACTGATTGCCGTATCGGCAATATTGAAGACTGGCTCAAAAAAACGAAAATTCCCGCCTCCAAAATAAGGCACCCAGCTTGGCCATGTTGTATCCACCAGGGGAAAGTATAACATGTCCACCACCTTTCCATAAAATAATTCACCGTAGGGTTCATCAGAAAAAATGGTAGCAACCTCATTATAACTATCATTGAATATAAGACCGTAAAAGACCGAATCTAATATATTACCTAACGCTCCCGCAAAAATTAAGGATACTGCAACAATCAAAGTCTTGGAACCATTCTTTCGTATGACATCAAAAAGCCAATACCCAATACCACATATTGCAAACAATCTAAATATCGTTAAGATAAGTTTTCCAACGGCATCCGATACGGGAAGTATATCGCTCAGTTTAGCACCCCAGGCAGCACCCTCGTTCTCAATAAAAAGAATTTTGAACCAGCTAAAAACATCCACAGATTCCCCTAGGACAAAATGCGTCTTAATATAAATTTTACTCCATTGGTCAATGACTAAAATCAAAAAAATAAGTGCGAGGGACTTCTTAATGTTCATGGGAATTTATCAAAGCGCAAAAATAGAAATATTATTCGGTTTTCTGTAGAGCGATATTTCCCGTAACCGTACTCAGCATATATTGAGCCCTGCCATTAGGTATTGGGTTTGTACTTACTTTTCCATATTTGCTGTTTGCTATAATAGTCGCCTTTTCTAAAGTAGCAGAAATATCCCCACTTTGAGTTTGGACGGTAACATTCTCTAAGACGTCGAACAACCTGCATTCACCATCGGCCAAACTGATGTTTAAATTTTTGAATTTTCCTTTAGCAATTACCCTGGTATAGGTACCGTAAAGAACTACATCTTTCCAAATTGGAACAATAATATTCAAGGAAATAGAAATCACTTTATGCGCGCTCAACTTATCGTTTGGATGCTTAAAGTTTGCTTGAAACCCGGCACTGACCAGTACCGTATTACCATTTTCGGAGACTATTAAATCTAGGTCCTTACTATACTCTCCATCAATTTGTGCCTCTACGATTATATCATTTTCGTTATGGGTGCTTAAAGTTATAAGGTAACAGTTTTCACCGTCGATTCTTATGCTACTAATTTTATCGTCTAGAACAGATTTCTTGATTGATTTTTGCGCAAACCCCGACCAAGAAAGAAGTAGTATGTTCAAAAAAAGTAATACTCTCAAGATTACTTATTAAAAAACGCCCCTAAGGGCGTTTTGGATTATGACTGCATATTTTTTGCCTCTATACTTAACGTGGCGTGTGGCACAAGTTTTAGACGCTCCTTGTTTATGAGCTTACCCGTAACCCTGCAAATGCCGTAAGTTTTATTCTCTATACGCAACAAGGCGTTCTTCAAATCCCTAATGAATTTCTCCTGCCGTATTGCCAATTGCGTATTCGCTTCCTTACTCATTGTCTCGGAACCTTCTTCAAAAGCCTTAAAGGTTGGCGAAGTATCGTCCGTACCATTATTACCATCGTTCATGTAGGCGCTTTTAAGCAACTCCAAATGACTTTTTGCCTTTCCTATTTTTTCCTCAATAAGAGATTTGAACTCTGCCAAATCTTTATCGGAATATCTAACTTTTAAATCTTCTGCCATTTCTTTAGTGTTTTTCGATAAACAATTTAGTGTTCACTTCATCAAAAGCAACTTCCGTGCCTTTTTCTAATTTTTCTTCAAAATCCAACTCAGCTGTCAAAGTTTCAGTCTTAATATAAGTAAGGTTGCTTGCAACTGCCTGTTCCACGAAGCCATCCTTTAACATCTTTATATCGATTTTATCCGTGACCTCAAACCCAGATTCTTTACGAATATTCTGTATTCTATTCACCAACTCTCTGGCAATACCTTCTTTTCGTAAATCCTCGTTGATGGTAACATCCAAAGCAACGGTTAACTTGCCTGAAGTGGCCACCAACCAACCTTCAATATCTTGAGAACTGATCTCTACATCCTGTAACTGTAAATTAATACTTTTATTTTCTAATTCGATGGATAATTCGCCCTCTTGTTCAATTTTTTGGATATCCTCCTGAGTAAAAGCACTTACCATTTGGGCGATTTTCTTCATATCCTTCCCAAATTTAGGGCCCAAAGTCTTAAAATTGGGTTTGATCCGCTTTACAAGAATACCGGAAGCGTCATCCAACAATTGAATTTCCTTTACGTTTACCTCGGATTTTATCAAATCTGAAACGGCTAGTATATCCATTCGGTCCCTTTCATCCAGAATTGGTATCATTATCCTTTGTAGCGGTTGCCTTACTTTAATTTTTTCCTTTTGGCGAATGGAGAGCACCAATGACGAAATTGTTTGTGCCTTGTTCATTTTGGCCTCCAGTCCTTTATCTATCAAATCGATATTTGCTTTGGGGAAATCCGCTAAATGCACACTTTCAAAATCTTCAGACTTTGTTGTTGCAATTAAATCCCTATACAACTGATCCATAAAAAAGGGTGCAACCGGGGCCGATAATTTGGAGACCGTAATCAAACAGGTATATAAGGTCTGGTAAGCGGCAATCTTATCCTTTTCATAATCGCCTTTCCAAAAACGCCTCCTGCACAGACGCACGTACCAATTGCTCAAATTTTCCTGTACAAAATCCGATATGGCCCTAGTGGCCTTGGTAGGCTCATAGTCCGCATATGCATTATCAACAGTGGTTATGAGCGAATTCAGTTCGGAAAGAATCCATCGGTCTATTTCCGGTCGTTCCGATATAGCAATATCAGATTCCGTATACGCAAAAGCATCAATATTAGCATAGAGCGCAAAGAACGAATAGGTATTGTAAAGGGTTCCAAAAAATTTTCGTTTCACCTCAACTATTCCCTCCAAATCAAATTTGAGGTTATCCCAAGGATTGGCGTTGCTGATCATATACCAACGTGTGGCATCCGCCCCATGTTCGTTCATAGTCTCGAACGGGTCGACAGCATTGCCCAGGCGTTTGGACATTTTTTTGCCCTCCTTATCCAATACAAGACCATTGGAAACTACATTTTTATAGGCGACCGAATCAAAAACCATTGTGGCTATGGCATGTAAAGTGTAAAACCAACCTCTTGTTTGGTCAACGCCTTCCGCAATAAAATCCGCAGGAAAAGTCTTTCCTGCATCTATTAATTCTTTGTTCTCGAACGGGTAGTGCCATTGTGCATAGGGCATGGAACCGCTATCGAACCAAACATCTATTAAATCCGCTTCGCGCTTCATAGGCTTACCGGAGGCAGAAACCAAAGTAATTTGATCTACGATATTTTTATGTAAATCTATTTTATCATAGTTCTCCTCGGATATATCGCCCGTTACGAAGTCCGAAAAAATATCCTTCTCCAAAACCCCTGCTTCAATGGCTTTGGCCATCTCCAACTTTAATTCCGCAACCGAACCAATCATAATTTGTTCTGTTCCATCATCGGTACGCCAGATGGGTAAGGGAATACCCCAATAACGGGAACGGGATAAGTTCCAATCGTTCGCATTGGCAAGCCAATTCCCAAATCTGCCTTCTCCTGTTGCCTTAGGTTTCCAATTTATGGTTTGGTTCAGATTGAACATACGGTCCTTGACGTCCGTAATCTT